>CADBSV010000058.1 GCA_902797435.1 uncultured Bacteroidia bacterium
GGCGCGATTTGCTCCCCGGTGGGTGCCCGGAAAGGTCCCGGGGTGCAGGAAGTGTGTGATTTGCTCCCCGGAGGGTGCGCGAAGGGTAATCGGGGTGCAGGAAGGGGTCGTTTTGCTCCCCAGTGGGTGCCCGGAGAGGTCCCGGGGTGCAGGAGGGGGTGGTTTTGCACACGGGAGGGTGCGCGAATGGTAATCGGGGTGCAGGAGGGGGTGGTTTGCTCCCCGGAGGGTGCGCTGAGAAGGTTCGGGGAGCACAGACGGGTGGCTTTGCTCCCCGAAGGGTACCCGGAGAGGTCCCGGGGTGCAGGAAGGGGTGGTTTTGCACACGGGAAGGGCTCATGGATGTGGGCGATGGAAGGCTGGGAACTGGCGAGGGAAAGCTGTAGGCGGACAAGGGAGGCGCTTCCAAGTGAGGGAATCGCGGGGATAAAAGCCGTTTTTTGCTGCCGGGGACTGAAAGAGGTGAGTATTTTTTGTATTTTAGCGCTCATATGAGCAAAAAGATACAATCCGGTTCAAGGCAGGTGACACCGTATTCGGTGTCGGTAGGCCTTGTGATGACAGTCCTTTTCAGTGCGGCGGCAGCCTATCTTGGCCTCAAGGTGGGGCAGGTATTCGAAGCGGCCATCCCTATCGCCATCCTCGCGGTGGGCATTTCCGGAGCCCTCGGGCGAAAGGAGGCGCTCGGTGAGAACGTAATGATCCAGAGCATCGGAGCCTGCAGCGGAGTAATCGTGGCAGGGGCCATCTTCACGCTTCCCGCCATATATATATTAGGTCTCGACGTAAACTTCTGGCAGACCTTCATGAGCAGCCTGCTCGGCGGCGTGCTGGGAATCCTCTTCCTCATCCCCTTCCGCAGATATTTTGTCCGCGAGATGGACGGCCAGTACCCCTTCCCCGAGGCGACGGCAACCACCCAGGTGCTCGTGAGCGGCGAGAGCGGAGGCAAAGGCGCCAAGACCCTCGCCGTGGCGGGACTCATCGGCGGACTCTACGACTTTGCCATCGCCACCTTCGGAGCCTGGGCAGAGACCATCAGCACGGCATTCACCGGCATAGGGCACGTAGTGGCCGACAAGGCGAAGGTGGTTCTGAAGCTCAACACCGGAGCGGCCGTCCTGGGCCTTGGATACATAATCGGATTCAAGTATTCCCTGGTAATCTGCATAGGCAGCCTGCTTGTCTGGCTGATAATTGTACCGGGGTTCAACCTGCTCTTCGGAGGGCAGGTGCTCGACTTCATGGGCAGCGGAATCACACAAACGGTCTCCCAGATGAGCGCCGACGAAATCTTCCGCACTTACGCGCGTCATATAGGTATAGGCGGCATCGCCATGGCCGGCATAATCAGCATAATCAAGAATGCCGGGGTAATCAAGAGCGCCATCGGCCTCGCAGGCAAGGAATTCTCCAAAAAGGGAGAAACCGCCGCCAGCCCCGACGAACTCGACCGCGACCTTAAAATGAAGACCGTCGTCACCGGGATAGTGATAGCGCTCCTGTGCGTATTCGCCTTCTTCGCTTTCGGAGGCGTGGTGAACAATGTCTGGCAGGCCCTTATCGGGCTTCTGATAGTTGCGGTAATATCCTTCCTCTTCACCACCGTAGCGGCCAACGCCATAGCAATCGTGGGCAGCAACCCGGTTAGCGGAATGACCATCATGACCCTGATAATCACCGCATTAGTACTGGTGGCAACAGGGCTCCGCGGGAATTCCGGAATGGTGGCTGCTATGATTATCGGCGGAGTCGTATGCACGGCTCTCAGCATGGCCGGAGGCTTCGTAACCGACCTTAAGATAGGTGCGAATCTGGGAGTGACCCCTGCAAAGCAGGAGACATGGAAATTCCTCGGGACGCTTGTCGCAGCCGCCACCGTGGGAGGAGTGATGCTTGTCCTCAACAAGACCTATGGTTTCACGGGAGAAGGCGCCCTGGTGGCCCCACAGGCCAATGCCATGGCCGCTGTCATACAGCCCATGATGAACGGAGGGAGCGCCCCGTGGCTGCTGTACGGAGTGGGAGCGACGATCGCCCTGCTGCTTAACTTCATAAAGGTTCCCGCGCTGGCATTCTGCCTGGGAATGTTCATTCCCCTCGACCTCAACCTCCCCCTTCTTGTGGGAGGAGCCATAAGCCTGCTGGTGAGCGGCAGAAGCAAAGACGAGGCACTGAACGCCGCCCGTCAGGAAAAGGGAACCCTTATCGCAAGCGGCTTCATCGCCGGCGGCGCACTCATGGGCGTAGTTTCGGCAATTCTTAAGTTCGCGGGAGTGGACTGGTTCCTGAGCGGATGGAACAGCATCGCGCCCGGCCGGCTCTGCTCCGGTGCGGACGCGATAGCGATTGTTCCCTATACCCTGCTGATAGTCTTTATGATAAGGACTATCCTGCGTAAAGAGAAATAATATTCAGGATAACCTTCGAAGCCTTTTCGATACTCTCCAGGGGGACCCACTCGAACTTGCCGTGGAAGTTGAGTCCTCCTGCGAAGATATTGGGGCAGGGCAGCCCGCGGAACGAAAGGTTCGCCCCGTCGGTTCCGCCGCGGATGGGCTGGATCCTGGGTTTGATACCCTCCATTTCCATGGCTTTCGCCGCTTTTTCTATAATATGGTAATGGGGCTCCACCATCTCGCGCATGTTGTAGTACTGATCCTTTACAACCGCGCTTACGGTTCCTTCTCCGTAACGTGAGTTAATGAAATCTGCGCAGCTGCTCACAAGAGCCTTCTTGGCTTCGAACTTGGAACGGTCGTGATCGCGGATGATATAGGCGAAGTCGGCCTCTTCCACGGTACCCTTGAAGGAAATGAGATGGAAGAATCCTTCATAGCCTTCGGTGAATTCGGGCCTCTGCTCTACCGGAAGGAGTGAATTGAATTCCTGAGCTATGAGGATTGCGTTGCGCATCTTGCCCTTTGCCGTTCCGGGATGGACATTGCGGCCGCTGATGTGGATTTTTGCCGAGGCGGCATTGAAGTTCTCGAACTCCAGTTCCCCCACCTCACCGCCGTCCATGGTATAACCGAAGTCGGCCCCGAAGCGCTGCACGTCGAATTTCACCACCCCGCGGCCGATTTCCTCATCGGGAGTGAAACCTATGCACACCGGGCCGTGCTTGAATTCGGGATGTTCCATAATGAACTGCACGGCATTCATTATCTCTGCCACGCCCGCCTTGTCATCCGCTCCGAGCAGCGTGGTTCCGTCGGTGGTGATGATGGTTTCGCCCTTGTGGGAGAGAAGTTCCGGGAACTCATCCGGGCGAAGGGCCATTCCCGGCACACCTTCAAGAGGGATGTCGGACCCGTCATAGTCCTTGATTATCTGCGGTTTGACATTCTCGCCGGAAGCATCGGGAGCCGTATCCACATGCGAGATGAAACCTATCGCCGGAACCTTTTTGGAGGAGTCCGGCTGAAGATTCGACGGGATATGCCCAAACACGTATCCATATTCGTCGAGGGTAGCCTCGACCCCCAAGTCACTGAGTTCCTTGCAGAGGAGTTTGAGAAGATTCAGCTGCTTTGGGGTGGAGGGCTGGCTCTGCGACTCCTCGTTGCTCTGTGTGTCCACCGCTACGTAGCGGAGAAATCTGTTCAGTATCGGTTCCATTTGTTTGGAGATTGGTTTCCTGGATTCCTGCCGGTGAAGACTTGGCGGCAGCCTTTGCGGCCGCTTTGGCCGCCTTGGCCGCGGCACGTGCGTCTTCGCGAGCCTTTTTCTTCTGATATCTGGCTATATACTTCTGCAGCTTGGCCTCATCGGCTTTGTCCTGTCTGCGCTGTCGTTCGAGCTGCTTTGCAAGCCGCGCCTTCTCACGGGCCTGCTTCTTAGCAGCCTTTTCCGCCGCCTTTGCGGCATCGAGAGCGTCCAGTTCCGCCCATCTGGCTTCCCTGCGTGCTGCGCGTTCGGCGCGCCTGCGCTCCGCCTCAGCCCTTCGAAGAGCCTTCTGCTGCGCCTTTGTGAGCGGCCCGGAAGATGCGGCGCAGGCCAGAGAGTCCGCTGCTGATAGGGTATCGGCAGGGGCGGGCAGCGAGGCAGCGAGGGTATCCGCGGAGGCGGCGAGGCTGTCTGAGAGAGCAAGACTGTCGGCAGCTTCGGACAGGGTCTTTTCCGCGGCCGACATTTCAGGGCCGGTCACAGGCCTCTGCGAGCGGCGTCTTTTGGCATCCTCTATAGACTGGTAAACTCCCTTCATGTAACCGGGGAAATACTTGTCCGTCTGCTTGAATGTGGCACGAGGATGGCTGTCATAGACCTCCCTTTCGGAGGGACGCACTTCGAGGGTGGTGATGTCCAGACGGCCCGTAGGACGCAGCTGAGGTTTCCAGAAGAAGCCTTTGAGCTCGCGGTCGGCCGTTTTGAGCTGAGCCAGCGGATATACGTCGTTCTTAGGCGAATCGAAATAGTAGATGCGGTCCAGGTTTCCGTCCTTGAATTCGGCCGACATCATCTTTGTCTCCACTTTGTTCACAGTCCCGAAACGCTCTTTTTCCTTGAGGAAGAAGATGGAATTGGCTCCTCCGAGGCCGTCGAAACGCCGCAGGGCGGCAGTGCTGTCGAAATAGGCCATTATTTCCGTTGCCTTTATCTGGTCGTAGAGGACCGGGGTCTCCTGCGTGATTACGAAGGCGTTGCTCTCGAGCGCCACACGGTCAACCCGGTTGCCTATTACAAGGGCCAGCAGGCTGTCGGCCGAGTACTGCCGATTGCCTTCGTTCCAGACTATAGGATTGATGTAGAGGCGCGCGACCGAGTCGAGTTCGTTGTATCGCAGGGAGTCGCAGCGGACCTGTATGTCGTAGCGGAATACCCTTACGTTACCCTTGGCGTCAAGAAATCCTATCTTGGTGGAGTCCGCTGGGACGACTATGCTGTCGGCTGGGGCCGCAGCGGTATCTGCGGGTGCAGTGAGAGTATCGGAGGGCGCGGCTAGAGTATCGGTGTGCGCCGCGAGAGTGTCGGCGGGTGCTATGAGAGTGTCTGCGGGCACAGCGGAGGCGGGGGCAGCGAAGGTATCCGCGGGAGCGGAAAGCGTATCGGAAGGTGCGGTCGCAAGCTCAAGGGAGTCGCCCACGGAATCGGATGTAGCCGGAAGGGCGTCCGAAGACATGGTATCCGGGGACGGAGCCGTTCCCTGCGTTCCCTTTCCGGGAAGCAGGCGGCCTTCGCGCTCAGCAGCTTCCTGAGCCGCCTTCGCCGCCGCTTCAGCAGCGGCCTTTGCAGCCTTCTGACGGTATTCCAGCACCGGATCCGTAAGCATGTCCGCCTTGCGTTCCCGGGCTGCAACAGTATCTGCAGCAGGAATCAGGCAGAAAGGTATTGTCCTGTAAATGAGAGTGTCAGCCCCCATATACAGAGTATCCCTGCGGATACGAGGCTCTTCCGGGCCCTGCTCTTCTTTGGTGACAAGCGCCACCGCAGCCTCGTCGCTGAGCTTCACCATCGACAGGGAATCGCAATACCAGATGCGGTTTGCCAGGGCGGCCAC
The DNA here is from genome assembly GCA_902797435.1 of uncultured Bacteroidia bacterium. Classification (GTDB taxonomy): domain Bacteria; phylum Bacteroidota; class Bacteroidia; order Bacteroidales; family UBA932; genus Cryptobacteroides. Next base: position 5,501 of record CADBSV010000058.1, read on the forward strand.
ATCGCGGGTGGTGTCCTGCACCTGAGCGTTGCCGAGCATCAGTATGTCGTTGGGGATACGGTAGAAATAGAGGGAGTCACACCAGGCCTCCTGCTGCTCCGAAGTGGCGTGCACGCTGCCTGTGAAAAAGAAGGTTTCGGCGGGCCTGAGGTACCATCCCCGCATGGCCGAAAGCATATTTCCGTCTTTCCAGAAATCTATGGGAGCGTTGAAATTGGCCCTTCCCGGAGCGGTCTCGTAACCGAGCAGCGAAGTCTTTATGAAGATGCTGTCGGTGAACATGTTCACGTTGCCCTTGAAGGTAAACAGCTCCGCCCTGGCATCGTAGCTCCCGTCGTCGCTCTCGATGATCTGCCCCTCGCTGTCGCGCATGGAGGCGCCGTTGAAGAAGAATGCCAGCGAGTCTTTGGTGTTATAGTCGAGATAACGGGTACGCAGGGTATTGTGCTTGCTGTCTTCGAGCTGCACCACTCCTCCCCGGCACTGTACCAGGTCCTGGTCTATGAGATAATCCATCGTTTCGGAGGTGAGTATCGTCCCCTCCTGTATGAGCCTGACGTTCCCTTCGGCGTTGATGACCTTTCCCTCCACGTTCCAGAGGGCAGTGTCGCAGATAAGATAGGTGCCGTTGTGCAGGAAGGTGGCGTCAACGCTCTTGCGGTAATTGCGCCCGCCCTTCTCGATGAGTTCGATTGTCTTGGCCTTTATGAGGCGCACCAGGCTGTCCCTCTGTCCGTTGTCGCGGGCAGAGGCGGGAACGGCCAGCAGGGATGCCGCCAGAAATACTACTATCGCCTTATTTTTGAAGCCCATCCTTTGCGTGAGAAGTCACAGCCGGCAAACAGCGGATCTATGATTATGTATGTCTCCTCTATCTTCTTGTCTATAAACGAATTCACTGCTTCGATGCGGCGCTCGTTCTCCACCAGGGAGAGAAGCTCGGTGTAGTCGTTCTCGAAACTCGCCGGATGCGAGGGCACTATGCGGTCGAGCCTGACAATCTTGTAAACCAGATTGCCGTCGCGGCCCTCATTGTCGCGGGATACGAGCGGAGCGGAAATCTGCCCGGGAGCAAGGCCTTTCACGGCAGCGTAGTCTTCGGGCTTTATCTGGTCTATCTCGAAATAGGCGCTGCCTGTGCCGGGGTCGGCCATCTGGCCGCCGTTGGTGCGGGAAGCCATGTCCTGCGAATAGAAGCGGGCTGCCATCTCGAAGGTAATCTTGCTGCTGTCGATAGCGGTGCGGAGGCTGTCGAGAGTCTTGAAGGCTTTCTCCTGATCTTCCGCGGTGTACTGCGGCTTGAGCAGGATATGGCGGGCGTTGAACATGTCACCCTTCTTCTCGATAACCTGGATTATGTGGAAGCCGTCCGGAGTCTCCACTATCTGGGAGATGCTGCCGGGCTTGAGGGACATGGCGGCATCTGAAAAAGCCGGCCAGAAAATGCTCTTGGAGGCCATTCCGAGTTCGCCTCCCTTGCGGGCGGAACCGGGATCCTCGGAATAGAGGCGGGCGAGAGTGGAGAACTTCTCGCCGTTCATCACGCGCTCGCGGATTGCAAGAAGGCGTTCCTTGCAGGCCATCGCCGCGGCAGCCCTGTCGGGATACAGGCATATCTGGCTCATCTGGTACTTGATCGGAATCACGGGCAGATTGGCCACGTCGGCGGTATCCAGGTACTTGCGTACGTCATAAGGGGTTACGCCGGGGATGCTCTTTGCAATGTTCTGCTGCTCCTGCTGGATGAGGGAATTGTCTTCCAACTGCTGCTGCCATTCCTGACGGAGTTTGTAGATGGGCTTGCCGAAATAAGCTTCCGCCTGCTCATCGCCGCCGAGGGCGGTACGCATCTGGTCCAGCCTCTGGGAAAGCTCAGCCTGCACCATGTCGTTGTTGACAGTCAGGGAGTCCACCCTTGCCTGCATGAGGAAAAGCTTCGACTGGAGCATGCTCTCCAGAATATTGCAGCGGGTGTTCCTGTCGGAGCCCATGCCCTGGGCACGCATCATCTGCACCTCCTGCTCCAGCTCGCCCAGCGAAATGAATTCGCCTCCGACCACAGCCACAGTCTTGTCGATGACTCCGCTATATTTCTGGGCCGACGCCAGAGCGCACAGCAGCAGGGCGGCCGCAACTACTGATATCTTTTTCATTCTCCGTAGATAACAAAATCTTTCTTGTCCTGAGCTTCTGTAAGCAAGTCTTGTTCCAGTTTTTCAAGCAGGCCGCGTTTCCGCGCGCTCAGGATATTGTCGCGGATGACAGGGCGGCAGTACTCAAGAGGTGCGACCCCCTTGCTGATGCTCTGGAAAACATATGCAGCCCTCACATCTTCCCCTTCTATCACGATATAACCGTTCTTCATCTGGGACATCATCGTTTCCCAGTCGGTACCGAATTCCCTGGAGAGCACTGCGGCGTCTGTCCACACTCCGGAATTGTCGATATAGCGTATGGCCGAAAGGTACGCCAGCGAATCGAGGTCCCGCTGACCGCTTCCGTCCTTTGAGGGGAGCTTGTCCAGAATCTCCTGCCGGTAGGGCGAATCCTTGAAAAAAGATACGAAACGCACTTTGAGAATGGGACGGGACAGATTGAAAGTCTCCTTGTGCGTTTCATAGTAATCTCCGATCTGGCTCTCGGTAATGAGGGTGTCAAGCCTGTCGCCAATATAATGCTGCTCGTAACGGTAACGGAGCAGCGAGCGGCGGTAGTCTTCGATTTCGCGGGTGACATCCCTCTCCGCCTTGCTGAGCTGCCTTTCCGCCTTGCGCAGGAAGATGACCTCCGAAGCCCAGCTGCGTATGTACTGCTGGGCCATCCTTGCAGAATCCGCCGCTGAGGTGTTGTCGGGGATATACGATTCGAGTGTGGAACGGTATAATTTCTGTCCGCAGGCCTTTGCCACTACGCCGTCATCGTGAACGAAGCTGTTCACGATGTTGCACGAGGGCGCAAGCAGCGCCGCGCAAACGAGCATCAAGGCCGCGATTGTCCGTATCGGCTTTTTTGTCATATTCTGCAAATATACTAAATTTGCAGACATGAAAAAGCTGATAATCTTCTTGCTTGCCCTTACCATCGGTTGCAGCGGCGCTCAGGCATTGCCTGAAGGGGAATGGGCGGTGGTGAACACCAGTAGCGTCTTTATGCGGGAAACCGCCTCCTATACTTCACAGAATGTCTCCCAGAGCCGCATGGGCACCCCGGTCAGGGTACTGGAGCGCAGCGGCTACTGGGTAAAGATACTCACTCCCGAGCCCTATGAAGGCTGGGTGAACGAACTTACCCTCGCCCCCTATCCAGCCGACTACCGGAGTTGCAGGCGCTATATCTGCATAAAGGAGCACGGATACGTATATTCCAAACCTTCTGTGGAGGCTCCGAGGCTGTGCGATTTCCTCATGAGCGATATTGTGCGCAAGGGAGACTCCCCCTCGCCTTCTGAGGGAAGCGATGGCTGGGTCAGCGTCCAGCTCTGGGACGGACGCAGCGGCTGGGTTCCCGCCGCCGACGTACAGGATTTCCGGCAGTGGATGTCGGAGCGCGGCAGCCTGGCGGCAAAAGCGGCCCGGAAAGGAAGTGCCGGATCGGGAATGGCGGAATCCGAAATAGCCGAAACCCTGGTCGCCACGGCACGCCTCTTCCTTGGCAATCCATACATGTGGGGAGGAATGAGTTCCGGACTTTTCGACTGCAGCGGTCTTGTCGGATTCTGCTACTTCATGTCGGGCATACAGCTTCCACGCGACGCATCGCAGCAGATTAAATGCGGGGTTCCGGTGGAATTCGAAGACATGCAGGCAGGCGACCTGGTCTTCTTCGGGAACACCAGCGTCGGGCACGTAGCCCTGTGCACCGGGCAGGGACGAATAATCCACTCTTCGCAGATCGTTCGGGAAAATTCCCTCATCGAGGGCGAGCCCGACTACTACAAACGCAATATACTTGGTATCAGAAGGATACTTGGAAACACCCCCGGAAAGCAGCTTATAAAGAACTCTTCCCTGTACTTCGGGGAATAATCAAGCACGTATGAACAGAGTTATTTTCATTTTGATGGCATCCGCATTGTTGATGACGTCAGCCTGCGACAACACAGACAGCGTGTTCAATTTCAGCAAAGACCTCATCGAGCAGTCGGTATCATACGATGCCGCTTTTGCCGGCAGCCTCTCTTTCACAGCCCCACAGGAATGGACGGCGACAAGCGATTCCGAGTGGCTTGCGGTGGAGCCGGACCATGGTGAAGCCGGAGCATATACAGTTGAATTGAAACTGGATAGAAACACATCAACTGCTCCACGTACAGCTCACGTAAAATTGGTTTGCGGCGACGAGAGTCTTACGGTTTCCGTCACTCAGACGGGAGCTCCCGAGAATCCCGAGGATGCACCTTATGCTCCGGACAGGTTCGTGAAGAGTATCGTTTGGGGCTTTGAGAGCGACTATTTGCCTGAACATCACAGGCAGGACTGCGAATCGCTCTTCTTCAGTTATGACGACCAGATGCGTGTGACACGTATTGATGAAAATTGGCTGGATCTTTCCGGGGGTTATAACGGCGATACCACCTGCTGGGTTGAATTCGATTATTCCGGCAAAGAAGGCTCTATACTCATGAGTTTTAAGCCATATTATGGAGCCACCGAAACGTCTACCGCTGAAGCATTCCTTGGCGATGGCGGCTTTGTCACTTCGATTTCCCATGGCAGCGAAGGTGTCATGTTTGTGGAACGTGAAGGCAATAAGGTTAAAAACGTTTCAGTTGTTTATCAATCTGACAAGGAAATAAAGCAGGAGTTCATTTGTATAACGTACGATGAGTCCGGAAAGATGATATTGTGGGAAGAAGAGGGACATGAGAAAACTTTCGAATATTCCCGGAACTATACGCAGCCCAATATCAATCTGGATTTGAATTTTCTGTCCTTAGCCGACCCGAACAGTAACCCCATGTCCCTGTTTTTGTTGGGCCTCTGCGGCAGGTTCGGAAACGTCATGATCGAGCAGAGGACAAGCGGCATGTCTCATACCATCCCCAGTGGATACGATGACCGCACACCAGGAAGGCATCATTACAAGGGCACCTTTACAGATATTTCGGAGGACGCTTACTGCATATTAGAAAAAGACTCCAGAAACTGCCCTTCCAGAATCATCTGGCGCCAGAATGTAGAAGAATGGTCCTTCGAGTATGATTACGTAGTCTCAGAAGATGGCTCCTATGCGATTGATGAAGACACACGCAAACAGGAGAGGACAGGAAACATCATCGGTCATCATGACAAGTTCTTTGAAATAGAGTACATGGACTCTGCGCAGTAAAGGTCTGAATGGAATTGCTCCGAAAAAGAATTCATCATTAATTGGCCGGGGGATTTCGTGAAATGAATAAAAATTGCTATTTTTGCAAATCTGAAATTATATAACTGAATATCATGAACCTCAGAGACATCAAGAAAGACATCGACTACGTGCTCAGCGCATTTGTCGAAGATTGCGCCACCTGCGTAGCAGTCAATCCCAAAGTAGGCGACGAGGCTGTCGCCGCGCTCATGGAAGAGGCTATCGACCTCTACAACGAGCTCCGCGACAAAGCTGCGGCAAAGAAGGTAGAAGGCAACAAGAAAGCATTCTACAATGCCCTCCGCAAAGAAATCCTGGAGCGCACCGATGCCCTCTACTCCAAGCTCAGCGCCGTAGTGGCAGGCAAGGAAGTGGAGCTCAAGGCCCCGAAGGAAGAGCCCGTGAAGAAGGCCGCTGCAAAGAAGCCCGCTGCAAAGAAGGCAGAGCCCAAGGAAGAAGCTCCTGCAGCCGAGAAGCCCGCTGCAAAGAAACCCTCCGCAAAGAAGCCCGCCGCTCCAAAGGCCAAGGCTGAAAAGGCTGAAAAGCCCGCGGAAAAGAAGCCTGCAGCCAAGAAGGCAGCTGCTCCAAAAGCCGAAAAGAAGCCTGCAGCCGAAAAGAAGCCTGCAGCTAAGAAAGCCCCTGCAAAGAAAGCAGAATAAAGGTTTATCTCATTTTTTGAAGAGGCCGACTAAAACAGCCGGCCTCTTTTTTATTGAGAAGAGTTAGTAGCGTTTTCGTGCGAAAATGCGACTAACCCGGGTTTTTGAATAGGGGTTGGTCGCAAAAATGGGTAAAATTGCTTATTTGACAAGGCGCTCTATTGATGATTCTGATGCGCCCGGAAGCAACCCTGACAGATGCGCGAGCAAACGGCGGCGTGATTCTTCGGGAGTGCAGGCGGTATCGAGACGATTATCTGCCGCCTCCGGGACGAAACCTCCGAAGGCAGGCTGATTATCAGCAGCAGGGAACGAAGCCGGACCGAAGAGGGCTTCCGGGGTGCAAAAGACACAATGCTGCCAACCAGAATACTTGAGTTCCGGCCCGCGATATACCCTTTCGATATCCCCGATTATCAGCCGGGTCTGGTACATAAGGCGCGAACTTACTCCGTCGGCAGCCGATTTCTTAAGGCCGAGAAGCCCGCGTATGTCCTTGCTTGTCACAGTCCCCTGCTCGGCAACAAGCTCGAGGACCCTCCTTCCGTAAAGGTCGGGGCTGCACTGCGGAAGACTCCGGCGCCAGTTCATAAGATGTGCATACCATTCAGGCGTGGCAAAGGCCGCCTTTCCTCCGCTGAGGAACTTGCCATATACTACCTCTCCGCTCTGCACGGCGTCTATTTTCCAATCCCACGGGCCCAGCTCGTCCGACGAACTGAACCAATGCTCCGAGGGAGTCATCTCCTGGATTGAAAAGCCGGGAACGGAACTTAAGAAAAAGGGCACGAAACCCAGTTCCCTCACCACAGCGACAAGGTCTTCGGCACGGTTGACCGAAGGAAAAACTGACGGGGAGCGCATTCTGTAATTACCTGCCGTTGAAAGGAAGCTGGCGGGACTGCCAGATTCCGAACTGCTCGAAGGTGAGTATCCTGGAAAGCTTCTTCTCGTATTTTGCCCGCCTCTTAAGCGCCTTTGCAACCGCCTTTTCATTCTCCGGGGCGGATGAAGAGGCAGTTTTATCCATGGCAGGGCCTACAGAAATGCCGGAGACATCGGCGGAACCGTCGGGATTCCTGCTCCATGAGCCGGGAACACCGTTACGGCCGCTGGGATGCGGACGCCCCGGGGTATCGTAATAAGGGCCCGTGCGGTCGCCGTATATCGGCCTTATGGGCACCTTCTCCTCACCGAGGACATCGGCGAAACGCTTGTTCAGACATCCCACTTTCTTCACCTGCTTCCCCTCCAGTCCAAGCGAGGAGGCCATGGATTCGGTACGGGCAGCGGCGAGTGCGGCTTTTTCTTCCTTGCTCAGCGCCTGCGGCAAGGCATGCGCCGTGGAAAGGGTGCCGAGCATTACGGCAAACAGGAAAATCAACTTTTTCATGACTATTCGTTTTCTTTTGCCAGGCTCTCCACCATGGCGTCAATTGTCTGATACACTTGCGAACCCTGTGCCACGGCATTGTTGGTGAGGATACTGAACACGATCGTGTTCTCCTTGCGGCCGTCGGCTGGCAGTATGTAACCGCTGAAACAGCGCACTCCGTTCATGCTGCCGCTCTTCATCCTTATGCGACGCTTCAGGGCTGCAGGAGCCTTTGGAAGACGTTTTTCCAGCGTAGTCTTCTTTTCGCCTGCATACGGCAGCGAATCAAGAAAAACCTGCCACACGCGGCTGCGTGTCATAGCCCTCAGAAAAGCCGTCATGAATGCCGGAGAAACGTAGTTTTTCCTGGAAAGACCGCTTCCGTCGGCAAAACGCATCTGACCGCTCGCGGACATGAGCCCCAGCGGTGAAAGCGCCCTGTGCATGGCTTCGGCAGATGATTTGTACGAATCGTCGCCTCTGCCGGTCTTGCCCATGGTTTTTATGAAGGTTTCCGCTATGAAGTTGTCTGACTGGCAGTTGGCTATTCTTGCTAGTTCCGCCAAAGACAAGGATTCTATGCTCCCCAGAACCGTGAGACTGTCGGGCGACGGGTCGGCGGGAGTCCATTCGCGGGCGATGCCCGATACGCCGATGCGGGGCACCGCGGAGGTATCGGAAGCGGCGCTGCGGTTTTCGGCGCCTGTGTAAGATGCCGGGGCGGAAAGCCATTGCAGATAGTGGAGCGCCGCGCTGAAAGGGCCGTCAGGAATGGTGTCTCCCATGCGGCCGCGCCACGTGAGCCCGCACGGAACGACTCCGTCGCGGGATTCAAGGTCTTCTGTTCCCCAGTCGGGGTGAGGAATAGGGGCAGAAAACCAGGAACCATCCCCCACAATGTCTCCTTCTATGGAAGCTATTTTATTGTCGGACAGTATTTTATACCATCTGCCAAAAGTTTCGTCCTCCTTGGGCAAATAAGGGAATATATCTCCTATCATGGGGTCGCCTCCGCCAAGGATGTATAGGTTGCCGCGAAGTACTGCTGCCGGCAGGTTCTCCCCTCCGGCGGACAAAAGATTTTGGGAGAGGTCCGCCTCCGGGGAGACGCTACCGGCAGAACTGCCCGCCGCGGACGGGCTCCCGCTGCCAGGGAAAGACTTGGAGAGGTCCGCTACTGCAGACGTGCTACCGGCAACGATTCCGTCGGTTGCGAAAGTGGTGCGGAAGCGGTACCCGGGCCCCAATGCCAGCAGGGCGGCTCCGGTGGTTATGAGCTTAAGGTTCGATGCAGGCACCATGCGGCGCTCAGGGTTCAGCCAGACAAGAGTGTCTCCCTTTAGATTGACGGCACAGAAACCCCAGACGCTCTGGGCGAGAGGGCCGTCTGCATCGCAACGCTCGGCAAGGAGCTGAGTAGCGGTTGAAGGACGGGACGCCGCCGATGAAGAAGCGGCATAGGAGGCTACGGAGCACGGCGCCGCCTGCAGCAGAACCGCCAGAAGAAGCGCCGGTATGCAGGATGCAGGCCTCATGAAAGGAAGCGTATGCCCTCTGCCTTCATAGCGGCGATGGCCTCATGATGCCCTTCCGTATCCACCCAGGCAAGGCAGTCTTCCTTCACCGTAACACTGTAGCCGGCCCTCAGGAGATCTTCGGCAGTGTTTCTGACGCAGTACTCCGTGGCAATGCCGATGACCACCACATTCTTTATGTCCAGAAGCTGTAGAACCTCATTCAGAGACTGTCCGGCCTCGTTGACTCCTTCGAAACCGGAGTACTGCTCTTTCCCGGGATCGGTTCCCTTATAAAAGCAAAGGCTTTCCTCTACGTAAGGAAGCAGAGGCTCTGCAATAGCTCCACCGCGGGTGCCCTGGACGCAGTGCGCAGGCCACGGTCCGCCCTGCTCCTTGAACGAGCAGTGGTCTGCGGGATGATGGTCGCATACAAAGAGGACAGGCACGCCGGAACCCGACACCATGCCGCCTGACTCCTGATCCTCAGGGAGCCTCCCGGCAGTTTCGGAAAGGTATGCGGCGCTGTTGCGGACACAGTCGGAAGCGCCTATACAGGCCATTGAGCCGTCTATAAAGTCGTAGAGTTCATCTACTACGATAATTGCATAATTCTTCATGGTAGCACAAAGGTAACAAAAAATACAGCTATTTTTTTGCATTTTTGCAAAACGGTTGTATCTTTGCAGTCCGATTTTTGAAATCACACTGAGATATGGTGTAATGGTAGCACTACAGATTCTGGCTCTGTCAGTGAGGGTTCGAATCCTTCTATCTCAACCAAAACAAAGGCTGGCCGCGTTCCGGTCGGTCTTTTTTTGACACAAGAGTCCCATGGAACGGCCCCGGCCGCGACAGGGCAGATGGCGAGGTAGCTCAGCTGGTTAGAGCGTCGGATTCATAATCCGGAGGTCGTGGGATCATGCCCC
>CADBSV010000059.1 GCA_902797435.1 uncultured Bacteroidia bacterium
ACGAGCATGGCGTCAGCCTATATGTGAAGAACTACAATCTTGAAACCCTCAACCCAGACGGCAAAGTCAATCCAGTTGCGTCGCTCAGCTGCACCCAGGCCACCCTGCTCTGCCGCGAGGCATAAGGCCGGAAAGCCTGGGATACAAACGGCAAAAACCGGCGCGGCGCCTCCTTATACTCATATTTCAGCCTGAAGGGTATTCCCCAATTCTCTGCTTCCATTGAGTAGAATGAGTTGCTAAGAGCACCTTGTGTCAGCTGGCCATTTAGCACTTGACCTGATGTACCGGCAATGCCTGCTATAGGACTTCCGTTGAAAGCCGCAGTCCATAAGTTTACTATGATACAACTTGCGTTTTCTGCAAACTGCTTAAATACAATGTTTTACGAAAATCAACCTGCTCGGTTTAGGCAGGTTGATTTTCGTAAAGAACTACAACACAATCATTTACAGAAAACGCTTAAATCAAAACCCCTGGCGAAAAGCATACGGGTTCCACCGACTGACGGGCAAAACGAGTGATTCTGCTTCCCAAGGTTTCATTGTGATGGATTATGAAAAAATGAGAACGACCCAAAAAGCCGTTCTCACTTTCAGAAAGGGTGCAATGTGGGGCTCGAACCCACGACAACTGGAACCACAATCCAGGACTCTACCAACTGAGCTAATTGCACCATGTCGGGACTACAAAGGTACAAAAATATTTTTACCCGGCAATATTTCCGCAAAAAATCACTATTTTTGTTTATGAAACGTTTTTTAATCCTGCTTCTGCTGCTGCCCGCAGTTCTTGTCACGGCACAGGACCGTCTAACCGGCGTATATCATCCGTACCCCTCTCCGACGGCCGAACCGGCAAAAGCACCTTCGGGTTATAAACCTTTCTACCTGAGCCACATCGGACGCCACGGATGCCGGCATCTCAGCTTCCGGAAAGATGTTTATAATTCGCTCGAAGCACTCCGGAAGGCCGACCGGGAAGGCATCCTCACCCCTGCGGGAAAACTGCTGCTGCAAAAATCGGAAGAAGTGGCAGCCTGCTCAGACAATCTCTGGGGAGAACTTACCCCTCGCGGCGAACAGGAGCACCGCGAGATAGGCGCCAGGATGGTAAAACGTTTCCCGCAGGTATTCAGGGACTCCGTCAGGGCTGTCGCAAGCATATACCGCAGATGCATCATCAGCATGGCTGCGTCCACAGGAGAAATCCGCAGCCTGTCTCCAAAGGCCAAAGTGTCTTACTATGTGGGCAAGCGTTATCAGAGCACCATCAACCAGCTGCCCCCTGCCATCCCGGGCAGACCGACTGCGAGCGAACTGAAAAAGGCTTATATAAAGCAGCATATCTCCGAACAGGATTTCCTCTCAAGGTTATTCACAGATCCCGAGAAGGCGCGCGGAATGATGAAAAATTTCCACTCTTTCATGGAGTCCGTCTATCTTACATGGGCTATCCGCGAGGCCGTTTCCCTGCAGCCGTTCGAACTCAGCGAAGTTCTGGGCGAATACAACACTGCCGAGGCGGCAGGGGCAGTCAACCTTGCGTACTACCATAACATGGTCATCCCCGCCAGCGACAGCCTCATGAGCAATATTCTGGAAAGGGCAAGTCTTGCGATAGACAGCGGCAGGCCTTCGGCGGATCTCCGTTACGGCCACGACTCCGGAATACTAAAGTTCCTCACGGCGGCGGGTTTCGAAGGCTTTACGTCCGGGCTTCCTCCGGAAGAAGGCGCCCGTTTCGATTTCTCGGAAAAGATGCCCATGTGCTCCAATTTCCAGATGGTGCTCTACAAAAGCCGCAGAGGGCCCGTCCTCGTAAGGTTCCTCTTCAACGAAAGAGACCTTTTGCTGAAGGACTTCCCCGGCGGCCCGTTCTATAAATGGGAAGATGTCAAGGCCAAATGGACGGCAGAATAAACAACTTTAATATACAAGACCTATAATGGCACGAGAAATACAGTTCTCCCTGGTTTACAGGGATATGTGGCAGTCTTCGGGGAAATATCAGCCCCGGGTGGACCAGCTTGTGAGAGTTGCTCCGGCAATCATTGACATGGGATGCTTCGACAGGGTTGAGACCAATGGAGGAGCTTTCGAACAGGTTAATCTGCTTTACGGCGAGAATCCAAACAAGTCCGTCAGGCAGTGGACGGCACCCTTCAAAAAGGCGGGAATCCAGACACACATGCTGGAAAGGGCCCTGAACGCCCTCCGCATGAATCCGGTTCCGGCCGACGTGCGCGAGCTCATGTTCAAGGTAAAAAAGGCCCAGGGAGTGGATATAGCGCGCAGTTTCTGCGGCCTCAACGACCACCGCAACCTCCGGCTGAGCGTGGAGTACGCAAAGAAATGGGGCATGATTTCGCAGGCGGCACTCTCTATCACCTTCTCCCCCGTGCATACCGTCGCCTACTATATGGACATTGTGGACAAGGTAGTGGAGTACGGTGCGGACGAAATCTGCCTGAAGGACATGGCCGGAGTGGGCCGTCCCAGCATGCTTGCCGAACTGGTCCGTGACATTAAGAAGAAATACCCTCACATAAAGGTGCAGTACCATGGGCACTGCGGCCCCGGGTTCTCTCCGGCCAGCATGCTGGAAGTGGCCAGGGCAGGCGCCGACGTGCTCGACGTGGCAGTGGAACCTCTCAGCTGGGGCAAGGTCCATCCCGACGTCATCACCATAAGGGAGATGCTCCGCGCCGACGGCTTCCTCGTGAAGGACATAAACATGGACGCATACATGGAAGTGCGCCGTCTTACCCAGGAATTCATCGACGATTTCCTCGGTTACTGGATTAACCCCCAGAACAAGATAATGACCTCGCTTCTCGTCGGCTGCGGCCTTCCGGGAGGCATGATGGGCAGCATGATGGCCGACCTCAAACCCTTCCTGGGAGCGATCAATGCGGCAGAACGTGCTGCCGGAAGGCCGGAAATAAGCCTCGACGCGCTCACCGTAAAACTCTTCGAGGAAGTGCAGTACATCTGGCCGAAGCTGGGTTATCCCCCTCTCGTGACGCCGTTCAGCCAATATGTAAAGAACACCGCCCTGATGAACCTGCTGAGCACGCTCAAGGGGCAGCCGAGATGGTCCAGCATCGACAAGGACACCTGGGGCATGATACTCGGCCGCTGCGGAAAGCTTCCCGGCCCGCTCGCACCGGAAATAGTGGAACTTGCCGGGCAGAAAGGTTTCGAATTCTACGAAGGCAACCCGCAGGACATGTATCCCGACGAACTGCCGAAGTTCCGCACCATGATGAAAGAGGAGGGATGGGACTGCGGCCCCGACGACGAAGAACTCTTCGAACTCGCAATGCATGAACGCCAATACCGCGACTACCGCAGCGGAATAGCCAAAGAGCGTTTCAATACCGAACTGGAAGACCTCCGGGCCAAGGCCGGCGCGCCCATCGTGGTCAAGCGTCCCGTGGTGGAAATGCCGGAGTTCCCGATAGAGGAATACACTCGGAAGTATCCGCATGCCGTGCCGCTCCAGGCTCCGGCCATGGGGCAGCTTCTATGGCAGGTTGACGTGGACGACGCATCCTCCGCTCCCGTCTCCGGCACGCCGGTGAAGGCAGGAGAGGCCGCGGGCTACGTGCAGACAAAGTACGGCATGGAAGAAATAATCCCCGCCGTCTCCGGCCGCATCGTGGCGGTTACGGGAAAGCAGGGAAAAAGTGTCGTAAAGGGCGAGATCGTAGCCTTCGTGCAGTAGATTTACAGCCCTCTGACGTAGATGATGTCGTGGCTGCCGCCACCGAACTGCATGCGGGCCACATCTATCACTTCCTCATCCTTGAAGACCTGCATGCCGAGGATACCCTTGCAACGGCTCCAGGAACAGAAAGAACCATAGCTGTACACAAGCGGAGCCGCGTCCGGAGTGGTGAATTCTGCCCTGTAGCCTCCGTCCTCGCTGCGGGAACATTCTTTGAGTGAGACTTCCCACCAGTAATGGTCGGGGCTGGCAAAGGAGGACGTATCCTTGAGCATCTTAACCTTCATCTTGTAGCTCGTGCCGTAATTCAGTCCGTCTTCATCACGGTTGTAACCCGCCATGAATGGATATTTTCCGTTGCGGGTAAGAGTCCATGTGCTGTCGGCGGCGGCCTTCTCTATCAAGAGGCCGGAGAGAACGGCACTCTTGGCCGTTACGGTCCAGCGGGAGCCGGCATCCCATATAGAACCGACCCTGTTGAAACGCGCGCTCCTGGAACCGGGAGAATTGGCTTCGACGTAGATTGCCGTCTCCATCTCCTTTATGTTGTCAACGATAAGGCTGCCGGCAACGGCATACATGTAATCGTATCCGGCCATGTCGCCATAGGAATAGGTTCCGCTCCATTCGTCATAAAAGGACTTGTCGCAGGAAACCATCAGGACGGCTGCCATCAATATGTAAAACATCTTTTTCATCGCCGAAATTCTTTAGAATGCATAACCGAAACCGAGCCGTGCCCCGTTTACGCAGCTGCCGAAAACAAGCTCGCCGTATGCAAACAGCGGCACTTTCTCAGCAAACTGCAGACGGATGCCTATGGGCACAACCTCATAAGCCATGTGCAGGTCGAAACCTGTGGATTCTATGTCCGAGACAAGCATGGCGTCAGCGCCCAGGCCGATTCTGGAGTAAAGGGCATTGACGCGGTCTTCCCTATCCTGCCAAAGGAAACGCAGGCCCGGCACGATGCCGATGGATTGAGCATCGCAAACGCCGAGCAATTCCCGGGTCACGCCGTCCAGGGCGCTCACCGAGCACATTCCCCAGCTGAAATCCAGGGAAAACTCCACCCGTCTGCCAAGTTTATAGTCAACCCCGAAATTGCCCACCGGAGTGTAATCGGGGTCCTCGTAGCGGGGACCATAAATACCTTTAAGGGAAAGCACGCTCTCCGATTCCGGGAAAACTCCGGCATTCCTGAGGCCGCTCGCGCCGCCGACGCCGATTCTCAAGGCCATCTTTGGAGCCTGGCCGGCGGCACCCCAAAAAACTGCCGTTCCAACAAACAGAACGATAGCAACTATAATCCTTTTCATAGCATTTATAAGATGCTCCTGCCACAAGTTTTGTTGCATTGAAAAAATGCGTATATTTGTATTTGCATTAACATAAACAAACTATAACCAATGGATTTATTTGTCCAGAACGAAACTTCACGGCTGCGCGCCGTCATTCTCGGGCTCCCGGACTCCAACGGACCGGTTCCCACCCTCGGGGAAACATACGACAGCAAATCCTACGAATCGGTAAAGAACGGAGTGTTCCCCACCCAGGAAGCCATCACTTCGGAGATGAACGCCTTCGAGAAAATCCTGCGGAAATACGATGTTGACATACTCCGGCCGTCACTGGTCAAGGACTGCAACCAGATATTCTCCCGCGACGTCGGTTTCGTCATCGACGACAAGATCGTGGTTTCCAATGTGATTCCCGACCGTCAGGAGGAGATTGACGCATACGAGAGCATCTACAGCCAGATACATTACAAGCAGATCTACAATCTCCCCGAATCGGTGCATGTGGAAGGAGGAGACGTGGTGCTCTGGAACGATTACATCTTCCTCGGGCAGTACGCCTTCGAAGACTATCCGCAAATAAAGACTGCTCGCACCAACACCCTTGCCGTGGATTACCTGAAAATGATTTTCCCGGAAAAGACGATAATGCCCCTCAATCTGTGCAAGAACGACACCGACCCGCACGAAGGAATCCTTCATCTCGACTGCACCTTCATGCCCGTAGGCCGGGACAAGGCCATCATCTACAAACCCGGGTTCATCAATCCCCGCGACGCCGACCGTCTGGTAAAACTCTTCGGCAAGGAGAACGTGTTCGAACTCACCCAGGAAGAAATGTACTGGATGAATTCCAACATCTTCAGCATAGCACCCGACATAGTTGTGGTGGAAGAGCATTTCACAAGGCTCAAGGCATGGATGGAGAGCTGGGGTGCAACCGTCGAAACGGTCCCCTACCGCGAGATAAGCAAAATGGGCGGCCTGCTCCGCTGCTCCACCCTTCCGTTAAGAAGAGACAGATGAAACCGAAACTTGCGATGATAGCCTTCGGCGGCAACGCGCTCCTGCGTAGCGGCCAGAAGGGCACTTATGAAGAACAGCTCGCCAACGTGGAGAACACCTGCGAGCAGCTGTGCCCCCTCATAGAGAAGGGCTACAACATTATCATCGGACACGGCAACGGCCCTCAGGTAGGAGCCGGCCTGCTGCGCCACGATGCCGCTTCCAAGCTTTGCGGCCTGCCGGCGATGCCTATGGATTTCTGCGGAAGCGAGACCCAGGGCAGTATCGCCTATATGATAGAGACCGGGATGGAAAGGGTGCTGCGCCGTCATGCCCTCGACAGGAAGGTTGTTTCGATTGTCACAAGGGTAGAAGTAAACCCACAGGACCCGAAGTTCTGCAATCCCACCAAACCGGTAGGCCCTTATTACACCCGCGAAGAGGCAGACAGGCTTGCCGCTGAAAGCGGGGCCGTCTTCAAGGAAGACCCGAAGGGGGCCGGCTGGCGCAAGGTTGTGGCCTCTCCGGAACCGATAAAGATAAACAATATCGACATCGTGTCGGAACTGGCCTCCGAAGGGCACATAGTCATAACCGTAGGGGGCGGAGGCATTCCCGTAGTGGATACTCCTCAGGGACACAAGGGAGTGGAGGCCGTCATTGACAAGGACCTCGCGAGCGCTCTCTGCGCAAACCAGACCGGAGCCGACGAATTCTACATCCTCACCGATGTCCCTAAAGTATATATAAATTTCCGCAAACCCGGCCAGAAGGCACTGGATACGCTCACCGTCGCTCAGGCCAGGGAGTATCTTGCGCAGGGGCAGTTCACGGAAGGCTCCATGGCTCCGAAGGTTCGCGCCGGCATCCTCTTCGTGGAAAACGGCGGTGGGCAGTGCATAATAACCGAAGCCGGTTCCCTTGGCGATGAGTCCTGCGGAACCAGAATCATCAAATAAACAGAAAATGTCAGTCAATCTTCACAATCGCAGCTTCCTCAAGCTGCTCGACTACTCCCCCGCCGAAATGCGTTATCTGCTCGACCTGGCGGCGCAGCTCAAGAAGGCCAAGAAGGCCGGAACGGAAAAGCAGCATCTTACCGGAAAGAACATAGCCCTCATCTTCGAGAAGACCTCTACCCGCACGCGCTGCGCCTTCGAGGTTGCCGCCCACGACCAGGGTGCGCATGTCACCTACCTTGGCCCGACAGGTTCACAGATAGGCATCAAGGAAAGCATGAAAGACACAGCCCGTGTGCTTGGACGCATGTTCGACGGAATCGAGTATCGCGGATTCAAGCAGGCAACCGTAGAAGAACTCGCCGAATACTCGGGAGTCCCGGTATGGAACGGGCTCACTAACGAATTCCATCCCACCCAGATTCTGGCCGACCTCCTCACTATGGAGGAGCACAGCAGCAAGCCGCTCGAAAAGATTAGTTATGCCTACGTCGGAGACGCACGCTTCAATATGGGGAACTCCCTCCTGGTGGGCGGAGTCAAAATGGGCATGGATGTGAGGATAGTAGCCCCCAAGGCGCTCTGGCCTTCACAGGAGCTCATCTGCCAATGTCAGGAAATTGCGGCCCGGACAGGAGCCCGGATGACCATCACGGACGACGTGAAAGCGGGGGTCCAAGGCTGCGATTTCGTTTATACCGACATCTGGGTTTCCATGGGAGAGCCCGACGAAGTGTGGAAAGAACGCATCGAAATGCTGAGGCCTTACCAGGTGAACGCCGATCTCATGGCCGCCACCGGAAATCCCCACTGCAAGTTCATGCACTGCCTTCCCTCGTATCACAATCGTGAAACGAAGGCCGGCGAAGAGGTCTACCAAAAATTCGGACTCGACGGAGTGGAAGTTACCGAAGAGGTGTTCGAAAGCCCCGCAAGCATAGTTTTCGATGAGGCGGAGAACCGCATGCACACCATCAAGGCTGTGATGGTGGCCACCCTCGGTGATTAGTTTCCCTGCCTGCTGAGGCGGCTGATCGCATCGTCGGCCTTGATCTTGTCGATGATGGCGCAAACCAGCCTGAAGGCACGGCCCTCCCTGGTGTAATCCGCAGGAGCAGTGAAATTTACGCGACCCTGGCGGCGGAGTTTCTCCGCCGCTGCTTTTTTTCTATGGTTCTCGGGGTCGTAAACGGCAATTGGGTTACCTCCGAACATGCCCACGATCTTCATGCAGGGAACGTCTGTATCCCCGTCCCCGAAATAAATCATGTTGGTGTAAGGGATGCGTTTTTTGTCATCGGCTATTGAAGCGTTCACCATCTTGGTGTCGTGAGCGCTGAAAATGCCTTTGTTTATCTTGAAGAGGAACTGCGTCTTTGCCGTATAATCCACTGCGATTCCGGGCCACACGGCCTCCCCGTTATCGTCGTAGATGAAGGTTCCGGCATAAATGTGCTTGAACTCCCGTGCAATGGGAGAGCCCTCGATGATTTCCTTGAGCCCTGAAGAGTTGATGTAGTGTTCTACCTTCACTCCCTTTGAGGCCCCGTATTCATTGACCATTGCAAACCACTCCCTCACCCCGTCGAACAGGGCTATGTCCCGGCCGAACTCCAGGAAATTCTCACGCCTGAGGGGGATGCCCGCCTGACGAGCCTCGTCGTACATGAGCTTCATGTACGCCAGCACGTTGGAAGCATCGTCACGGACGGCTATGCCGTCGCTCATCTTCCAGAATTCCTCTTTTGTCTTGCCGACCGCCTGAATGAATCCGAACTCCTGCATATTTCCCGGAGAAAGGGTTCCGTCGAAGTCGTATATGAGTGCAACTATAGGTTTTTTGGTCATGATTTTCACCCCTTATTTTGAATTTTCGCCACAAAGGTACTTAATTTTCACCACATTATTAGTATTATCCTTTGCTGGCGGAAAAGCCTTTTATATTTTTGCGCCGACAATTTTGCCAACTTAAACCAAACAATATGAAACATCCCGATTTCAAACCCATTCCCCGCTCGGAGAAGGATCCCCACTATCTTTCCAAACTCGAGAAGGTAGTCAAGTCTTATTGGAACGACCCCGCCATCTGCAACTATGGCGGCAGAAAATACAGCTATGCCGAAGTTGCCACCATCATAGAGAAGACGCACATGCTGCTCGAGGCGGCCGGCGTGAAGAAGGGTGACAAGATAACGCTCTGCGCCCGCAACACTGCCGAATGGGCAATAGCTTTCCTCGCCATCAACACGTACGAGGCGGTAGTGGTTCCGCTCCTTGCGGACTTTCTCCCCGAAAGCATCAACCACCTTGTCGATCATTCCGACAGCGTCGCCCTTTTCAGCGACGGAGACATCTGGCCCAAACTCGACATTGCCCAGATGCCCAAGGTAAAGAATGTCTTCAATATCAGCGATTTCTCCCTTTACCTTGCAGAAAAGAAGGTTGAAGAAGCATACCAGAACTTGAACGAAAACTTCGCTGCCAGATATCCGGACGGATTCGGTCCCGCCGACGTGCACTATCCCACCGACAACGACAAGGACCTTGCAGTCATAAACTATACTTCCGGAACCACCAGCGCTCCGAAGGGTGTCATGCTCCGCTACGAATGCTTCTCCGCCACCATCGACTACGGCCACAGGTATCTTCCCAACGGACACGCAGACAGCATTGTCAGCATGCTCCCCATGGGGCACATCTACGGCCTCACCTATGAATTCCTCTATCCCCTGTGCGGCGGCGTCTGCATCTACTACCTCGGAAAGACCCCGAGCCCGTCGCTGCTGCTCAAGGCCATGAAGGATGTCAAGCCCTACATCGTCATCACCGTTCCCCTCGTCATGGAAAAAGTGTACAAGAGCGGCGTTGCGCCCACCCTCAAGAAACTCGGCCTCCTGGCCAAGCTTCCGGGAATCAGCAATGTCATCTTCCAGGCCGCCGGCAAGAAACTTCTCGAGGCCTTCGGAGGAAACATCCGCTACTTCGTAATGGGCGGAGCCGCACTCAATCCTGATGTCGAAAAGGCCTTCAAGAAGATGCAGCTGCCATACACCGTCGGTTACGGCATGACCGAAGCCGCTCCCCTGCTTGCATTCCGCTGCTGGTGGGAATACGCCGCCGGTTCCTGCGGACGCGCAGTTGACTGCGCCGAGGTACGCATCGACTCCGAAGATCCGGAGCATATAGCAGGCGAAATCCTCGCCAAGGGCACCAACATCTGCAGCGGCTACTACAAGTATCCCGAAGCCGACAGCGCAGTGTTCACCGCAGACGGTTACCTGCACACCGGCGACCTTGGCACCGTGGACGGCGACGGCAACATCTTCATACGCGGCCGCAGCAAGACCATGTTCCTCTCCGCAAACGGACAGAACATCTATCCCGAAGAGCTGGAGGCGGTCCTCAACAGCAGGCCGTATGTAGCCGAGAGCGTCGTCGTGGACCGTGGCGGCAAGCTCGTAGCCCTCGTCTATCTCGACCAGAAAGCGATTGACGACGCCAAGCTCAGCGCCGAAACCGTATCCGACATTCCGGAGGACATCCGCCGCAGCGCCAACAAGAAACTGCCCGGATACAGCCAGATAACTAAGGTTGAAATTGTAACCGTTCCCTTCGAGAAAACCCCGAAGATGAGCATCAAACGATTCTTATACAGTTAAAGTAAAAGAGCTGCCCGGCCGGGCAGCTCTTTTACTTTAACAATGACTCACTGCGGGCGATGAATTCCGAAAGGGCCTTTCCTTTCAGCATTCCGTTTGCAAGGAGGGCCAGATCGACCACCTGATGCAGGAGTTTCTGCTTTCCGGCACTGGTGTGGCTTTCCGCCGGAGTCGGCTTGCCTTCGGCATCGGTGCCGGCGGGCTTGTCCTCGACCGTCTTGCGGGACTCCCATATCTTTGCCACAAGCGGATTCTCCATGTTAACCTTTATATTATAGGATGCAGGCATTTCTCCGTAGAAATTCATGCCGCCTCCCAGGGCCGACATCTCGCGGTAGCGGCGCATGAACTCGCTCTGGGTGATGAGCACCGCCGGGGCTGTCTCCCCGAGGTTCTCGGGTTCCACCCACCATTCGCTTCCAGCGGGAAGGGCTTCCTTGAAGATGTCCTGCAGGGCCTTGCGGTCGTCTTCGCTCATTTCGGGCTTCACCTTGTCGGCCTTGGGAATAAGGCCCTCGACACTGTCGGAGTCCACGCGGGCAAAGCGGGCGTCTTTCAGCTTCTGTTCCAGCAAGTTGGCAAAATGGGAATCCAGTTCACAGTCGAGCAGCAGCACATCGTAACCGGCGTTCTTCGCAGCCTCGATCTGGCTGTACTGGTCTTCAAGGTTGCTCGCATACAGATAGACCACTTTCCCGTCCTTATCGGTCTGCGACGGCTCGATAGCCTTGCGGTAGTCTTCAAAGCTGAAGTACTTGCCGTCGGTGTTCTTCAGAAGGGCAAAGGACATTGCACGCTCGCAGAACTTCTCGTCGGAGAGCATTCCGTATTCGATGAAAAGTTTGATATTGTCCCACTTGGTCTCGTAATCCGAGCGATGCTCCCCAAATATCTCCTCCAGGCGGTCTGCCACTTTCTTTGTGATGTACGTGCTTATCTTCTTTACGTTGGAATCGCTCTGAAGATAGCTGCGGGACACATTGAGCGGAATATCCGGGGAGTCGATCACGCCGTGCAGCAGGGTGAGGAAGTCTGGCACGATGTTATCGACATGGTCGGTAACGAACATCTGGTTGCAATAGAGCTGAATCTTGTTGCGGTTTATGGCCATGCGCTCCTTTATCTTCGGGAAGTAGAGGATTCCGGTGAGGGTAAAGGGATAGTCCACGTTAAGGTGTATCCAGAACATCGGGTCCTCATCCATGGGATAGAGCGCCCTGTAGAACTTGAGATAGTCCTCATCCTTGAGTTCGGAGGGAGCCTTTGTCCAGATGGGTTCCACGGAATTCACCACATTGTCTTCCTCGGTCTCCACTTCCTTTCCATCCTTCCACTCCGTCTTCTTGCCGAACACGACAGGGAAAGGCATGAACTTGCAGTACTTTCCGAGCAGTGCCGCTATACGGCCCTTGCTTGCGTACTCCTCATCTTCCTTGTCTATATAAAGGGTAATGACGGTGCCGCGGTCGGTCTTGTCACATTCTTCCATCGTGAACTCGGGATTGCCGTCGCAGCTCCAAATGACCCCTTTGGAACCTTCCTTCCAGCTGAGGGACTCGATGGTAACCTTTTCGGATACCATGAAGGCGGAATAGAATCCGAGGCCGAAATGGCCTATGATGTTCTGGTCCTTGTATTTTTCGAGGAACTCCCCTGCCGACGAAAACGCTATCTGGTTGATGTAGCGGTCAACTTCTTCGGCGGTCATGCCTATGCCATGGTCGATTATCTTGAGGGTTTTATTTTTCTCGTCGAGGACAATTTCAACGCGAAGGTCGCCAAGTTCTCCCTTGAATTCTCCGCCGGATGCGAGAACCTGGAGTTTTTTGGTCGCATCTACCGCGTTTGCCACCAGTTCGCGGAGGAAAATCTCCTTGTCTGAATAGAGAAACTGTTTGATTACCGGGAAAATGTTCTCGGTAGTTACGCCTATTGTACCTTTTGCCATATATGTGTTTGTTTTAGTTTTCCGGTATTATGCAAAGTCAAACCCCGTGCCCGTGACAATTTGTCATAAAATTCGTATATTTGGGGATATGAAACGCATTATCCCCATTATTCTGGGAGCTTTCGCGATATGTGCATGCTCCCCCGAACAAAAAGATTTTTACACCCTCAAGGCCGGTGATATCGAGGCTGTAATCACTCCCTACGGAGGCCGCATCGTATCCCTTTTCGTTCCCGACCGCGGCGGAGACGTCAAGGATGTCGTACTTGGTTTCGATACCCTGCAGGAGTACTATCCCGAGAACAACCAGACCGATTTCGGAGCCGCCATAGGCCGCTATGCCAACCGCATCAAAGACGGGCGCATCGAAATAGACGGTAAGGCCTTCCAGCTTCCCCGGAACAATTACGGGCACTGCCTCCACGGAGGCCCCGACGGCTGGCAGTATAAATTATATAAGGTGGTAAAGTCCTCCGGCAATTCCCTCACACTGCTCATGGACTCCCCGGACGGAGATGCACATTTCCCGGGACATGTAAAGGCCTTCGTCACCTATACCCTCACTCCCGACAACACCGTTGACATCCGCTACGAGGCCACGACCGACGCTCCCACGGTCATCAACATGACCAATCACAGCTATTTCAACCTCCATGGCGACGCCACCATTCCGATTACGGACAATTTCCTTTGCATAAACGCATCCAATTATACTCCTGTGGACGATACGTTCATGACCACCGGCGAAATCGCACCCGTGGAGGGAACTCCTTTCGATTTCCGCGCTCCCAAGCAGGTGGGGCTTGAAATCAACTCCGATTGCGAGCAGATACGCAACGGGCACGGCTACGACCACAACTGGGTGCTCGACACCGCGGGTGACATCTCCAAGGTGGCTGCCGAACTCTACTGCGAGCAGACCGGCATCGACCTCAAGGTCTATACCGACGAACCCGGCATACAGGTTTACGCCGGCAACTTCCTCGACGGTTCCGTAAAGGGCAAGGGCGGCGTCACATACGGACACCGCGCCGCCATCTGCCTGGAAACCCAGAAGTATCCCGACTCCCCCAACAAGCCGGAATGGCCTTCCCCTATCCTTCGTCCAGGGGACAAGTATCTGAGTCACACCATCTTTGCTTTCAGCACCAAATAGACTGTTGAAAACTTTGTGAAAAAAAATGACGGACGGAGTTTGCGTCCGCCATTTTTTTTCTAACTTTGTTCCTCGGATTTCGGTTAGTATGAGTTTTTACCACGAACGAATCGTTGATGAAGGCCTTACCTTCGACGATGTACTGCTGATACCTGCATGGTCAGAAGTACTTCCGAGGGAAGTCTCCCTAAAAACCAGTTTTTCAAGAAACATAACACTCGACATCCCTATAGCCTCCGCGGCAATGGATACTGTGACAGAAGCCCCTATGGCCCTTGTTCTTGCAAAAGAAGGCGGCATAGGGGTTATTCATAAGAACATGTCAATAGAGGCCCAGGCTGCGGAAGTTGCTAAAGTGAGCGGAGCCGGCCTGAAGGTAGCGGCCGCCCTCGGAATTACCGGGGACATACTTGAAAGGGCCGCCGCCCTCGCCTCTGCGGGTGTGAGCGCATTCGTTCTCGATTCCGCCCATGGCCACAGCAAGGGGGTGATAGGAGCCCTGCGCAAAGTGAAGAAGGCGCACCCCGGAATCGACGTGGTCGTGGGAAATGTCGCCACGGCCGAGGCAACGAAATGCTTGATTGATGCCGGAGCCGACGCCGTCAAGGTTGGAATCGGTCCCGGGAGCATTTGCACGACCCGGGTCGTCGCCGGTGTGGGCGTACCCCAGCTCACCGCGATACTCGAATGTGCCGAGGCCGCCGCCGGCAGCGGAGTTCCCATAATCGGGGACGGCGGACTAAGATATTCAGGCGATGTGGTGAAGGCTCTTGCAGCCGGAGCGGACTGCGTAATGTGCGGCAGCCTGTTTGCGGGCACCGCCGAAGCTCCTGGCGAAGTCTTCGAGGATTTCAAGAACGGAAAGACATTCAAGATATACCGCGGAATGGGCAGCATAGACGCAATGCAGGCCGGCTCCAAGGACCGCTACTTCCAGAGCGGAGCCATGAAACTGGTCCCCGAGGG
This sequence comes from uncultured Bacteroidia bacterium, assembly GCA_902797435.1. Taxonomy (GTDB): domain Bacteria; phylum Bacteroidota; class Bacteroidia; order Bacteroidales; family UBA932; genus Cryptobacteroides. Next base: position 14,724 of record CADBSV010000059.1, read on the forward strand.
CATTGTGGGAAGGGTCCCCTTCAAGGGAAATGTCGCCGATGTCATCTACCAGCTCCTCGGCGGAGTGCGCAGCGGAATGGGTTACTGCGGTGCAAAGGATCTCGCCGCACTTCGCAGTGCAAGGTTCATGCGCATCACTTCCAACGGGGTTGTCGAAAACCATCCTCACGACCTCACAATAGCAAAACCGGCACCAAATTATAACAAGTAGTAGTGTATTATGCAGACTGACGTTCGCCCCGAATCTTTGCAGAGGATAACCACTGAAGACCTCGCAAAACAGTTTATCGACGCTCAGATCAAAGCCCTTCGCAGCCAGATAGGCAGCGACAAGGTACTCCTCGCCCTCTCTGGAGGAGTGGATTCTTCCGTAACCGCTGCGCTTCTCATCAAGGCCATCGGCAAAAATCTCGTATGCGTGCACGTCAACCACGGACTTCTCCGGAAAGGAGAACCGGAGCAGGTAATCAGGGTGTTCCGCGACCAGTTGGGGGCAGACCTCATCTATGTGGATGCGGTGGACCGTTTTCTGGATAAACTCGCAGGAGTGACCGACCCCGAGCAGAAACGTCACATAATAGGAAAGGAATTCATCGATGTCTTTGCGGAAGAGGCAACAAAACTCCAGGGCATAAAGTTCCTTGCCCAGGGCACCATTTACCCCGACATCCTCGAGAGCAAGGAGGGAATAAAGGCCCATCATAACGTTGGAGGCCTCCCCCCGGAGCTGGACTTCGAACTCGTAGAACCCGTAAAGCTCCTTTATAAAGACGAAGTAAGGGTGGTCGGCAAAGCCCTCGGCCTTCCCGACAGCATGGTATTCCGTCAGCCATTCCCCGGTCCCGGACTGGGAGTAAGATGCACGGGAGCCATCACCCGCGACCGTCTTGAGGCGGTACGCGAATCCGACGCCATTCTTCGCGAGGAATTCGCGAAAAACGGCCTCGAAGGCAAGGTATGGCAGTATTTTACCATCGTGCCCGACTACAAGTCCACCGGCATAAGGGACGGCAAACGGACATACGAATGGCCGGTTATAATCCGTGCCGTCAACACCAGGGATGCCGTCACGGCCACAGTGCCGGAGCTTCCCTTCTCGCTTCTTGAGCACATCACCTCAAGGATTACGGCAGAAGTAAAGGGAGTGAACCGCGTCCTGCTCGACATTTCTCCTAAACCGACAGCAACTATAGAATGGGAATAGAATCATGAAACAGAACGAAGCAATCTATGATGTCCGGTCTCTGGGGACCGGAAAGGCCCTGACCCTCGGCCTCCAGCACATGTTCGCAATGTTCGGAGCCACGGTCCTGGTCCCGGTCATCACCGGCCTGAGCATGAGCGCCACCCTGCTTTTCGCAGGCCTCGGCACTCTTATCTTCCACCTCTGCACGAAGTTGAAAGTTCCTGCCTTCCTCGGCAGTTCCTTCGCTTTCCTCGGCGGTTATGCCACTGTCGTCCAGATGGGTATGGCCGGTGGCCTCACCCAGGCACAGGCCCTTCCCTATGCCTGCATCGGAGTTTTCTGCGCAGGACTCATCTACTTCATCCTCGCAGGGCTTTTCGCAGCCTTCGGTGCAAAGAAGGTGATGCGTTTCTTCCCTCCCATCGTCACCGGTCCCATCATCATCGCCATCGGCCTTATCCTCGCCGGTTCGGCAATCAACAACTGCGGGCAGAACTGGTGGATCGCACTCCTGGCCATCGCAATCATCATCGTCTGCAACATCTGGGGCAAGGGCATGATCAAAATCATCCCCATCCTGCTCGGCGTACTCGGCTCATACATCGTGGCCGCATGCTTCGGACTCTGCGATTTCTCGGCCGTGAAGGAAGCCGCATGGGTAGGTCTTCCCGTCAAATGGGAAAACACCGCCATCTCGGTATTCAGCAACCCCAACTGGGGCCTGATCGTCGGCGCAATCATAGCCATCATCCCCATTTCGCTTGCAACCATGATGGAGCATATCGGGGACATGTGCGCCATATCCTCCACCACCGGAATCAACTATCTTGAAGACCCGGGTCTGCACCGCACTCTTATTGGAGACGGCCTCGCCACTGCGCTTGCATCCCTCTTCGGAGCCCCCGCAAACACTACCTACGGCGAGAATACCGGTGTCCTCAACCTTACCAAAGTCTATGACCCAAAGGTTATCCGCATCGCTGCAGTATTTGCAATAATCCTCTCGTTCTGCCCCAAGTTCTCCGCCCTCATCGCCTGCATGCCCGCAGCCACGATAGGTGGTGTTTCCCTGGTGCTTTACGGCATGATTTCGGCCGTAGGTGTCCGTAACATCGTCGAGAACAGGGTTGACTTCAAGTCTTCACGCAACGTGCTCGTGATGGCCCTCATCCTGGTGCTCTCCATCGGCATCTCCTACAGCAGCGCAGGTTCCATAGACCTTGGCTTCACCAAGCTCAGCGGCCTTGCCGTCGCCGCACTTGTGGGCATCATCCTCAATGCCGTCCTCCCCGGCAAGGATTACGAATTCGGCTCCAACGAGATAGGCGACATGTCCATCGACTTCGAAATCAATCCTTCCCTGAGAAAAGAAAAGAAAAATGACTGATCAGCAGATTGTTGAGCGCCTCAGGATAGTCCCGGACTACCCTATCAAGGGCATAATGTTCTTCGATGTCACGACCCTGTTCAAAGACGCCGCGTGCTTTGAGGAGTTGGTAAACCGCATCTGCGAGCTTTACCGGGACAAGGGCATCACGAAGGTGGCAGGCATAGAATCCCGCGGGTTCATCACGGGAGCCGCGGTTGCGGCCAGGCTCGGAGCGGGCTTCGTCCCGATCCGCAAGCCCGGCAAACTGCCCGCACGTACCGTTTCCGAAAAGTATTCCAAGGAGTACGGTACCGACACCATCGAGATCCACGCCGACGCCATAACTCCCGATGACGTGGTGCTCATCCACGATGACATCCTCGCCACGGGAGGCACCGCCGGCGCCGCCATAAGGCTCGTAAAGGGCTTCGGTCCCAAAGAGGTGTACTGCAACTTCCTCATCGACATTACCGACTGCCCGCGTACGACTCCCCTTCCGGAAGACGTACGCATAGAGTCGCTCCTGCATCTTGCCGAAAAATAAACAACCCTTTATATATCAACGTTATAAATTACATTTTATGCGTAAAAAACTGTTCATCGCTGCTTTTGCAGTATTAGCCCTCGCTCAAGGAGTGCAGGCGCAGACCAACCTTCAGACCTTCTATGATTTCGGGAAGAACCGCGGCCACTTCACCACGACTCTCGAAGGATTCTACGGAGACAACTGGGGCAACACCTTCTTCTTCATTGACTACGACTACAATGCCAAGGTCAATAATGCCAACCAGGCTCCCAGCGGAAGCTACATGGAAATCGCCCGCTGCCTGAACTTCTGGGGCGACACTCCGGTGGCTCCCCTCAGCCTCCAGGTAGAGTACAACGGTCTCGTGGGCGTCAACCAGAACTTCCTCTTCGGTGTCGACTACTTCCTGCACAACAGTGATTTCTCGAACACGTTCAACTTCAAGCTCCTCTACAAGACCTTCAGCAAGAATTACAGCGTCTCCGGAAATCCCCAGATCACTTCCGACCTTCCCCTCCAATTCACCTTCGTATGGGGCATGCAGGACATCTTCGGCGTTGACGGCCTGCGCTTCAGCGGCTTTGCCGATGTCTGGGGCGAAGATGTCGTTAACTTCGCAGAGTGCAACTGGGCCGATCCCGACACCATCAAGGAACGCAAGTTCGTCTTCATCTCCGAGCCTCAGATCTGGTACAATGTAGGAAAGCTCTTCGGCGTTCCCAACCTGCATGTCGGCGGAGAGGTTGAACTCTCCTGCAATTTCGCAGGTTACGACGGATTCTATGCACGTCCCTGCCTCGGCACCAAGTGGGTTTTCTAAAGGAGGATTGAAGAATGAAACCAGTCTTTGAAAAGCTATTCGGCTTCGACAGTTCGAAGCACAATGTACGTACCGAGATACTCGCAGGACTGACCACATTCCTCACGATGGCCTATATCCTGGCCGTCAACCCCGGTATCTTCAGCGCTCTGCCCGGCATGCCCGGCGGTTCCGTTTTCACCGCCACCGCCCTTGCCGCCATCGTGGGTACGCTCATCATGGCTCTCTATGCAAAGAAGCCATTCGCCCTTGCTCCGGGCATGGGCCTGAACGCGTTCTTCGTGTTCACCGTCTGCCTCGGAATGGGCAAGACCTGGCAGTTCGCCCTCACTGCAGTTCTTATCGAAGGTATCATCTTCGTTATCCTTACCGTTACGAAGGTCCGTTCATGGCTCATCGATGCCATCCCCGGAACCCTCAAGAAGGCCATCGGAGCCGGCATCGGCCTGTTTATCGCCTTCATCGGACTGCAGAACGCCGGTATCATCGTCAACAATGACGCCACCCTCGTAAGCCTCGGCCACATTACCGAAGGCAAGGCCCTTGTGGGTATAATCGGCCTCTTCATCACTGCCGGTCTTGTAATGGCAAAGGTCCGCGGAGGTATCCTCTGGGGTATCCTCGCCACCGCCGTCATCGGAATCTTCATCAAGGATCCCGCAACAGGCGCTGCCATCACGACCCTTCCCACCAAGGTGGTTTCACTCCCCCACAGCATCGCTCCCATCTTCTGCCAGTTCGAGTGGTCCAGCATCCTCAGCTGGGACATGCTTGCGATAGTGTTCACGTTCCTTTTCATCGATATGTTCGACACCATGGGCACCATCATCGGTGTGCATCAGGGTGCCGGTCTCATCAACAAGGGCAATGAAGAAATCCCCGGTGTTGAAAAGATGTTCCTGGCCGACAGCATAGCTACCATCTGCGGCGCCTGCTTCGGAACTTCCACCACCACCACCTACGTCGAGAGCGCATCCGGCGTCGGCGAAGGCGGCCGTACCGGTCTCACCGCTTTCTCCACCGCAGTGTTCTTCGCCCTGGCCCTGTTCCTGAGCCCCATCTTCCTGGCGATTCCGGGTGCAGCAACCGCTCCCGCCCTGATAATCGTCGGCGTAATGATGATGCCTTCCGTGAAGACCATCCACTGGGACGACTTCTGCAAGGCCATTCCCGCCTTCATTACCATCATAATGATGCCCCTTGCATACAGCATCTCCGACGGTATCCTCCTCGGTGTCATCTCCTATGTAATCTGCCACGCTGTCGCCGGCAAATTCAAGGACATCTCCGTCACTATGTGGGTACTTGCCGCACTGTTCATCTGCAAGTACATCTTCATATAGGTGGCACTCCGCCTGGCAGCCAATCCCGCGGGAACCCTTCTTTCAGGGTTCCCGTTTTTTTAATCGCCTCATGGCATGCTGTGTGCGACCTGTCGGCCTGCAGGCCGACAGGTCGTGGGGTTTTGCTTTCACCTGTAGCTCTGCAGACCGACAGGTCGCTTCGGGGGCGGCTAGTCTTTCCAGACCTTGAGGTACTCCTGAAGGGCCCACATCTCGTCGCGGTAACGTGCGGCCTGGGTAAAATCGAGGGTCTCGGCAGAGTGTTTCATGCGCGCACGGTCCTCCTCGATTAGTTTCTCGACCTGGGAACGGGACATGCTGCGGATTACCGGATCCTGAAGTACTGCAGCGAGGTCTGCTTTGACCCTGCCGTCAGCAAAGGCGGCGCCGGAGCTGCGTTTGGAGTCGTGCCCGAAGCCCACTTTTACGCTTCCGCGGCCAAGATCGGACGGATTCGGAATGTAGGTCGGGTCGTCGTAGGAGTTGGCAGCGCTTACGCGGCCCGTGGTTCCGCCGGCAATGCGGGGATTCATCTTTCCGGAAGTCAGTTCCCCGGCAAGGTCGTTGCTGTGGGTCTCCACCTGGCGCGGAGTTATATGGTGCAGCTTGTTGTATGCCATTTGCTTCTCGCGGCGGCGGTTCGTCTCGCGAATGGTCTGCTCCATGGAAGGAGTGATTTTGTCGGCATACATTATCACCAGACCGTTGACATTCCGCGCCGCCCGTCCTGCCGTCTGTGTAAGGGCGCGTGCGGTGCGCAGGAATCCTTCCTTGTCGGCATCCAGAATGGCGACGAGCGAAACCGTAGGAAGGTCCAGCCCCTCGCGGAGCAGATTCACCCCGACCAGGACATCGAAAAGTCCATTCTTGAAATCTTCGATAATTTCCACCCGTTCGGTAGTGTCCACGTCGGAGTGGATATAACGAACCCGGATTCCTATCTTTCGCAGATACTCATCCAGTTCCTCGGCCATTCTCTTAGTAAGGGTCGTCACCAGCACCCGCTCGTCCTTTTCGGAACGCTTGCGTATTTCTTCGACGAGATCGTCCACCTGATGCTCCACCGGCCTTACTTCAATTGGAGGGTCAAGGAGCCCGGTGGGCCTCACAACCTGCTCTACCACAAGGCCTTCCGATTTCTCGAGCTCGTAATCGGCAGGAGTGGCGGAGACATATACTTTCTGCCCGGTGAGAGACTCGAATTCCTCGAATGTAAGGGGCCGATTGTCCGCTGCGGCGGGCAGGCGGAAACCATACTCTATGAGCACGCTCTTACGTGAGTGGTCGCCGCCGTACATGGCATGAATCTGGGGCAGCGTTACGTGGCTTTCGTCTATGAAGGTGACGAAGTCCTTGGGGAAATAGTCTATAAGGCAGAACGGACGCTGACCTGGCTTTCGACCGTCCAGGTAGCGGGAGTAGTTCTCGATTCCGGGGCAGTATCCCATCTCCTTTATCATCTCCAGATCGTTCTCCACCCTTTGCTGCAGGCGCTTGGCTTCCAGGGGTTTGCCTATACTTTCAAAGTATTCCATCTGCGCCACAAGATCGTCCTGAATATGGGAAACCGCAGCGATGGAGCGCTCTTTGGTCGTTACGAAATTGTTGGCCGGATAGACATCCACAGAGTCCAGATTCTCTATTTTTGCCCCGGTAACCGGGTCGATAAGGGAAATTGCATCCACCTCGTTTCCGAAGAATTCGATGCGCACAGCCTCGTCTGCACCGCCGAGGAAGACATCCACGGTATCGCCCCTGACACGGAATGTGCCCCTCTGGAAATCAGCTTCAGTGCGGCTGTAAAGGGCGTCCACGAGTTTATAGAGGAAGCCTGTGAGGGAACGGGTCTCGCCGCGCCGTACCGTAATCGTCTGGGCATGCCAGTCTTCAGGGTTGCCGATTCCGTAAAGACAGGATACGGAGGAAATTACTATAACGTCCCTGCGGCCGGACATAAGTGCGCCGGCAGCGCTTAGACGGAGCTTTTCTATCTGGTCGTTGATGGAAAGGTCCTTCTCGATGTAGGTATCGGTAGTCGGGATATAAGCTTCAGGCTGGTAATAGTCGTAGTAGCTGACGAAATACTCCACCGCATTCTCGGGGAAAAAAGCCTTGAATTCGCCGTAGAGCTGAGCCGCAAGGGTCTTGTTGTGGCTGAGAATCAGGGCCGGCCGCTGAAGATTGGCTATGACGTTGGCCATCGTGAAGGTCTTTCCTGAACCGGTTACGCCAAGAAGGCACACGTCACCCACACCCTTGTTCAGGGCTTCGGTGAGCTCTTTAATGGCTTCCGGCTGATCCCCGGAAGGCTTGTAGTCCGATACGAGATGGAATTTCATCAATGCAAAAATACGAATATGATTCTTATAAATCGAAAGAAAAGTGAGTTTTCACTTTTACTAGACCGCGACAGGCGGAGGATAAGGGGTGAAGGGTGGAAGGCACCACAATGTGAAGGTCGGCGGAATAATATTTTTGCTATATTTGTCCTGTATGGAAGAAGTGGTTAAAAGAGCACGGGAACTGGCTGCCAGTGTGCTTGGTGGGGAAACACGTTTCGACGGAACTCCCTTCATCGAGCATCCCGACAAAGTAGCCGCCATCGTCGAAGACGAACTCGGCCTGCCTGCGGACTGCGTAGCTGCCGTTTATCTTCACGAAGCCACAAGAATCCATCCCGAAGTGGACTTGAGCGCCTTCCCACAGGACATAAGGCTCATGGCGGAAGGCCTCAACCGCATCTCCACGATACGTCCTAAGGACACCAGGCTCGAAGCAGAGAATTACAAAAAACTCATCGTCCAGTACTCCTCCGACCCGCGCGTCGCAGTCATCAAAATTGCCGACCGTCTGGAGGTGATGCGCAGCCTCTCCATTTTTCCGAAGGCCCAGAGGGAGCAGAAGATACTCGAGACACTTATGCTCTATATTCCTCTGGCTCACCAGCTTGGCTTATATAACATGAAGCGCGAGCTTGAGGATATCTACTTCCGTTACGCCGACCCGGTACAGTACCGCGCCATCACCAATAAACTGAAGGCAACCGAGCGCGACCGTGAAAGGCTCATGACGGAGTTTATCCAGCCCCTGAAGCAGAAACTCTCCGATGCCGGCATCGAATACAAGCTCAAGATCCGCACAAAGACTGCCTATTCCATCTACCGCAAGATGCAGGTGCAGCACGTACCCTTCGAGGGGGTTTACGACGTGTTCGCCATCCGGTTCATAATAGACTGCGAACCCGACCCGGTGCTGGAAAAAGACCTCTGCTGGAAGGTTTACAGTTACGTTACGGAGGAATACGAACCAGACACGGCGCGTCTTCGCGACTGGCTCACGACCCCGAGACCCAACGGCTATGAGAGCCTCCATATTACAGTAAAGAACGCCAGAGGGGCCTATGTGGAGGTGCAGATACGCACTAAGCGCATGGACTACGAGGCCGAAAACGGCAACGCCGCCCACTGGGCCTACAAGGGTGTCCGCCACGAGGCCACCCTCGACCGCTGGCTAACAAGCGTCCGCTATGCCCTGGAGCATCCTTCCGACATGAAGGGAGAAGACCTGCCGCAGCCTCCGGAGGACGAAATCTTCGTCTTCACTCCAACAGGAGAACTGCGAATCCTCTCCAAAGGAGCCTCCGTACTGGATTTTGCCTTCAATATCCACTCCAACATCGGCATCCACTGCCTCGGAGGCAAAGTGAACGGCAAGGGCGTTTCCATCAAGGAGCGGCTGAAGACAGGAGACGTGGTGGAGATTACCACCGGCAAGAACCAGCACCCCACCCGGCAGTGGCTCGACTGGGTAGTCACGTCGAAGGCCCGCACCAAGATAAAGCAGGAACTGGATGCCGAAGAGCGCAAACTGGCCGCCGACGGCCGCGAACTGCTCGAAAGGCGCCTGCGCAACTGGAAGCTCGAATGGCCTGACGACCTGCAGACCGAATACATGAAACAGCACAAGTATTCGGCCGTAATAAGCTTCATGGCGGACATAGCCCGCGAGGTCATAGACATCAACGACATCAAGTCGTTCATCCTCCAGAAAAAGGAGGCGGTCGCAGCCGGAACCGACCATGGAGACCTGCCTGTCATCAACCGCAAACTGGACTACAGTTCCAGCGGCGACGAGATTCTGGTGCTTAACGCCCGCAACGTGCGGGGTCTGGACTATAAGCTCTCCAAGTGCTGCAATCCCGTCTTCGGAGACGACGTTTTCGGATTCGTCACCCGCACCGACGGCATCAAGATTCACCGCATCTCCTGTCCTAACGCCGCCCGGCTCATGGAAAGGTACCCTTACCGCATCCAGAAAGTGGTGTGGCAGGAAACTGCCTCGTCCGGCGATTTCCAGGCGACGCTCAGCATCACCGCCGAAAAAGACCAGGCCATCCTGGCCTCGATAATGGAGGTTATCGGCTCATTCAAGGTTTCGCTTCGGTCTTTCAACGTTGCGGAGAATTCCCGCGAGGGCACCAACGAAATTTCGGTCCGCATGCTAGTTCCCTCCAACATGGAACTCGACAAGGTCGTCTCCCAAATCTCCGCCATCAGAAGGGTTTTGAGGGTTAAGAGAGTGTAGGTTAGCCTATACTGGTGCGTTCATTGTCTTCTCTATTAGTTTTCTGCCGGGATTGCTGGATTTTACTCTGAAGTGCAACGCTTTGAAGTCTGACAGTATAACTTTACTGTCATAAACAGAAAAAGCTTCGTCACATGTCATCCATGGAAAGGCCAACGAAAGAGATTGACCACTTGCTATGATGAGCTACAATTGTTGCAGCCTTTTTTTCAAGTACTTCATGATCTATCTTCTCGCGAGTCCGCTTCACCTCTCCAATAATGACGGTTTTTCCTGCCTCATCAACGGCAACCAAATCTATCTCATCCTTCCCGTCCTTTTTCCAGTAATTGGTAATGATACTGTACATACCGGTTTCAGCGTATTTCTGACGAAAATAACGCTCAAGAATGTGTCCTGAATATGTTTCATAATCCGCAAAAACTTTATTCTGAAGCCACTCCAGATTTCCCACTTCCACAGCACTGCGATAGCGGTACACAAAACGGAACCAGAAATTCAAGAAATTGTCTGCAATCACATATTCGACATTC
>CADBSV010000060.1 GCA_902797435.1 uncultured Bacteroidia bacterium
ACGGCCTATAAGTTCCGGGATGCTCGTGGGCATTCCTATGCGCCGGTAAAACGCACGCATCGCCTCTATCCCCTGCCGGGCCGCATCGGGACCGTCAGGGATATCCATCACCCTCAAGGCGAACTGACGGAAACGCTGCGGATTGTCGGGAAGCACATAAGCCGCCCAGTGGCACCAGAGCGCTGCAAGGCCGGCTCCGTGAGCAACTCCGTACATGGTGCTCAGTTCATGTTCGAGCCGGTGGGTAGCGAAGTCGAACTGCACTCCGCAGCCGGTAAGGCCGTTATGGGCAAGGCTGCCGGCCCACATGATGCTGGCCCTAAGATCGTAGTCGGAAGGATTCCCAAGAAGCTTCTCCCCCGTAATTCGGACATCCCTGATGAGAGCCGCGCAGATGCTGTCCGTGATGGACATCGGGCTTACGGAAGAGAAGAAGCGCTCCATGCTGTGCATCATGATATCGGTAATACCGCAGGCTGTCTGAAAAGCCGGCAGAGTCATTGTGCGCTCCGGGTTCATGACGGCAAACCGCGGTCTGCAGAGATTGCTGTTGCAGCCCCTTTTCTGCCCTTTTTCGGTATTGGTAAGCACACAGCTGTCCGACATCTCGCTGCCGCTGGCAGGAATCGTAAGCACCACTCCTACCGAAAGGGCCTTCTCCGGAACAGCCTTAGCATCAAAGAAATCCCACACGTCGCCTTCGTAGCAGACTCCGTAGGCTATCCCCTTTGCCGAATCAATGACGCTTCCCCCGCCTATGGCAAGGATAAAGTCGATCCCCGCCTTGGAACAAAGGTCTATTCCTTCATAAACCAGGCTCAGATGGGGGTTCGGAACCACGCCTCCCAATTCTTCCCAGGGAATGCCAGCCTCGTCAAGAAGGGTCTTGATTTTTGGGACGAGGCCGCTGCGGACGGCGCTGCCGCCTCCATAATGAATCAGCACCCTGTGAGCGCCGTATTTCTTTAGAAGGGCGACGATGCTCTCTTCGCTCCGCCTGCCGAAAACCACCTCCGTAGGGGTATAATAAACGAAATCTTGCATAGGATACAAATTTAGCAAAAAAAATGCGCATTCGCCAGCCTATGCAAACAGACGGATGCGCAACTATGTCGGTATAGCAGAAGAACTATCTGCTGAGAGTCCCGAGGGCTTCACCCAGGAAGATATGCCCATGGGTATCGGCCTGCAGGGAAAACTTAACCCCCTTCTGGAACACAATCACGAAATCGGAGCCACCGAAAAGGAAGTATCCGAGTTCCTGTCCTTTATGGACCTCCACTCCGGGAGCAATGCCTTCGGAGAAATTAACGGAGCAAATCTGAGACATTCCGATAGGCAGCATGGCCACCTTTCCATAAACAGGGTTCTCCAGAACGATGCAGGCCCTGGTCTCTATGCTCTCCCAGTCGGGATTGCGGCTGTCGAGCCAGTAGCGGCGCGTCTCAGGATTCCAGCGATAAATGCCTCCGCCGGCGTCGAACCCTTCAATCTTCCTCATTTCCAATATCTTTCCGCTGATGGGGAAATGATAGCGATGATAGTCGTTCACATCGAGGAAGACATGGGTGAGAGTACCTCCTGCGAAACAGTCGGCATAGGCGCAGCCCGGACCGAGAAGACCGGCAATACTGCCGAAATTCCGGCTCTTGAGCTGGACACCATCACGGATATATCCTTCAGAATCAATGGTCCAGACGCCCTGAGGCCAGCCGTCAACAGGCGAAATCACCAGAGAAGGATTATCAGGATCGGCTATGGGCCTCTGCGAAGGGTCTTTCAGGCGACGCGAGAAGAAATCGTTGTAGCTCTTCCAGTTCGACGGGCTCTCATACCACTGCTGCGGCACTCCGAATCCAGGGTCGCTGTAGAAGTCGGCAGCGTACTCCGGTTTCCACGAGTCCGGGCTGGAGAGAAACTCCCCCCACCTGCGGCAGTAGCCCCTGAGCCAACTGCAGAAAGGTTCGTGATACTGCAGGGACGGGAAATAATAACCTTTGCCCTCGAGTTCCTCAAGCGGCTGGTCCACAAGGAAATACAGATAATCAACGCCCTGATCCATGTGGTCGTAGAGCGAAGAGCCTTGCGGTAGCTTGAGAATAAAACGTGGAAGAGTGGTAAGACTCCACTCGATGAAATCAAAAAATTCCTCCAGACTTTGTGCAGGATTGGTATCCCTGTCGGGATTTACTGCCTTAGCCTTGGCAATTGACTTGGAAAGCAAGTCTTTTAATTCTGCACCGGAGCTGACTAAATCAATCAGCTCACAGGTAGTTGTGGAATATTTCTTCACGCCGCATAAAAGGATATTGAAAAATTGCGCTGCAAAAGTATTATAAATCCTGTGATTTTATACACCTTTGCAGCGTTTTTTTTTCAAATATTTTAGGGTCGGCTATTTTGCCGGGGCCACCGCCTTCCAGGCAAGGGCGCTGAGGGCACCTCCTGCGAGGGGTGCAACGATGAACACCCAGAGGTTCTTAAGGGCCTCACCTCCAACGAAGAGAGCCGGTCCGATAGAACGGGCCGGGTTCACGGAAGTACCTGTAAGATTGATACATACAAGATGTATAAGGATCAGCGTGAGACCGATGGCCAGACCAGCGAAATTGCCGGCGCCAACCTTTGAATCGGTGGTTCCGAGCACAACGAAAACAAAGAGGAAGGTTGCAACGCATTCCACGAGGGCTGCACCCCAGACTCCGCCGGCATTGGCAACGCCGTTGGTACCGAGACCTGCGGGATCGCCCATTGCACCGGGAGCTCCGGTTACAGAGACGATGGCATAGAGGATGGCAGCACCGATGATACCGCCTATAACCTGACCGCACCAGTAGCCGCAGGCATCCTTCCAGCCCATGCGGCCGGAGAGAGCTACGCCAAGGGTTATTGCAGGATTGATGTGGCAGCCGCTGATGCCGCCGATGGCATAAGCCATGGCTACAACGGACAGCCCGAAAGCAATGGCGGTACCCACCACGCCGGCGGGAGTGCCGCATCCGAGGAAGACTGCGGTTCCGCAGCCAAGGAGTGTCAGAACCATTGTCCCGAAGCACTCAGCAATGTACTTTTTCATAATTTTGATATAGATGTAAGTGATGATTATTCAAATGTTTGGACTCCGGTGGGGCGAATTTCCTTGCCGAAGGGGAAGATGGAACTCAAGGCCATCTTGAAATGCTGGACGCCAAAGGGTATTCCCACGATTGTTACGCAGAAGACAAGCCCCGCCAGAAGATGGATGACTGCAATCTCCCACCAGCCGAGAAGAATCCATACGAGATTCATCACTACCGAAATGCAGCCCGGCTCGTTGGGTTTGTCGGCCAGTTCGTTTCCGAAAGGCCACATGGAAAAGGTGCCCAGTTTGAAGAGCTGCACTCCGAAAGGAATCCCGATGATACTTATGCACATCAGGAGCCCCACGACATAATAAATGAGAGCAATGACTATTCCGCCAAGAATGAGCCATGCAATGTTTCCCAAAAACTTCATGTCGTAAATATACGAAAAAAATAATCTGGTGCGTGTACTCATCCTCTGCATAGCATCCAGGGCACGGATCTTCACAATGAGCGCTATTTAGATTCAAGCATTCAGTGTTGTAAGAAAATGCTGAATCCTGCGAACCCCTTCCCGGATTACGTCGTCTTCCAAAGTGAATGCCAG
>CADBSV010000061.1 GCA_902797435.1 uncultured Bacteroidia bacterium
AGTCCCGACGCGGAAATAGCTCAGTTGGTAGAGCGCGACCTTGCCAAGGTCGAGGTCGCGGGTCCGAATCCCGTTTTCCGCTCAAAAGTATCATGAAGCCGGCTAATTTTTAGCCGGCTTCTTTTTGATGGTTATACCCCCTTGGCTCTTATGAATAGCCGTTCAATCCGCATGGTTCCGCTGGTGGCAGCCGTAATCTTGTCTCCGGAATGACCTTTTGGAGGACCGGGGTGTTCGGGGTGCAGGAAGGGGTGGTTTTGCTCCCGGAAGGGCTCGCAGAGAGGGGTTGGGGTGCAGGGAGGCCCGTTTTGCTCCCGGAAGGGCCCGCAAAGAGGAGCCGGGGCGGCCGGAACTCCCGGCTGCATGGTAACCATTGCCGGCCCTGTTGGCTCCACCATCATCTATAGAAATTAATTTGCGATCTTCCTCGTCTGCAAATCGGGCGGTTTTTGCCGACGAACTATGCCGCCAACGCCCTTTCGTCGGCAGATTCGGGGTGATTTGCGGCCCCGCATGCTGGTGTATCTTACGGCAGGGTACGGCCTCCGGTATCGCCAGTGGTCCGAAACGTACGATGGGGAGACTCTGGGCTACCGGTCCTTCGGGGGCATTTGGACTTTGTCTCCATTCGGAATATCCCTGGGCGACAGGGTTTGCGTATCATTGGATTATTCCCTGGGGCTCACATACATGCCTTTCGCGCTTCGCGCGGGATACCGTTTCTGACCTGCCTGAAGGGTTCTTCGCCCCTTACTCCTTATTCGCGCCGGCTGCGTACTCGAAGAGTGCAGCGGGGAGATGGCAGTAGCCGCCGGGGTTTTTGTCAAGGTAATCCTGGTGGAATTCCTCCGCCCTGTAAAAGCTCTTCAGGGGAAGCACCTCCACGGCAAGCGGCACCCCATAGCGCTTTTGCTGCTCTTCCATGACGGCCGAAATCTCTGGAAGGTCCGACCCGTCCGACCAATATATTCCGGTGCGGTAGCGCGTGCCCTCGTCCTCTCCCTGTTTGTTGAGGCTCAGCGGATCAATGGCCTTGAAATAAATCTCCAGAAGTTTGCCGAGCGGCAGCACGGAGGGGTCGTACTTCACCCGTACAGCTTCCGCATAGCCGGTGGAGTCGGTATAGACCTCCCGGTATGTAGGGTCGGGAGTGTTGCCGTTGGCAAAACCCACCTCGGTGAACACAACTCCGCGTATGAGCTTGAGATATTTTTCGGCGCCCCAGAAGCAGCCTGCTGCAAGGTGTATTTCCCTAATCATGATGCAAAAATACAATAATCCGCAATTATGAGTATCTTTGTAATGAAATAAAGGAAATCATGAAACGATATCTTCTTTTGGCGATTTTCGCGCTGCTTGCTTTAGCCGGCTGCTCACGCGACATGGATCCGTTCGTGGGCGGTCCGGGAGTGAGGATGAATGTAAACGGCAAAAAATATGTGATGCACGGGCGCAGCAACTCGAATTATCTTACAAAGAGCCTGGATGCCGCGCCTTACTCGGTTTCGCTGAATGTCACGATGACGGGGCTCGATGCTTCTTTCGACTTCAGCCTGTCCATGTCCGAGAGTTCCGCGCCGGTTGCAGGCCAGAAGTATTCCTGCACGGCAAGCATTTCACAGGGGTCGGATGTCATTCCCATGACAGGCAGTGTCGAATTTACCCGGCTGCCCGGCGACACCCCGACAGTCGAGGGGCTTTTCGAACTTTCGGGAACCGGGGCCGACGGCACGGCTTATAAAGTGACACACGGTTTTTTCCGCATGAAATAGCAAAGACATGAAAAAGATTCTGTTAGCGTTATTCCTTTTGGCCGGCCTTGGCGTGACAGTCGGTTCGTACGCCCAGGATGCTCCTGCAGGCGTCTGGGAGTTTGGTGCCGGCCTTGTGTTCTACAATGTATATGACAGTTCGCACGGCTGGGGGGCTACCGAGATTACAAGCGGCGGCAGCACCGGCTCTTACGACGATGCCGATTATGAATCCTCGCCGGTGAGATTTCCGAGCCTGCACCTCACATTCGGGTACAATTTCCCCAAGTATCATCTCGGACTGTTCATGAGCGCGTATTACACCTTTGCCTATAACAATCTCGAAGGCGGTCCATCTCTTCTGCAGGAAAGGGAATCCATACTTCATGTCCTTCCCGAAGTCAGGGTATATTACTCTTTCGAGAAGAGGGTCAGGATGTACGCTGCCGTCGGCTACGGCCTGCGCTACCGGCGTTACGACGAATCTTTCCGGGGTACCGATGCCGGCTACAATGCCTTTGGCGGCACCTTCACAATCATTCCTTTCGGAATATCGGTCGGCGAAAAGGCAGGATTCTCGCTTGATGTGGGCGTGGGGCGCACCAGTGCTCCTCTCGCCATGCGTTTCACCTATTTGTTCTGATCTCCTTTGTAGTCTTTCGGGGATACCCCGTAGAAGGACCGGAAACAGCGCGAGAAATAAGAAACGGAGCTGAAGCCTGTGAGGGACGCTATTTCAGCGACGGGCAGGTTTTTGTCTGCAAGCAGTTTTGCCGCCTTTTTGAGGCGGTATTGCTTTATGTAGTCGTTTCCTGCGGCGTCGGTAAGGTTCTTCATCTTGCGGTACAGGGTAGAACGGCTCATATGGAGCAGATCGGCCATCATGTTGACGTTGAAATCGGGGTCGGAAAGGTATTCGTCCATTACGCCCGCCACCCTGTCGAGGAATTTCATGTCGGCGGAAGATGCTGCGGCGCGCCGCCGTTCCAGCTCCCGGAGCACCACCTCCTGGTTGTGTTTGCGTATTCTTTTAACCAGCAGTGAGACGCCAAGTGAAAGAAGGGCGAGCACAAGCAATACCTCTATGGCCACGGCGACGGGCGTAAGGTACCATGGAGGCAGGATCCTGATGTCAATCCCCTTCACCGTATCTCCGGGGAAAGAGTTGATAGGATTGGCCCTCACCTCGAGCCTGTAATGCCCCGGCTGAAGGTTCGAAAAACTCAGCAGGTGGCTGTGTTCTATATCTATCCACTCCCGGTCGTGTCCCACGAGCCGGTACTGATAGGTCTTGATGTCCGAAAAGGAATAATCGAGGTCGGCGAAGCCTATGCTGAACATTCTCTCAGACGGTTTGAGGGATATCTCGTCTTCGAAGATGATTGATTTGCCGAGGGGGGAATTTTTCGCCCCGGGAGCCACCTCCCGGTTGTAGAGCATGAAGCGGTTGAAAACGATTTTGGCTTTCTTGGCCGGCAGGTTGAATTCTTTCGGCGAGAAGGAGACAAAGCCTTTCACTCCTCCGAAGTAGATGGTTCCGTCGGAGGCCTTCATCCCCGATTTGAAATTGAACTGGTCGCACACCAGGCCGCTGTGGTGGTCGAAACGCTGCACCTTGTCCCTATAGGGCGAGATGTGGAAAAGGCCTCGGTTGGTGCTTCCCCATATACCTCCTCCGGAATCTTCGAGAAGCATGTATATCATGTTGTTGGGCAGGCCGTCCTCCTCGCTCCAGCGTCTTTCGAAATCGTTGGATGCATGGCTGTAAAAGACAATGCCGGAGTCTTCGGTTCCAAACCAGAGGTTGTGCTCCGAATCTTCCAGGATGCATGTCGTGAAGGGATCCGCTCCGGGAACGCTCAGCCAGACGCCGGTTTCGGGATTGTAGCGGAAAATTCCCTGTCCCATCGTGGCGAACCAGAGCTTGCCCTCGAAATCCTGGACAATGTCGTTCACCTGCCGGAATATGAGATCCCCGGCGGCACGGCTGAAAGTGCCGCTCTTGCCGTCATAGGTGAACAGTCCGCTTTCGGTGCCTATCCAGACGACCCCGGAAATATCCTTGAATATGGAGTAGATGCTGTTGTCGCCGGGAGAACCTCCCTCGGCCGGGAGTATGTGCCTGCGTATCAGGCGGCCGTCCCGCCCCAGAATGAAAAGGCCTTCCCCATAGGAACCTGCCCAGAGGTTTCCGTCTATGATGGACAGGGCGTGGATGTTGCCGGCCGGGATGAAGCCCGTTTCGAACTTTCCGTCTTTCGGATCGAAGCGGTGCAGCCCGGCGTCCTCGGTGCCTATCCAGATGCGACCGTCGCCCGTCGGGCAGAATTCACTGATGTTTTTCCCCCGCAGGTGGCCTTCTTCGGGAAGCGGACTGTATTTCCGGAACATCGAGGAGTAGCGGGAATAGTAGTTCACCCCACCGAAATAGGTTCCTATCCATACCCCTCCTTCGCTGTCTTCACTGATGCAGAACACAGCGTTGTCGGAGATGGAATCCGGCATACTGCTGCTGTGCGTCAGCCGGGTGATGCCGGATGCATCCTTTATATGCAATCCGTTTTCGGCTCCTACCCAGATGCTGCCTTCGGAACTCACCATTATGTCGTGCACGAAATGCACCTCGTCCCTTCCGAATCCGCTTACCGGAGAATATGTGCGCGTGCGGATGCTGAATTCGAGCATCCCCTGGTCAACCGTCCCGAGCAGAAGGGTTTCGTTGTCTTTTCCGGCAATCTTGGTGAACATGCGGTCGGCGGCGCTCCCATAAGGGAAGGACCTCGCCCTGTCCGGGCTGCCTCCGGGGAGCTCCATGAGTCCGCCGCCAAAGGAGGCTATCCACAGATTGCCCTCGCCGTCGGTGAACAGGTCCCTAATGCGTATGCCCTTGCCGGCATCTGCAAGGCTGAGCTGACTCGGGATGCCGCCTTTATCTATCTTTACAAGGCAGGTGTCCGCTATTGCCACATAAGCTTCGCCCGCCTCTCCGAACTCGATATCCCTCACGATCCCTTCCACTGCATTGCCTGTGGCGTCGTGAATGGGAATCATCCTGAAAGATTCGCTTACGGGATCGAATATCTGGAGCCCGAGGGTCGTGCCAACCCAGATATTGCCTTCAGGGTCTTGGGCGAGCGAACAGATGCCGTCGTTGCGGAGCCCGCCCCCGCTGCTTTTCTTGAATATCCGGAACGAACTGCCGTCGTAGCGGTTGAGCCCGTTCTGGGTGCCTATCCAGATGAAGTCGCTGCGGTCCTGAATGATGCAATAGACCATATTCTGCGACAGGCCGTTTTCTACTTCCAGACGCCGCATTGTGTATGGCTGGGCTCCCAAGCCGGCGGAGAGGAATGCAAGGAAACAGAAAATAAGCAGAGGCGTCTTGTTCGTCATGATATTACAAAGATATGCAAATTGAAACAAATGTTAAAAATATTGAAACAAATTTCCCGACATCTTGCAATCCTGTTTCATATATTTGCGTTAACCAAAGTAATAACCTATGGTTAACCACAGAATTCTGAACACTGTTTTCGCGGCACTCTTCTTTGCTGCCTGCTCTCCGGCACCCCGCATCGGCGTAATTTCTTCCGAGCAGGGGCTTGCATCGGCCCTGTCGGAGCGCGGCTATCGCTGCGAAGCAATAACCCTTGATTCCTCCCTTGGCGCTTACGACCTCGTGTGGTATCACCGTCCCGACACTTCCGCCATTACTCAAGAAGAACTGGCGGCGGGCCCTGCTTTCGTCCGTTACATGGAAAAAGGCGGAAAGGTGGTTCTTTCCATGGATGCCGTCCGTCTCGCTCATGCCTGGGGGATAGAGGAGAATCCGGTGGAGACCGGCACCTGGGAGGCTGTGGACGACGGGTTTGGCCGTAAGGTGGGCTACCATGCCTGGCGCTCGCATCCTCTTTTCGACGGAATGCACGGCGGCGCCTATGTCTGGCATGGCCACGAAGACAACGTATCCAGGGTTCTCGGCTACACCGGCAGCAATGCCCCCAGGCGCCCCGGCACCCGTATCGCCGCCACGCTGTGGGCGCTCATATTCTATCATCCCGATTATAAAGTGATATGGGACCAGAAGGTCGGCAGGGGCGAGCTCCTTTCGATAGGCTGCTTCCTTTACTACGACCGTCCCAATTACAATACTAAAATCCTGAACCGTTTTACTTCCAATGTCGTAAACTGGCTCACCGGCGGCAAGACCGAATCCCCCGAGCGGTACTGGACTTATGAACCTGCCCGGGTGCTCTTGTCCGGTGAGGGTGAGCCCGCTTCGGTAGCGGCCGCCCTTTCGGGCCGTTTCCGTGCCCCGCGTCCCGTGATTTGGGACGATGGGCACGCAGGCGGGACCGTCAGCGACGCCGCCAGCATGAGCCTGTCTTTTGCTCCCGCCTCCCAGGAGGTCATCGTACCCACCCGCCGGTGCATGACCGTATGCGACGAGAGAGGCGGTATCAAGGAAATATGGACTCATCCGATTATGTCCATAAAGGACTTCAAGCTGACCGTCGCTTCCGGCGGAGAGTTCTGGCCGCTTAATCCTGCGGAATCGGTTACCCTTGAGCCCGGTGCCATAAGGCGCACCTACCGCGCCGGAAATCTCGTGGTTGAGGAAACCATTTGCGGAGACGTGGACGGCCCTGCTGTCGTAGCGCATTACGAGTGGCAGGCTTCCGACGGCACTGCCTCTCCGGACAGCCTTATCGTGGAGTTCTCTTCCAACATGCGCTACATGTGGCCGTACGACTCCGACGCCCTCGGTTCGGTCTGTGGAGGCTGGAACCAGCGTGCCGGCATTTATTCAATTACTGCGGGTGAAGGCGAATTCGTGTCGCTCGCAGGCTCGAACCTTCCCGCCCGCCTGATACGCGAAAGCCGTCACGGGAATCTTCTCCAACTCGACGCGGCGCTTTCCCTGCGCACCTCGGGTGAAGTTGCGGCGGACATCGTGCTGGCCGCCGGAAACGAAGGGGTGGACAAGGCTTACAAGGCATGGAAGGCTGCCGCCGCCGATCCCGAAGGGGTTTATGAGCGCAGCCGCGAACACTGGCAGCGTTATCTGGAAGAATCGGTGAGCATAGAAAGCCCCGATCCGGTGTTCAACGAAGGTTACCGCTGGGCAACCGTGAGCGCCGGGCAGTTCCTTGCCGAGACCCCGGGCCTCGGGACAGGTGTCATGGCCGGATATGCTTCTTCTCTCCGCGGATGGGGAGGCGGTCACAGGGTCAGCGGACGTCCAGGCTATGCATGGTATTTCGGCCGCGACTCCGAAATAGCCGGCTTCGCCTACCTTGCAATGGGAGACTTCGCTTCGGTGCGGTACACCCTGGAGATGCTCTCCGACTATCAGGGTGAGGACGGCCCCATCTTCCACGAGCTCACCACAAGCGGCTCCGACCATTTCGACGCCTCCGACGCCACTCCGCTCTATGTGGTGCTTATGGCCGACTACCTGCGTGCTACGGGTGACGTCAGCTTCGTGCGCGCCCATATGCCCAATATCTATAAGGCAATGGAGTTCTGCATGTCCACCGATACCGACGGCGACCATTTCATTGAAATCCGTCACGTGGGTCACGGCTGGCTCGAAGGGGGAGACTACTTTGCCGACAATACCGAGTTCTACCTCTGCGGCATCTGGGCAAGAGCCCTCGAGGATGCGGCGTGGCTGGCGGAACTGGACGGAAAGCAGGCCCTCTCCGAATCCTGGGCAAAGGAGTCGGGAATCGTAAAGAAGGAACTCGACCGCTACTGGAATCCCAAGGGATATTATAATTACGGAATATATAATGACGGTTCCTTCACCAGCTCCCTGCTTACTCTGCCCTCATTCCCGATATGGCTCGGAGTAACCGATCCCCAGAAGGCCCGCAGTACCATGGAATGGTTCATCGGCGACAACTTCACAAAGCCCTGGGGAGTGCGCCAGAGCGGCGATCCTCGCGACGAAGAGAACGTCGGTCCCTACGACGAAAGCAACATCTGGCCGCTGCTCACGGGCTCGGTGGCGCTTGCCGAATATACCACCGGCCTCAGCGATGCCGCGTTCTATCATCTGATGGGCAACCTGGGCTGCTACAGCGGACAGACCCACGGGAGGGTGCCCGAAGTGCTGCGCGGCAATGCCTACCGCAGCGGCGGCATCACGGCCTTCCAGTGCTGGTCCGAGACCGGAGTCACCGGCCCCGCCATCCTTGGAATGCTCGGATGGCGCTGCAACGCACTCGAAGGCACCGTTTCGCTTTCTCCTCAGCTTCCCCCCGACTGGGATACGCTCCGCGTGAGGAACCTCCGCGTGGGGAACGACCGCATCGGATTTGATTTCTGCCGCTGCTGCGACGGCACAGCAAGCTTCGAATTCACTTCGACCGGCTCGCCAAAGGAATGCACCATCGTTTACGGCGGCGAAGAGCGAAAGATAACCCTGAAAGGTAACACAAAACTAATATTTGACTGATGAAGCATTATCTGTTTATGGCACTCGCAGCAACTGCCCTGCTCTCCTGCGCAGCTCAAGGCAAGCAGGGGAGTGCATATACCAACAACCGAGAGCCGCTTGTGCGCAAACCTTATATGGAGCTTCCGCTCGGAGCCGTGAAGCCCGAAGGATGGCTCCGCGACCAGCTCCTGCGGCAGGCATCCGGCATGACCGGCCATCTCGACGAGATAGTACCCAATATAATGGGCGACCGCAACGGCTGGCTCGGAGGTGACGGAGACAAGTGGGAGCGCGGTCCTTACTGGATCGACGGCCTTGTGCCGCTGGCTTATATCCTTGATGACGAGGCCCTCAAGGCCAAGGCCCGGAGGTGGATAGAATGGACCCTCGCCAGTCAGCAGGAAGACGGCTTCTTCGGCCCCGGGGAAGACCTTCCCAACGTCGATGGCCTGCAGCGCGACCGCACACATGACTGGTGGCCCCGCATAGTGGTACTCAAGTTCCTTCAGCAGTACTACGACGCAACCGGTGACGAGAGGGTCATCTCGTTTATGACCAAATATTTCCGTTATCAGCTCGCGAAACTTCCCACGGAACCTCTCGGGCAGTGGAGTTACTGGGCGGTGGAGCGCGGAGCGGACAATATAATGGTTGTCTATTGGCTCTACAATATCACCGGAGACAAGTTCCTTCTGGACCTGGGCAAACTCCTTGCAGAGCAAACTGCTCCCTGGAAAGACCGTCTCTCCGACCACAGCACCCTCTTCACCCGGTATGCGCTTCACTGCGTGAATCTTGCCCAGGGCATGAAGGCTCCCGTAATAGAGTATCAGGGCAACGGCGATAAGTCGTATCTCGATGCAATAACCGTCGGATACGAAGACCTGATGAAGCATCTTGGCTGGCCCATCGGAATGTACGGCAGCGACGAACTCCTGCACAGCGGCAACCCCACCCAGGGCTCCGAATTCTGTTCCGCCGTCGAACTTATGTTCTCTCTGGAGAGGATGATAGAGATAACCGGCCGCACCGACCTTGCCGACTGGCTTGAAAAGGTGGCCTACAACGCCCTCCCCACCCAGGCAACCGATGCTTTCGACGCCCGCCAGTATTACCAGCAGCTCAACCAGATCGAGGTGTCGCGCCGCATGCGCAATTTCATGACCAGCTACAACGGCACCGAAGGTACCTTCGGCCCGCTGACCGGCTTCCCCTGCTGCACTGCCAACATGCATCAGGGCTGGCCCAAGTTCGTCCGCGACCTCTGGTATGCTTCCGATGACGGCGGACTTGCCGCAATGTACTACGGTCCGTGTACGGTGACCGCAAGCCTGGCAAATCACCCCCCCATAACCATCTCTGAATCAGGAGGTTACCCGTTCTCGGAGAGCGTTATTTTTAAAATTACAAGCCTAGGCTCTCCGGTCTCCTTCCCCCTGCACTTCCGTATTCCCGGATGGTGCGAGTCCGGCTCCGTAAAGGTGAACGGCAGGGAAGTCGTATCCGGCAAGGGAGGACAGACTGTCACCGTCAACGAAAAATGGAGTGAAGGTGACGAAATCGAGCTCTGCCTTCCGCTTAAGGTAAAGGTTTCCCGCTGGTATGAAAACTCGGCCGCTGTCGAACGCGGTCCGCTGGTGTTCGCACTCCGCATGCAGGAGAACTGGAAGAAGGTTGCAAACGACGGCAAGTTCGGCACCCGCTACGGCGACTGGTACTATGAGGTGCACAGTCCCGATGCATGGAACTATGCCCTTCTTCGCGAAGACGTCGAAAAGGAAGACCAGGCGTCCTCCTTCAAGGTAATCGACACGCCCGCCGGCGGCTATCCCTGGAATGTGCAGAACGCACCCCTGCAGATAAAGGTACGGGCGCGTCAGATGAAGGAGTGGAAATCCTATGAAGGGATGACCGGTCCTCTTCCGTACAGCAATCAGTACCAGGCCGAACTCGGTCCCGTGGAAGAGATAACCCTCATTCCCTACGGCTGCACCACTCTCCGAATAACAGAATTCCCAGTAACCTACTAAAACAATGAAAAAGAAGATTATAGCACTGTTTCTCTGCCTTCCTTTCCTTGTAAACGGTTCCTGCACCGAGAAGGCAGGCCCCGCAGAAGGAGGCGGCACCAATGAGACCGAAGAACAGACCTCTCAGGAAAAGGGGCCCGAAATAGCACTGCTCTCCCCGGAACACGGGGCGACGCTCTCCCTCAGCTACGGCGCGGCGTACAGTTTTCAGTGGGAACCTCTCTCCACCGAAAGCCGCTACCGCATCTGGTTCAGTAAAACCTTGGAAATGACGGAAAAGGCGTCCGTGGTAGTGAAGGGCGGCAGCGCCGATGTTCCTGCGGACGACCTTGATGAGGTCTTCGGCGAAATAGGCGTGGCACCCGGAGAGACCGCCAAGCTTTACTGGAGCGTGGGTCCGTGGGCGGAAGGCGTGCCCTACACCCCGCAGGTCCGCAGCCTGAGCGTAACCAGACTGGTGCAGGATCCGGTTTCCGTTCCGGAGAAAAACACCGTCAAGGTAAAGGTGGCCGTAGTCTATGAGGACCCGGTGTACAACGACCCCTCGAACCCCTCCGACCCCCGCAACGGCAAGCGCATCCACGAAATCGAGCATTGGAACGACCCGCATGCCCAGCTTGCGGAGTTTGCCGCCGCCTTCGAGGAAATCTCCCACGGAGCCGTTGACATAGAGATAGTGGAGGAACACGATTCCCATAAGATGTTCTGCTACACCACTTCCACTGCAGACGGCACCCGCGAATACATGACCGCTCCAGTTCTTTACGAGCGCTACCTCGATCCCGATCCCGAAACGGGCAAGCGCCACAAGGATATCGACGGCAGCACCCTGAGCTACGACTATGTAGCAATGATGGACGAGTTCGGCCTATCCGCCAAGGTGGATGAGGGCACCATCAACGAAGTGTGGGTTTACAACCATCCTTCCTGCAAGATGAACGAGTCGCGCTTCATGGGGCAGGGAGGCTTCTGGTGCAACAGCTACCCCATCGCCTACGGAACAGGGCGCAACAAGGCCCACAACAAAAAGCTCGTCTGCGTGATGTTCTGCAACTATGAGCGCACCGTGGACCTGGCCCTGCACAGCTTCGCCCACCGCACGGAAAGCATCATGAGCCAGCTCAACTACAACAACTACTGGGGCTTCAGCGGCAACACCTACTCCAAGTACGGAGTGTTCACCTACATATACGACTACTGGCGCAAGAACGACATCACCGGCAAGACTCAGGCCGACCTCAAGCCCTTCGACATGTTCTTCTCGCACGGAAGCGGCTACGAAGCCATCGGAGAGCCGGGTTACGCCCATATCGGCATCTGCCATTCACCCTGCAACACCGACGTCGATTACGGTTACGACAAGACGAGTGCCATCTATACCTTCGCCGACGAATGGGACAACTACCCCTACATCCACTGCGACAAGAGCAAGGCCCGCAAGGTCTCCCGCACCGAATGGGAAGATCCGAAGGGCTGGCAGTACGGCTACATGAAGTGGTTCTACCGCCACATACCCCATTTCGAAGGGATAAACACCTACGACGAGAGGGACCTTCACCTGAACAACTGGTGGCACTACCTCTTCGATTACTACGGAGCCCTCGAGAAGGAGGCCGCTCTCCGTGCAGAAATAGGAAAATAAAGATATGGAAATGAAAAGATACTTTGCATGCCTTGCCCTTCCTCTCTTCGCCCTTGCCTGCGCCGGACCGCAGATAAAGGAAGAGGAGGAAGTCCAGGTGGAGACCAAGACCTACGAAATAGCGCTTTCGGCGCCTGCCGACGCTACCGTGTGGGAGCTTGAGGCGGACGGCGTCTATAGTTTTGAATGGGAAAAGGTGCCCGGACAGACCAACTACAAGCTGCTGTTCAGCAAGTCCTCCGACATGTCCTCCCCCTATACGGTCAACACAAGGGGCGCTTCCCAGCAGCTCGACGGAGCCACCCTCGACAGCTATCTTCAGGCGTTGGGCATCGCTTCCGAAGCCACGGAAGAAATCTTCTGGAGCGTGTCGCCCTTCAAGGAGGTGGCCCACACGGAATACCTTACCCAGGTTCGCAGCCTTACGGTTACCCGCCTGGAGGAAATCAAACCCGACTGGGGCCCTGTGGAAGATCCAATAATAGTAAAGGTGGCGGTGGTCTATGAAGACCCTTACTACACCAATCTCGACAACGCCTCCGACCCGTGGAACGGCAAACGCATACACGAGATTTTCGGCTACAACAACCCCCAGAAGCAGATGGCCGAATACAAGAAAGACTTCGAAGAGTATTCCCACGGAGCCGTTAAGATAGAGATAGAAGGGGAGTACTATGTAAACGACCGCCTGTACTGCTACTATTCCGAGGGCGAAACCGAAACATCCCCGAGGCGTTATGTCACCCCGAAGGAAATCTGCAACGATTTCATAAAGGACCACAAGAACATCGACGGAATCGGGCTGAGTTACGACTATCCCGGCATGCTGGATTCGCTGGGCCTCACCGCCAAGGTGGATGCAGGTACCGTGAACGAGGTGTGGGTGTACAACCATCCTTCGTGCCACATGAACGAGAGCCGTTTCATGGGCAGCGGAGGTTTCTGGTGCAACAGCGGTCCCATAGACTACGGCACCGACCGCGACCACGCCCACAACCAGAAGCTCGTGTGCGTGATGTTCTGCAACTACGAGCGCACCGTGGACCTGGCCCTGCACAGTTTCGCCCACAGGGTGGAATCCATAATGAGTCATCTCTACTATAACGAGACCTTCCACTGGTTCCCCAGCGACAGCCGCTTCTCCGGCCTCAAGACAGACCTTTACACCTTCGACAAGTTCTTCTCGCACGGAACGGCTTACGAGAAAGTGAACGACAAGGGTTACGCCCATATCGGCACCTGCCATTCGCCCTGCAACACCGACGTCAACTACGGTTACGGCGAATACACGTCCATCAACACCTTCGCCGACGAATGGGACAACTATCCTTACATCGACGACAACAAGGAACTCGCGCGCAAGGTTACGTGCAGTGAGTGGAACGGCACCCAGTACGGTTACATGAAGTGGTTCTTCAGCCACATCCCGCACTTCAAGGGCATCAACACCCACGATTCCAAGGACCTCCACCTCAATAACTGGTGGCACTACCTCTTCGATTACTACGGAGCCCTGGAATACGAGCAGAAACTTCAAAGGGAATTACTGTAAACCATATAAAGCACTATGTCAACCAAATTTCACAGAATTGCAGCCGTCCTTTTGGGACTCGTGCTCCTCGCGGCTCCCGCCGCGGTGGCGCAGACTCAGCGGACGGTTACGGTCAAGGGTACCGTCATCGACAAAAGCGGTGACACGGTTCCCGGAGCCGTATTCTATGTAAAGGGACAGCAGAACCTGGGCGGCATAACCAGGGACGACGGTACGTTCAGCATCTCCGTCCCGAGGGGAGCCACCCTCGTCTTCACCTGCATCGGCTATGCCGACGTGGAGCAGACCGCAGCCAACAACATGGTGGTCGAAATGAAGACGGAGGACCAGAAACTGGACGAACTCGTCGTGGTGGGCTACACCAAGGAGAACCTGCGGAACATATCCGCAGCCGTTCAAAGGGTGGACATGCAGGCCCTCGAGAACAACCAGGCGGTTTCCCTTGCATCCATGCTTGCCGGACAGGCGGCCGGTCTTCAGACCATAACCCGAAGCGGTGTCCCCGGAGCTTCCAGCACAGGTCTGGTTATCCGAGGCAACAGCTCGCTCTCGTCCGCCAACGACATCACCGGTATTTCCAACCCCCTCTACATCATTGACGGCGTTCCCATGTCGCTGCAGGATTTCGCGGGCTACAACGTCACCGACAATGACTTCCTCTCCTCGCTCAATCCGCAGGACATCCAGAGCATCGACATCCTCAAGGATGCCGCTGCAACCGCTATCTACGGATCGCGGGGAGCCAACGGCGTCATTATCATCACCACCCGCAAGGGAACTTCCGGAGCGGCGCGTATCACGGCCCGCGTAAGCCACGGCTTCACGCTCAAGCCCGCCAAGATTCCCGTCTATGTGGGCGAAGAGGAGCGCCAGGCCAAGATAGCACTTCTCAAACAGACGTGGACCAACCTCTTCCAGGGTGCCGAATGGTACGACCAGCGCACCTCCGCAAACGGGGCCACCTTTGTTGAGGCAATCGCCTATCCTTCGGTGCTTTCCGACAAGTACAACCCGTACTTCAACAACGCATACGACTTCCAGAACATGTTCTATCAGACAGGTGAGACTGCCAACTACGACCTCTCCATGGAAGGCGGAAACGAGAACAATTCCTACCGCGTGTCGCTCGCGCATTACGACGAGACCGGTATCCTCGTGGGCTACGGCATTTCGCGTACCAACCTTGCCATGTCACTTGTCACCGACGTGAACAAGTGGATACACAATGAGGTCGTGATGCGCTACTCCTACATGGACCGCGACGGTGGCATGGGCGACGTTATGAAGGCTATGCCCACCTCGCCCACCTCGCTGCCATCGTCGCTGTTCTACCGCACGGAAACCGAACTCAACCAGATGTCGGGTGAACTTGGCGAGGCCTACAACAAGAACCTTTCCCACAACCTCACCGTGGGTGAGACCCTGCGCCTCAAGTTCGCCGACTACCTGACCATGGACAACCAGGTGTCGATGGTGCTCGATTTCGGAAAGCGCGACTACTCGGTGCCTTCCATCGCCCGTACCGACAACAAGAGCATAGCCTACTCCTACGCCAGCATGACCACCACCTACAACGTGAACTCGGTGCTCAACTTCAACAAGAGTTTCGGCCCCGAAAAGAAGCACACGGTCATCGCCCTTCTTGGTACCGAGGTGAACATCAACAACCTCAACACCCTGCGCGCAGAGGCCCTTTCCGGCATGTCCGACCACCTCAAGGTGATACAGGGATACACCAAGGAGAACACCTATGCCTATTCCGACATCGTAACTTCCAGGATGCTCTCGTTCTTCGGGCTGCTTTCCTACGGCTTCGCCGGCAACCGCTACAAGATTGAAGGCGTGTACCGCCGCGACGGTTCATCCCGTTTCGGCGCCAATACCCGCTGGGCCAACTTCCCCTCGATAAAAGCGCAGTGGGCCTTCTCCGAAGAGCCCTGGCTCAAGCCCATAACGGCAGGCTGGCTCGACTTCGGAAAGATCCGTGCATCCTACGGTACTTCGGGAGAAATCTACTACGACCCGCTCCTTCAGTACAACTCGCTCATAGCTCCGAGCGGTTTCGGCTCCGGCGTCTATTGGGTCGGCAGCAACGAGATGGACGTCAAGACCTACGGAGGCAACCTCTCGCTCGTGTCGGACTTCGACAAGATCGCAAACAAGGACCTCACCTGGAGCTGGAGCAAGGAAGTTGACTACGGTCTCGATCTCGAACTCCTCGGCCGCAGGCTCAACCTCACCTTCGACCTCTATTCGAGGTATATGTCCAACCTGGTCTATACTTCGGCCCTTCCGGCCTATGTGGGTTTCAACCGCATTTCCTCCAATCTTGTGGACATGGTGGGCCACGGCTTCGAAACGTCCGTAACCGCCTACCTCTTCCCCCGTACGAGCAAAGTGCAGTGGGACTGGACCCTCAACCTGGGAAGCAACCACATGCTTATCGCCAAGATGGGAGACGGCGGAAAGGACTACATCAACGTGGGCGACAGCTACGCCTTCATCCAGGGCGCTCCGGCATTCCAGTACTATATGCATGAGTATCAGGGAGCCCTCGACTACTACAACGACCTTCCCGTGAACCCGCTTACCGGTGAAGCCCTTCAGTACAAAGGGGCTGACATGGGCCTGGCGCGCAATCTCCAGGGCCGAATCTTCCCCGGATGCGCGCTCTTTACCGACGTGGACGGCGACTACTACCTTTCCCAGGGCGAGGAGGACATGAAGATAATCGAAGGCAAGACTGCCGAACCCAAGATTACCGGCGGCCTTTCCACCGGCTTCAAGTACAAGAACCTCTCGGTGCGGGTAAGTTCTTCCTTCGCCTTCGGCCATTGGATTTTCAATACCACCCTCTACGAACAGCTCACCCGTCTGGACGATGCAGCCACCTACTACCAGTATGCGCTCTACAAGTTCGACGAGAGCAAGTTCTGGTCATCGCCCGAAGACGGTTCCTACTATCCCATGCTCTATGTCAACTACTGGGAGGGCGGCGGCGCACGCATGTACCGCAAATCCAGCATGTACCTCGAGCGCGGAGACTACTGGAGCATCGACAACGTGAACGTCTCCTACAATCTTCCCGACAAATGGATGAGCAAGCTGGGAATCCGCGGAATCAATGTCTATGCGAACGTCAGCAACCTGGCTATGTGGAAGCGTTCCTCGGTGCTCGACCCGCGCAAGGTTTCCCGTACCGGTTTCTACAACGGAGAAGGGTATCCTCTCTCCCAGACCTTCGTGCTCGGTGCACAGATACAGTTCTGACGCTTAAAAGGAAAACACCATGAAAAAGTACATCATAATACTTGTGGCAACCGTAGCGGCGATGTCCGCCACGTCTTGCGAGGACTTCCTTCAGCCGACCCAGATCGACCTCATCTACAACGAAGCCTTCTGGGAAAGCCAGGCCGACGCTGAAGTGGGTGTTACCGGCTTGTATTCGCTCTACCGCGGCCTCATGTCAACAGGCATGAACTGGTACCAGAGGGGCGACGTCACCTGCGGTTTCGTCAGGGCCGGCTGGTCTGGCGGCTCCTCCAGCCGTTTTTATACGATAGGCAACTACGCCGACATCTCCTCCACCGAGAAGATGTGGGGCTCGCTCGATTCGGCGGCCGACTGGGGCCCCTTCTATAAAGTTGTCGCCGAGGCCAACCTTGTGATAAGCAAGATAAGCGATATGGACACAGACGAATTCGACAGCAAGGAAGATTACAACCGCCTCCTGGGTGAAGCCTACTTCCTCCGTGCCCTTACTTATTTCAATATCCTGCGCATCTGGGGTAACGCCCCCCTTGTGACCAAGGCCATCGAATCTTCGAGCCAGGTGATAGACAAGGACCATTCTCCCATTCTCATTGAGCGCTCCTCCGACTTCGAAATCGCCAGCCAGGTGTTCGATGACGTGGAGCAGGCAGTGGCACTTCTCGACTATGGAACTCCGGGTTCGGCTTCCTGGGGCATCCGTGCCAACAAGGGTTCGGCCCTCGAGCTTTACGCCCATGTGAACATGTGGATGCATTTCCTGGCACGCCGCGACCGTCTTCCCAACCCGCTTCAGTATGTGGGCAACGCCATTACGGCCCTGGAAGACCTCCGCGACCACGGCGGCTATTCCTATGTGGATTACAGCAATGCCGATGCGGTGAAAGCCATGTTCACCGGCCAGTCCACCGAGGCTGTGTTCGAACTCTATGTGGGAAGCGAGAACAACGAGTCCTACAGGGTTGACCAGGGAGGCGTACAGAGCTACACCTGCAAACTGGTTCCCTTCGACGGCGACCCCACCCACGACCGTTCGGCCGGCATAGACTGGATACCCTTCAACCAGAAGGCGAACCTCTATCCCGAGTACGACTTCGCCCTCGGCGGCCCGGACATCCGTCCCAACCTGTTCTTCGCAGCCTGGGACTCCACCTACAACGAACCCTTCAACGATACCCAGGGCTCTTCCACCAACGACCGCACCAAGGTTACGTGGCTCACCAAATGGGCCCAGTTCACCGAGGATACCCAGCGCAAGCAGGATGCCTATATCGCCTACTTCGCCGAGACCAACATCCCTGTGTTCCGCTACACCGACGCCATGCTCCTGCTGGCGGAGGCGTATTGCAAGAACAGCGAACAGGCCAAGGCCCTGCCAATAGTCAATGACATCCGTCACCGTGCGGGGCTGGGAGATTATGGCGGAAGCGACCTGCTCGCTGAAGTGATGCAGCAGCGCATCAGCGAACTCTTCGGCGAGGGGCACCTCTATTTCGATTTCATCCGCAACAACTACTGGCCCAACGCCCACCTGATGGGTGCGGTGAAGTACCGCCAGCAGGGTTATTACTGGCCTGTGTCGCAGAGCGTTCTTTCCAAGAACTACCTCATCAGCCAGACCCCTTACTGGAACGGCAAATGCACCTGGTAAAAAAGGAGGATGCCATGAAAAAAACATTGTTACTCATATTCGCGGCCGTCCTGCTCGCATCCTGCAGCAAGGACGACTCCATCGGCGGAACAGTCAACAGCAATACTTTCCCCGATCTCACCACCTACGAGTGGATGCTGCAGACAGACGAAACCGCGGTGGTTGCCTGGCTTTTCGACAAGGCCGGCCTTGTGGACAAAATCAACGGTGACGTTACCATCGTAGGGCCCAGCAAATGGGCTGTGATGCGCTACGTTTACCGCCGTAACAAGCCTTTCCGCGACGGTGTGGCAGGCGCCACAGAGTTCAAGATAGAAGACATCGAGGATTCAGAAGCTGCCAAGATGGGCATGTACATTTTCCCCGGCAAGTGGGATATCGCCGCCCTTGAAGAGCAGGGGCCCCAGTACCTCACGTCGCTTGACGGCAGCCAGGAGCTTTATCTCTACCTCGAAAAAGCTTCGGCCGACCCCGGCGCTGCCTGGAACGGTGAAGGAAACCCGGGAGCGGGCTACCAGTACGGCAACTTCATGATGTCCAACCCCAGGATAGTCTATGCCGTGTTCAAGCGCGGCTCCACCTGGGAGGTTGACGACAAGACCGGACAGCCCAGCTATCTGGCACGTTACACTCTCGGCCTTCAGGGCAGCGAGACCGACCAGGCCTACCGCATGTACCTCTCCGACGTTCACACCGCCAACGGCGTGGTCCACATTGTGATGATGGGCAACACGGCCTATACCGAGCGTTACCAGTATCACACCCTATTCTTCTATGGTACCAGGTCAGACGATTATTAGCAGATTATGAAAAAGTTGTTTCCTATAGCGCTCATTGCGCTCTCCTGCCTCACTTCCTGCTTCAAGGAAGCGCAGGTCCAGGGCTATCTGGGCACCAACATTTATCTTCAGGGCTCCGATACCCTCACCGTGCCCATAGGGCAGCAGGTTTCTACGGCCAAGGCATGGCTTGACAACTCCACCCAGCCGGTGAAGTTCGAGATAACCAACATCCGCGACAAGTTCGGCGACCGCAAGGAAGAGTTTTTCCGGAACTCCGACATCGCCGTCTGGAACGGGCCGTACGATTATCTCACCGACACCACCCGCGCCCTTATCGAGCGCAAGCTGGGAGTGGCCAGTGTAACCCCCATAATGATAAACGAGGTCAACGGCCAGCTCTTCTCCATGTCCACCACGGCAAACTGCGGCATCACCCCCGGTGACGTTTACAACGTGGACGTGCGCATGACCAACTCCAAGGGTTCGATAGAACTCAAGGATTATGCCGTGCTCAAGTTCACCACCGGCAGCGCGGCCGACAGGTTCCTCCTGCAGGACTTCACCAACGGTATCTGCGTAGAGTATCTCGACACCTCCAAAGTCACAACCACAATCTTCCCGTACTACGATGAGGTTCGTGACAACCAGAGCGACTTCGAGACCCGCCGCGGCAATATCGTGGCCGACAACGGCAGGGAACCCGAAATGGTGTTCCACAAGATTGCAGATGAACCTTCGGTGGGAGTGAAGGTGTGGATAAAGCTTCTGGACAAGAACGGGAAGATGTTCGATCCTTCCACCTATGCATCCTACCTCACCAACCTGAGTTTCATCAATGTAGGCATAGAGCGCGAGAACGATCCCGAAAAGGGCATGGCGGTTTCCTTCCCCATGACCCCCTGGCCGGTCTCCGACATGTATTCGTACATCCGCGGACCATATTACTCCGACCTCTCCAACATCGACACCGGAGCTCTCCGTTCCTACTACATGTCGCATTCCACAAAGGCATCCGCGGCATGGACGACCAAGATTTTCGAGACGGGCACATTCAAGGGCTGGTACGTGCGCCTTCGCAACCGCGTGCGCATCTACGAACCCGGCACCTACGAGATAGTTGCAAAAATCCCGTTCGTAACAGCAAAATAAAACCACTTAACACTTTTATCAACCTTTAAAAAATCAAACTTATGAAGATCAGTCTCAAATGGTTTGGTGTCTTGGCGGCGGTCCTTGCGCTCGCAGCCTGTAAAAAGCAGGATGCTCCGAAGGACGACGGAGACAAGACAAACCCTGACGAGGTTATCGTTCCTGAAAAGAAGGACGTAACGCTCCAGGTCGGCCCTGAGGGCTCGACGACCCTTACAACTGACATCGAGGCTTATGCCGAGTGGACTATTTCAGCCGACGAAAACTACGGCTGGATTGACGTAACTCCCAAGAGCGGCGCAAAGGGAAAGACAACCCTGACTTTCGTTGTCGATCCCAACAATGCTGAAGGCGCAAAGGAACGCACCGCCACCTTCGCGCTCTTCCAGGGCCAGGCATGTATCTACGACATCGCCGTGATTCAGGCAAGCCCTGAAGGCAAGGTGCACGAGGGCGACCTCGAATTCCTCCAGGCCATCGTAGCGGGCAAACTTCTCGGAGAGGACACCCCCAACATCACCGATTGGGTAACCGCTTCCGATGAGGAGCTTACCGCATTCCCGGGCTTCACCTTCGATTATGACGAAGGCAAGATTACTATCGTTTCAATTGATGGTGCACCCCTTGTGGGCTGGCCGGAGGAAATCAATCTTCCCAACCTTAAGAGGATAGAGCAGAGGGGCAATGAACGTCTGCGTGGAAAGATGCTCCCCCAGAGCGGAAGCACCCCGAAGCTTCAGTATGTCTGCTTAGCAGCAACCTATGTGACAGGTCCTTTCCCGAAGTGGATAGCCGAGAGTCCCGAGCTGCAGATCATCTTCTGCGACAACTGTGATTTCTACGGAGCCCTTCCGCACAACTGGGCATCCAAGAAACTGGAGGTGGCTCTTCTCGCGGAAGGCCGCAACGGAAACTTCACAGGTGAGAACCCCTATGAGGGAGACACCCACAGCCCGTACATGGGTTACTTGATTCCTGCATCCCTTGATGTCATCCTCAATACCGAACGTTCCGCCCAGGGCGACAAGACCCAGATGAAGGTCGGCGGCGTGAAGGAAGGCCACTGGCTCGGCTTCGAAAAGGGCTGGGGCCAGGTCCGCTACGAACTCTTCGATCCCGAAGCCGTAAAGGGTGACGGTTCAGTCTGGAGCGACTGGCGCCTGCTCATCGGTAAAATCATGAATGATGACAACACCAACACATGGGCATACTACTATACCAATTTCGGATGGAGCCGTACTCCCAATGAAGGACAGGATGTCGATTACAAGACGCGTATCAGACCCGAAATGCTTGATTGGGACCAGAGCGTTGCAGATGCATTCACGGCTGCCGCAAAGGCTGCCCACGATGCAGGTACTCCCATTGACATGAGCCAGTTCGGCGTCGTTGTCGAGCAGCATGACGATTCTATCGACAAGGGTACTGTCGTTACCGTCGACAATGAGTTCTGGAAAGAACAGTAATAAGCCAACCCTTAAATGAAAGACAATATGAAAAAGATATTTGTTGCAATACTCGCAGTGGCCGCCCTGCTTGCAGCAGGCTGCGCCAAGAGCGATCAGACCGCTCCTGCAAAGGGGCAGGTCGTGAGGGTGTCCGCCGGTGCCGAAGAGCTCATTTCGAAGGTGGCCAGCAGCACTTCCGGCCGATTCACCTGGACAAAGGGTGATGCCATAGGCATCTGGACAGGTTCCGGTATAACCAAGTTCACCCTCGCGGACGAATGGGCCGGCTTCGGCTATGGCGAATTCGTCGGTGAACTCCCCGAAGGCGGCGCCATCACCGCCGACTCCTATGCGGTTTATCCCTATGCCGAAGGAGCCGAGGCCAGCGCCACGTCCTACACTTTCCCCGAACTTGACAAGTGGAATACTCCGGCCAGCACTTATATGCTTTACGCAAAAGGCGGCGAGGAGAAGGACGGAAAATACAGCTTCACCTTCCATCACACCACGGCATATTTCCGTGTCGTCCTCAAGAACATACCTGCAACGGCCGGGGGCCTCTATATCGAGACCGCTGACGGCGGCTGCTATGCCAAGAGCGTGAACGTGGATTTCAGCGCCCAGACCCCGGCGGTCACCGTTCCTTCCTTTGACGAGAGTCTCATCTATGTACTTCCCGAACATACGGCCAGCATTGAGAGCCTTACCCTCATACTCCCCATAAAGGCCGGCAACTATGCCCAGAACTGGGGCAAGAAGGGTCTGAAGTTCCGCATCGCAGTGTACTCCGAGCCCAACTGGTGGAGCACCAAGATATTCGATTATGCCGGATACTTCCTTCCCGAAACCGAGGGCGCAGGATACGATGTCAAGGTTGGCGAATATTATGTATTCCCGGAGATTTCCTATCCCAACCTCAAGCAGCTCGATGACACCGGTACCGGCGTCAACGACGGCATCGAGGAATCTGTCGTGACCGTACAGGATCCCAATGGTTTCTGGGAAATCAAGCTCAATTAACGCTTTAAAAGGTAATGATTATGAAAAAGTATATTTTCCCAATTCTTGCATTGGCCGCAGTGGCTTTTGCCGGATGTGCCAAACAGGAAGCCCCCGTTGAGGATCCTGTCAACGGAAGAATCGTGACCATCACCGCCACGCTGGAAAGGGGCGTCACCAAGGTGACCACCGGCAGCGAAGTCGGCAAGTTCGCTTGGGAGGCAGAAGATACGATAGGTGTGTGGGTAGGCGACAGTTTCGTCCCATTCACTCTCGAAACAGGTGCTGCAGGTGCAGCTGCCGGCAAATTTGTCGGCGAGGTGCCCGAGGGTAAGGAAATCGGCTTTGCAGTGTATCCCTATTGCAAAGACGACACCTATGCCGACGGTATTTATACTTCAAATTACTCCTCAGGCTGGTGGCCCGGAAAGATGGGAGCCCGGATGTATGCTCCGAAAGCCAATGCTGCGAACGAGTATAAATTTCAGCATCTCTGCGCATATGTTCTTATAACCATCAAGAATGTTCGCGCAGACTGCAAGTATGTCTATCTCGAATCTCCCGGCGGATCCTTCTTCCTTACCTCCAGCCCAACCGCAGATCTCACCAAGGAGTATCCCAAGTTCGAGGGCGGCGTTCAGGAACAGGTCTTTGTGGAACTCCCTGAGGATCATTCCAAGATATCTTTCTATGCACCAATCCTTCCCGGTAATTGGCCGGATGGCAAGGCATTCAAAATCAAGTTCTTCCAGAAAGATGACTTTGATTTTGAGTATGGTAAGAATAAACTTGATTCCGAGGAAGTCATCAACCATGTGGGTAAACTCACCACCGGCGGCGTTATCAACCGCGGCGAAATCGTGGTCCTTCCCGAAATAGTGTTCGAAGGCGGTACTGCCAGCGGCCTCAGTGCCACCATCGAAGGTGGCCTCAGCTGGCTCAGCGGCAGCAAGATCGGCCTCTGGGACGGTGCTGCCTTCACCGAGAAGACCGTTTCCGGCGGCAACGTGGCGGTAGGTGAATTCGAAGGCGACATCCCCGAAGGAGCAACCGTTGCGGTGAGCCCTGTTGCAGGTGTTTCCATCGATGGCAACACTCTCACGATTGAGAGGAGCCAGTGGGACTACAACACCGGCGGTGCGCTTCTTTGGGGCACCGTTGGCGAGCCTGTATCTGCGGCTTACCTCAAGAGCGTGGACTTCAAGCATCTCGGCGCAGTGGTGCGTCTCACCCTCAGGAATATCCCCGCAGACACTAAGGGTATTTTTGTGGAATGCGGAGCCCGTCCGTTCTTCTACTTCAACGGTACAGCAGATCTCTCTGCGGAGACACCTGTCATTACCTCTGAAAGCACCAACGAATGGTGCTGGGTGAAGGTTCCGGAGCACACCGGAGCAATCGCATCCTGGACCATAGATCTTCCTATCCTCACGGGTGAATATGCAACTCCGCCCTGGGGATTCAAGGCCGAGTGCTACAACGGTGACGATTACGGCGCCCCCAAGACTTCCAACAAGCCGCAGAGCAATGAGATTCAGACCGACGGCACCATCAAGCGCGGTGACGTGTTCAACGTGAACCTCACTTTCGAAGCTCTTTAAACTTAAGATTCTCTCGTTCCCGGCGGCGCCCCCCGTCGCCGGGAATATCTTTTTATCATCTGTTAATATGAGCAAATTGAACTATTGTTCTCCACAGTGTGACATTGAGGAGTTTGTCCCAGGGGCATATCTTCTTTCGGCATCAGGCGAGTCCGAAATCGAACAGGCGAATGCAACGGTTTATGGTGATGATTTCTGGAGTATTGGCGGTTAATTGTTCTTGACTATGAAAAAGTATCTTATCATATCCCTTGCGGCAGCGGGAGTGCTGGCCGCAGGTTGCGCCAAGAACAATCCCGACAAGACACTGCCGGCATCTCCTGCCGAAGGAGGTCGTATTGTTACCATCAGCGCGGGTGCCGACAAGTTCTACCTCGGTGCCGACAAGTCAAGCCCCGGTCCCGATTCAAGGGTTCTCTCCGACAATGACGGCAACTTTACCTGGGAAGCCGATGACGTTATCGGCGTATGGACCGGAAGTCAGATTACCCCGTTTACGCTCAAGAGCGGCGATGGTACCGCCAATGCGGTCTTTTCCGCGACCCTCACCGGGAGCGAAACCGTTGATGAGAATTCTTACGCCGTGTATCCCTACGGAAGCGTAACCGTTGACGGGACAACTATTACCCTGAGCACCGGCCGCACTTACTGGTCCGCTCCCAGGCGTTTGGTTCCTATGTTCGCAAAG
>CADBSV010000062.1 GCA_902797435.1 uncultured Bacteroidia bacterium
CCTTAACAATATTCCGGCTGCCACGAATTTTATTTTCCTGGAATGCGGCGGCAGGCAGTTCTTCTACAAAAACGCCACTGCCGACCTTTCGGCAGCAACACCTGTCCTTACCGGTACTTCAACGCGTGAAAACGTATGGATTGCCGTTCCGGAGCACACAGGTGACATTGCTCAATTGGTAGTCGATATCCCGATTCTGGCAGGTGATTATGCTACACCAAGCTGGGGTTTCAAGGCAGAATGCTACACCTCGATATGGGGCACCAAGACTTCAAGCAAGCCTCAGAGCAACGAAATCGTAACAGACGGTCATATCTATCGCGGAGATGTGTTCAATGTAAATCTCACATTCTCGGCACTTTAGAGGCCTCTCTTTGGACGGTGCCCCCTGGCCGGGGCACCGTCTCCCAAGACACTGAAACTATGAAAAGGAACCTTGTCTGCTCACTGTTGCCGGCATTTGCGGCGGTGCTGCTGTTTGCGGCCGGCTGCCGCGAGGGCGCCTTGTTTCCCGGCGGGAACGATACTCCCGGCGGGTCTTCGGAGCAGCGTATCCCGGATTCACTCAAAACCTATCCTTACATCTCCCTCACTACCGAGGAGGAGATAACCGGTCCCACCCGGCACGGCAAGGATGTGGACAAGTCGTCATACTATGTCCGTGGCCGCATGCTCATAAACGACCCCGACGGTTTCTATTCGCCCGTGCCTCTTGTGGAGCGGGATATAAATATCCGCTGGAGGGGGCATTCCACCCTCACATGTGAAAAGAAGTCGTACCGCGTAAAGTTCGACACCAAGGCGGGCGTCTTCGGCATGAATCCCGACACCGACTGGTACCTGCTGGCGAATCATCCCGACAAGACCCTGATGCGCAACCTCGTTGCCATGCAGATATCCCGCATCTGCGGCATGGACTGGACCCCTTCGATGCTGCCGGTAGAGCTCTGGTTCAACGGTGATTTCGTGGGCAACTATCTCATCAGCGAGCACAAGGAGGTAAACGACAACAAGGTGAACATAAAGCCGGCCGGCCCGGAGGATACCGAAGGTGAAGCGCTCACCGGCGACTACTATTTTGAAATCGAGTCCGACATGGACCAGCCGGCAGGGTTCTGGACGGGCATCTACCGTGAGCCGGTTATGTTCCGCGAGCCCGAGCAGCCCACTGAAGAACAGATAGAATACTGCCGCAGCTATTTCGCGTCGATGGAAAGGGCCATCCGCGACGGGGACTTTTCCGCTGACGGTCCCAGGGAGTACGAAGACTATATTGACGTGGACTCTTTCATCAACCACTATATAATCCAGGAGTACGCAAAGACGGTTGACGTGCTGCGCAAGAGCACCTTCCTCACCAAGGAAAAGGGCGGGAAACTGCGCATCTGCCATGTGTGGGACTTCGACCTCTCGCTGGGCAACTGCTCCTATCTGCATGCAGACCCGGGTGCCGAGGACGGCCCTGAGGGCTGGTGGGTTAAGACCATAGCCCCCTGGAGGATGAGCACCGGATGGTATCTGCGTCTCTTCGAGGACCCGCAGTTCTGCGAAAGGGTGAAGGCCCGCTGGAATGAAGTCAAGGGAGGTCTTGCCGGAATCCCCGCCTACATCGACGGCCTGCTTGCCCGGCACCGCCGCTCCTTTGAGAAGAACTTCGAACGCTGGCCGGTGATAGGGGAGAACGTGTGGCCCAACTCCTGGCCTGCAGAAGACATCCCCGCCACCTACGAAGGCGAGGTGGAGAACCTTAAGAACTATTGCCGCCTCCGCTGGGAGTGGCTTGACGAGAATATAAATAAACTGTAACGAATATGAAGACCCTCCGACTTGCCGTACTGGCCATCCTCGCCTTCTCCGCATGTGCGCAGGAAAAAGTTATCGTCCCCGTCGATTTTTCTCAGGTGAACGTCACCGACGGCTTCTGGCGTCCCCGCATCGACCGTCACAAGACGGCAACAATCCCCATCTGCATCGACCAGATAGAGAAGGAAACCGGCCGCATGCGCAACTTCGAAAAGGCTGCCGCCGGGCAGGGTGAGCACGAAGGCTACTTCTTCGACGATTCCGACGTTTACAAGGCTCTCGAGGGCCTGGCCTATTCGCTTGTCCAGAACCCCGACCCCGAGCTGGAGGCCAAGTGTGACGAGTGGATTTCCAAGATTGCCGGCGCGCAGCAGAGCGACGGATATATCAACACCTTCTTCACCCTGCCCTGCCCGATTGAGCGCTGGACCGACATGGACAAGCACGAGCTCTACTGCACAGGGCACATGATAGAGGCGGCAATCGCCTACTATCACGCTACCGAAAAGAGGACCCTGCTGGACGTGGCGCAGCGCATGGTGGACCATGCCATGACCGTCATCGGACCCGGAAAGCGGCACTGGGTGCCCGGCCACGAAGAGATAGAACTGGCCCTTGTGAAACTCTACCGCGAGACCGGAAAGAAGAAATATCTGGACTTCGCAGCCTGGCTTCTTGAGGAGCGCGGACACGGTCACGGGGTTTACGGCAGCCCGCTCGAGGAAGTTGACGACGGCACCCGGCTCTACTATCAGGACAACGTGCCAGTGAGCGAGATTACCGATATCGTAGGGCATGCCGTAAGAGCAATGTACCTCTACTGCGGCATGGCCGACGTGGCCGCCTATACCGGCAATGCCGCTTACATGGATGCGCTCGACCGTGTATGGGACGATGTGGTTCTGCGCAATATGTACATTACCGGCGGCGTGGGCTCCTCCTATACCAACGAAGGCGTCACGGAAGACTATGACCTTCCCAACCTTGAAGCCTATTGCGAGACCTGCGCATCCATCGGAATGGTGCTCTGGAATTCACGCATGAACCGTCTTACCGGAGACGCCCGCTACGTGGACGTGTTGGAGCGCAGCCTCTACAATGCCGCCCTCGCGGGGGTTTCCCTCTCCGGTGACAGGTTCTTCTATGTCAATCCCCTCGAATCCAAGGGAACCCACCACCGCAAGGCCTGGTTCGGCTGCGCCTGCTGCCCGAGCAACATCTGCCGCTTCCTGCCTTCCGTGGGAGGCTATATCTACAATGTGGGCGGCGAGGTCGTATATGCCAATCTCTACATCGGCAGCACGGCTTCTTTCGATGTGGCCGGAAAGCCTCTTACGCTTACCCAGAAGACCCTGTATCCCTGGGATGGAGCCGTGAAGATTACTCTCGGCAACGATTCCAAGGCGGCCCTGAAGCTCCGTATTCCCGGCTGGTGCACATCCTGGACCCTCTCCGTGAACGGCGTCTCCGTCGAGCCCGTGGTTGAGGACGGATATGTCCTGGCCGGAAAGGGCTGGAAGAAGGGAGACGAAATTCTGCTTACCCTTGACATGCCCGTGCGCGTAGAAGCCGCCGACCCGAATGTGAAGGCCGATGTGGGCAAGAGAGCTGTTCTCCGCGGTCCGCTGGTTTACTGCCTCGAGCAGACCGACAATCCCGACTACGATTCCATAGTCGTTCCCGAAACCCTTTCGCCTGCAGCCTCTTGCGAAGAATCGTCTTCATTCACTGCGACGTGGCAGCCGGAACTCCTTGGCGGCGTGGTGACCCTCGCCGGTCCGGCAGGCTCCACCTTCATTCCCTATTACGCCTGGGACAATCGTGCTCCCGGCCGCATGAAGGTCTGGGTACCGTGCTTATAATTCTCCGATTATGAAAAGAACCGTTTTTCTGGCGATAGTCGTCTTGCTCCTTTCTGGATGCAATGGAAAAGTGCCGGCAGACATCGAGGCGGCACAGGCTCTTGCCAGGCGCGTGATGGGGCCTTCCAGGGCTCGCCAAATCGACTTTCGTCTGCTGGAAGAATCAGTGCCAGACGCATTCCGCCTCGAGACCGCCCGAGGCCGCATCGTCATATCCGGAAACAACGCCGGCAGCATGGCGGTAGGTCTCAACGAATACCTGCGCAGTGTCTGTCATGTGAGTGTGGGATGGTTCAAGGAAGACCGTATAAAACTCCCGCGCAGGCTTCCCCGGCCGGCTGCTCCCATAGAACGCACGGCCCGCGTCTCCCAGCGCTTCTTCCTTAACTACTGCACTTCCGGTTATACCCTGCCGTGGTGGAAATGGGAAGACTGGGAGCATTTCATCGACTGGATGGCCCTCAACGGGGTGAATCTGCCTTTGGCCGTGTCGGGACAGGAAGCCATCTGGTATGAGATATGGACGGAACTCGGCCTTTCCGACGAAGAGGTGCGCTCTTACTTCACGGGCCCCTCGCATCTGCCCTGGCACCGCATGCTCAACATAGACCACTGGGGAGGCCCGCTTCCGAAAAGCTGGCTTTCCGGCCAGATGGAACTGCAGAAGCGGATAGTGAAGCGCGAACGCGAGCTCTCCATGCGGCCGGTTCTTCCTGCATTTGCAGGACATGTCCCGGCAGCCCTCAGCCGCGTCTGCCCGGAAGCCAAAATCGAGAAGTTGAGCCTTTGGGGCGGCTTTACCGAGGAGTATGTCCCGTCGTTCCTGGATCCTCTCGACCCCCTTTTCGAAAAGATTCAGAAGGCCTTCATAGAGAAGCAGACAGCCGCATACGGCACCGACCACGTGTACGGGATAGACCTTTTCAACGAGATGACCCCTCCCTCGTGGGAGCCTGAGTACCTTGCTACGGTGGGCAGCCATGCCTACGAAGCCCTTGCCGCCGCCGACCCGCAGGCCGTATGGCTCCAGATGGGCTGGCTCTTCTGGTATCA
The DNA here is from genome assembly GCA_902797435.1 of uncultured Bacteroidia bacterium. GTDB lineage: Bacteria > Bacteroidota > Bacteroidia > Bacteroidales > UBA932 > Cryptobacteroides. The sequence goes on from CADBSV010000062.1 coordinate 4,719, forward strand.
GAGGGGAGACTGGACCCCCGAAAGGGTCAAGGCCTATCTTACCTCGTATCCGGCTTCGCAGCAGATTCTTCTCGACTACTTCTGCGAGACCCAGGAAGTCTGGCGCCGCACCGAGAGCTTCTTCGGAGTGCCGTACATCTGGTGTTATCTCGGCAATTTCGGAGGCAACACCTTCCTTGGCGGCGATTTGTCGCTGTCCGGCGAAAGGATAGAGGAGACGCTCCGCAGCGGCGGAGAGAATCTTGCCGGAATTGGCTGCACCCTCGAAGCTCTCGACTGCAATCCCTGGTCGTACGAGTATATCCTTTCGAAGGCCTGGAACGACTGGACACCGGACCAGTTCGCCTCGTCGCTGGCTTCCTGCAGGTCCGGCCTTGCTCCGGAAAAGGCGGCAGCCCTGGATTCTGCCTGGCGGGTTCTTTTCGAAAAGGTTTATACGAAAGGCAACGGATGGCTCCGCGACCCGCTTGTGAATCACCGACCCTCGCTCAGGGCCGGCCGCGGTACCTTCGACGACAAATACGGCGCACAGTACGACAATGCCGTTCTGCGCGATATGCTGCAGGCGCTGCTTGCCTCCGAGGGGTCCTGCAGGGCTTTCGACTTCGACCTGGTGAACTTCTCGCGCCAGTGGCTCACAAACATGTGTGCCAACCTTTACTACGATTACTACAATGCCGTGCAGTCCGGCGACCGGGAGGCGATGGAAAAACACTCGCAGCGCTTCCTGGGTATCCTGGACGACCTTGACGGCATCCTGGCATACGAACCTTATTTCCTTCTCGGGAAATGGATCTCCGATGCCCGCGCTTGGGGCAAAGGTGCTGCAGAAGCCGACTATTTCGAACGCGACGCCCGCAACCTCATCACCACCTGGGGTGACCGCGGCCGGGAACTCTGCGACTATGCATGCCGTTCTCTTAACGGGCTGGTATCAGACTTTTACAAGGTACGCTGGGAAATGCTCTTCAATGCAGTGGACACTGCTCTGGGCGACCATGGCGAGTACACATCCGAGGATGCGGATGCCTATCACGAGGCGGTCTGCGATTTCGAGATTGACTGGTGGCGTGAGTGCCGGGGTCGTTACCCGGCGACGCCGTCCCGTGGTTCGCTTCGCAAAGCGGTAGGGGCCCTTCTCGAGAAGTATTGAGTGGACATTACAAAAAAGAGGCTGACTAAAAAGTGATTTTAGCCGGCCTCTTTTTTGGATTTTGGCGTCGGAGACAGCCGCCCCTTCGGGCGGGCTGCAGTGAGCGAAACTGACGAAGTCCTGCCGGTAGCTGGACTCCCTTACGAAAAGGGTTGGTAGCGTTTTCGGGCGAAAATGCTACTGACCCG
>CADBSV010000063.1 GCA_902797435.1 uncultured Bacteroidia bacterium
CGTCTTTTTCCAGGGCAGCTACGGCAACGACATCTTCAACGCCTCGCGCATCGACACCGAGGGCATGATAGACTTCCGCAACCAGTCCACAGCCGTCCTGCGACGCTGGAAGAGGCCGGGAATGGAAACGGACATCCCGCGTTCCGGAAACACCGAGAACATCCACAATTCTTCCCGTTTCGTGGAAGACGGCTCTTACATACGGCTCAAGAGCCTCACCCTCTCATACTCCCTTCCGAAGCGTATCCTTTCCGCCCTCCGGATGAGGGAACTCCAACTCTACGCCACCGGCCAGAACCTGCTCACCTTCACCCGCTATTCCGGATTCGACCCCGAGGTGAACGCTTACGGGGCCAGCTCCGTGGCACTGGGCGTGGACTACGGCACCTATCCCCAGAGCAGGACCTGCATTTTAGGCTTGAAATTCGGTTTCTAAAGCACCAACAAGATGAAACGGACAGTTGTAATCCTTACAATCGCCATCCTTTCTGCAGGATGCAGCGCCTTCCTCGACGAACAGCCGCAGGCCGACCTCACCAGAGCCGAAACCGAGCAGGAAGCCCTGGGCAGCAAGTATGCCGACGCGGCGGAAGCCCAGGCCGAGCTCAACGGCGTTTACGCGCTTTTCAAAGCCGACATCTATGAGATGGAAAACTTCATGGTGGGCGACGTTATGACGGACAACTGCTATGTGGGCGGCGACGGGGTGAACGAAGAACAGTTCGACAAGGTCGCCCTCACCGCCACGAACAGCCTCGTGGGAGTGATGTGGTCGCAGTATTACGCCATCATTGGCGCCGCCACCGCCGTGATAGAGAACGTGAAACTCATGGATCCCGACTCCATCGCCCCGTCCGCGGCGGAGAAGATAATCGCGGAAGCCAGGTTCCTGCGCGCATGGGCGTGCTTCGACGTCGTGCGCCTCTGGGGCGACGCTCCCCTGACGCTGGAGCTGCTGCCGAGCGTGACGGCTGCGAACCTCGACGCCCTCTATCCGCTCATGTACCCGCCCAGGACCGGTGCCGAAGCGATATACGACCAGATTCTTTCCGATATAGACGACGACACCGTCGCCGCCCTGGACAGCTATTCCAGGGGTGCGTTCCGTGCCAGCAAGGGTGCCGCCTACGGCCTCCGCGCGAAAGTGCTCGCCACCCGTGGGCCCAAGGCGGAAAGGCCCTACGACGAAGTGGCCGCCCTGTGCGACAAGGTATGCGACGAAGGCTATGATCTCGTGGAAGACTTCGACGGGCTTTGGACGGTGGGCGGCAAATTCTCTTCCGAAGGCATATTCGAACTGCTGTTCACCTCCGAGGCGGAGCAGCACAACTGGGCCTACTGGGTGCTGCTGTCCGACATTTCCGGCAGCGTCTCCGTTACGTGGAGACGCTACTGCACGCCCACGAAGGAACTGCTGGCAAGATTCGACAAGGACAAAGACGTGCGGTATGCCTCATCGTTCTACTGGACCAAGGTGCCCTACGACACATGGTATCCCGCGAACGACTACCCTCTCGCTTACAAGATAAGGCAGAAAGACAGCAACATCATCCTGCTGAGGCTGGCCGACATACTGCTGCTTAAGGCGGAAGCCCTGGTGGAGACGGGCGACACACGGGAGGCGCTGCGCATCGTGAACCGGATACGCACCCGCGCACACATCCCCGAGCTCGACACGGGCCTCTCCAGGGACGACGCCCGCCTGGCCGTGGAAAACGAAAGGCAGCTCGAACTGGTGCTGGAGGGCCAGCGCTGGTACGACCTCGTGAGGAACGGCCGGGCCGTGGAAGTCCTTGGAATAGAGGCCTTCCGCCAGCTGCTGCCGGTGCCGCAGTCCCAGATGGACATCAACGGCAGCCTGACGCAGAACGACGGATATTGATCGATTATTGCCATAAATAAATATCTATATGAAAAAGATCCTTTTTATTTCAGCGGTTTTAGCAGTTTCCCTGCCCATACTTTCTTCGTGCAAGAAAGACGGTGGAAAGGAAGGAAAGGTTGAATCCTTGAAGATCGAATCCCTCGAAATCACTTCGGGAGAGGCCGTGAGCGTGCCGGGCAAGGTCACTTTCACGGCAAAGATATCCGACGCTTCCGTGAACCTCTCCACGCTGGAAGTGTCGGCAGCGCTCGAGAACGGCACCGTGCTCGCTACGGCTTCCATCCGGACTCCCGGCAAGGAGGCCGTGATCGAAGACGGGGAGATTGCGATTCCCTTCGCGGCCGACATGGCAGAGGGCGGCACGATAGGCATTACCTTCGAGGCCATAAACGTTGACGGGGCAAGCGTCAAGCAGAGCAAACTTGTGAGCCTGCACCGCCCGTCCCTGCCGGAAACCCTCTACATGACGGCCGGGGATGCCGTTTACCCGATGGCACGCGACCTCGAGAATCCTCTGCTCTACAGGACGGAGAGCGCCACCGGATTCGACAACAGCCTCACCGCATTCATTTCTTCTGCGGAAGAGCCTGCGGAATCGGATTATATCTGGGTGGCTTCCGACATTCCGGGAAAGGGCCGCATCGGAACTGTCTCGGACGAAGGCATAAGCGTGAGCTTTCCATCCTACGTGGTGGAGAACTGGGCTTTCGACGCCGGGAGTTTCGAGATTACCCCTATTGGAAGGGAACTCCATATATCGGTCGCGGGCACGCCCCTCTCCCCCGCCGCCGGGCTGCTGTATGCCAGCGTCACGTTCACGAAGGACGCCACGGTCGAAGTGGAGGGGATGGACGACGTGGCCACGGCATATAACCGCGATTTCTTCTCCTACGAGGGAGGGGAGCTGCGGTTCCTGCGCGAAAGCGGCACCTACGATGTTTACTATTCGCCCAAGTACAACTACATCTGGGTGGCGAAGATGACATCCGTCGCCCCCGAATGTTACTGGGTACTCGGACACGGCTTCACCTGCGCCACCGCGTGGCACCGCGATTATTTCAAGGGAGGCTGGAGCGAAACGGACATCACGCGCATGGGCTATGCGGTGAAGACGGCCGAAGACAGCTGGCAGTGCTCCATGTACATCAGCAACGAACATGAGTGGGAATCCTGCGAGTTCGAGATCTATTCCGACCTCGATTGGGGCAAGGGCAGCGGCATCGAGCTCACTTCGCTCACCGGCGACACCAAGGGCCTCGTGCTCAGCAAGGGCAGCGGAATAACCAGCAGCGCCGGCTTCCAGCCGGGTTATTATGTGTTCACCTTCCACGCCTCCACGAAGAGCGCGGAAATCAGGAGGATAAGCGACTGGCAGGACAGCGGCGATTTAGGGGTTACGGTAAACGGGACCAGGCTGGAATCTGACGCTTCCGGATTCGCATTCGCCGACATCGCCTTCACCAAGGGTGCCGAAGTGACAGTCACCGGCATCGACGACCTCGCGGCGGCATACAACCGCGACTTCTTCTCCTATGAAGGCGGGAAACTGAAGTTCCTCCGCGAAAGCGGCACCTGGTCGGTGAGATACTACCCCGACTACAATTACATCTGGGTGATCAATGAATCGCTCGCCTATCCGGACTGCCTCTACGTGCTCGGCAACGGCAAGATGTCGTGCCCGTCATGGTTCAACTCCCTCGGGGCCCCGTCCGGCAACTTCTACCTGAAGTCCCTCCCGTACATGTGCGTGGCGCCCGCGGTCGGGTCCGGCGTATTCCAGGCCACGATGTACCTTTCCACCGACAACGACTGGAAAGACGTCCGCATCGAATTCTATAGCGAGATAGGCTGGGGGAAGGAAAAGGCGATACGCTTTACCGGCGCCGCGATCACCGGAGACGCCGCGGACATGTTCGAGATAGTGAATCCCGGCGAGGAAAGCTGCAACCTGCACAGCATCGAAGACAAATTCGTGGATGGCTACTACCGTGTAACCCTCACGGCCGGGACATCCGGTTCAACCATAGAAATCAACAAAGCAAACTGATATGAAAACACTCTATTCAAGCCCGGAGACCGCCGAGGTCTCCGTCCGGCAGAAGGATCCCGTGCTTCTGGCAAGTCCGGAAGGCAACATAACCGAAAGTGTAACCGAAGTGCAGTACGACGGGGACTGGTCTTAAAACAATCGCCTTATGAAAAAGTACAGTATCCTGGCGCTCTGCGCCATACTCGTCGTGGCGGCATGCGGCAAGGACATAGATAAAGCCCCCGCCCCCGAAGTGAAGGACATGGTTTTCCACGCTTCGATCGAGCAGAATCCCGAAACGAAAACCTATCTCGAGTGGAACGGTGAAATACTCGGCTACAACGTCTGCTGGTGGGCCGGCAACGAGATCCGCGTGTTCGACGGCACCGCAACCCCGAGGAAATTCATAGCAAAAAGCAAAGGAGCCTCCAGCGATTTCAGCGGCTCCGCAGCCGATGCCGCAACCTATTATGCGCTATACCCGTACGACGGGGCGGCCACCTGTTCGGAAGGTGTATTCACCACGACCCTGCCTTCCACACAGGCTTTGGGATACGGGGACATCACCGACAACACCAATATTTCGGTGGCCGTAAGCGACGGAAGCAGTTTCGCTTTCAAGAACGTATGCACCATCCTGGCGTTCCGGGTCACGCAGACCGTAAAGAATTGCAGCTATGTGGTGCTGGAAGCCAATAACGGCGCCGCCCTTGCCGGAGACATCACCGTGAATTACAATTCCGGGAATCCGTCTGTCACCGCCGTTGCATCGCCTTCTTCTTCCATAAGGCTGAACAACGGAAGCGCCGACCTCGAAGGAGGGGCCGCATATTTCTGCACCGTGCTTCCGGCGGATGTGGCTACCGGCTTCACCGTCTCCTTCTACAACAGTTCCGACGAGCTCATCACCTCCATAAGCAGCACGAAGGAAGCAGACCTTCCCCGCAGCAAGGTTTACAACCTGGGCAACCTGCCCGTCCCCATTGCCATAAACGGCACGAAGCTCACATACAATTCCGTCAAGAAATCATATAGCGGGGATTTCACATTCGACGGCAGTCCCATTACCGTAGCCGGCATAACAGACCTCGAAGGCGCCTACAACCGCGACTTCTTCTCGCTGAATCCCGACGGCACGCTGAACTTCCTGCGCAATACCGCTAAAACCTGGACGGTGGAATACTTCCCTGATTATAATTACATCTGGGTGTCAAACAACATGCTCGGATTCCCCGATATTCTCTATATCGCAGGAAACGGCAAAATGGCGAGTCCGCGCTGGTACAGTGAAGTAGGCAATCCAAGCGACTACTATTGGTCCATGGAGGCTCCGTACTACTGCGTGGCGCCACTTGCCGGCTCCGATGCTTCCACATATACCTTCCAGACCACCTCATTCCTCACGACAGCCACACAGTGGGGAGATGTAAGGCTCTATTTCGGCAAGGGAGGAGGTCAATGGGCAACACTCAATGCCGGCACGGCCCTGTCCGGGGACAATGCGTCCATGTTTGAAATCGCCGATGACGGGGACGGAACGCTGACGCTCCACAGCAAAGGAGGCTTCGATAAAGACGGTTATTATCGCCTGACAGTCACTTACGACAGGACCCTAGACTACATTTCCACCGTCAATTTCACCAAACTCGACTGAAGTCTCCGATGAGAATCGACCTACCCGGCCTCCTTCTCCTCGCCTTGTGCTCCTGCGGGCATGAGGCGCAGCAGGGAGCCCTTTCCACGAAACCCGGACTGCAGGGCACGCTCGTGTACGAGACCACCTTCCCCGACGGGACGAAGGGCCTCTCCGCCTGTACGGTTCCCGGCACCAGTACCGTCGCTCTCAGCGACAGCTGGCAAATCGGATCTCCGTCGAAACCGGCACTTTCTCCCGACGGAAAGACGCTTGTCTTTCAGGGAAGGGAGGAAGGGAAATGGCATCTGTACTCCTACGACCTTACATCCGGAGAAGTTCCCGTACGGCTTATGGAAGGGAATTCCTCCGACGACACCGACCCCGTATTCACCGCGGACGGGGGGAAAATCCTGTTTTCGAAAGGGGGCCAGATCGCCGAATACTCCCTGAATACCAAAAAGACAAAAGCGCTTACCTTCGAGGCGAACGCCACTTATGCCGAGCCGAGCGTCTCCGCTGACGGCAGGAACATCCTCTTCTCATATACCCCGGAAAGCCGTGCGCAGTTAGGTATCCTGAACCTGGAGACCCTGTCTTCCGTCACCCTTTTCAGGGACAGCAGGACCGCCCGCTTCTCGCCCATGTTCTGTCCTGACGGGAAATTCTGTTTTGTGGAGAGGTCCGGCAAGTGCGCCATATGCCTGGCGGAAACCGGAAAGGACAGTTTCAAAAAGGTCTTCCAGGCCGCCGATGCCAATTACTACGCTCCGTCTCCGGCTTGCTCCGGATGGATTTTTTTCTGCAAAGCCACGGATTCCGGGTCCTGCCTGTATATAGGCGATGTCGGGAACGGCACCGAATATCCCGCAGATGAATTCGTTCCGGGCATCAACGACGCTGCGGACATAAGCGGGGCCGCATTCTCGGCGGAAAAGGTTTCCATTGCCGAACCGGCAGACGGAGGCGGAGGCCAGGGCTCATTTTCCGGAGACGACACCTCATCGGACCAGACCCTTCCGGTATTGAAAGGCAAGCTCGTATGGCACAGTTACTCTTCGTACGAGACGAGGGACTCAAAAATATGGCTGTATGATTTTGACTCCGGCACAAAAACGGAACTGAGCAGGTCGTGGACGGGTTTGGTGAACCCTATGAACGGTCATTTCTCCCCTGACGGAAAGTATATCACATTCATGGCGGAAGGAACCGCGACGGGCAGCTGGGACATTTTCCTCTACGACCTCGAAGCCGGGGGGCAGCCGGTGAATCTCACCCCTTCCGGCAGCTACCGCGACGAGGACCCGAAGTTCTCCTTCGACGGCGCACGCATAGTTTTCAAGAGGGAAGGGCACCTGGCCGAAATAACCGTGGGCAACCGTTCGGTAAAAGTGCTCAGCTCCGGCAACACCGACACCTACAGCATGCCGTACTACAACGTTGAAGGCACAAGGATTCTCTTTGGAGGAGACAGCGCAGACGATTCCTACATCGGTTGCTGGGACATCGCCGCGTCCAGGATGACCAAGCTTTACGACAGGGCAGGAGTGGCGGAGTATTATCCTGTTACACTGGATGCCGCATCATTCTATTATTCCGCGCACTACTCGGCAGACAACCGCCACGACCAGCTGTTCAAGGGCTGGTTCGACGGGCGTCCAGCCGTCAGTCTGGCATTCAACAGTTCCAATGCCGACTATTCCGATGCCTGTCCAGCAGGCGGAGGATGGCTCATCTTGAGTTCCACGCGGGCTGGCGGCGAAGGAGCTTACGACCTGTTCATCGGACACGAGTCGTCCGGTGTCATCTATTCACTCAGCAGATACGCCTCACAATTCAACACTTCCAAAAATGAACTCGGTGCGTCATACCTTCCTGGCAATTAGTGCCGTCATCATTGCCTCCTGCAGAATGTCCCCGCCTTCCGTTATCTGGGAAGAAGGACTCCCTGCAGGAAATCAGGCCGTGCACTCCATAGTCATCTGCGATGCATCCGGACTGGGACCGGATTGGGAGATATGGTTCTCGCAGATTCCCGACGACATCTCCGTGCTGGATGGTTCAGGTGCCGGCATCGAAAGGATAATGGCCAATACCTACCGTATTTATCCCTGTTCCGGGCAGGATTGCGACAGCATATTCATACGCTACAGGACTTCGCCTCTGAAAAGGAATTCGTGGGCCCCTGAAGGGTTCGTACTGAGGAATGCAAAGGGGCAGAAGGAGCTGACAGTATCGTACAGGTTCATCACACCTGAAGAAACCCTGCCGGCGAAGAGATGGAGGAAGCCTGATTTCGGCGAAGACAGCAATCCCTTCGGGTACCGGGGATTCATGCTTGACGTGGCCAGGAGTTTCACTCCGGCAAAGGAGGTCATAAGACTGCTCGATACCCTTGCCTGCTACAAAGTGAACTACCTGCATCTCCACATAACTGACGATGAAGGCTGGCGCTTCGAAGTAAAAGGCCTGCCAGAACTCACTTCCGTCGGCGCCTTCCACGCCCTTCCGGTCAGAGGTTCTGACGGGAGATGGTGCGATATCGACGCCCTGCAGCCATCTTACGACGGTTGCGCCGACCGTACGGACGGGCATTCCCTGGCAAACGGTTATTATTCCAGGAAGGACTTTGTCCGTATCCTCAGGCACGCCTGGCGGAAAGGGATCAGAGTGATTCCGGAAATAGATACCCCAGGTCACTCCAGGGCTGCGATCAAGGCAATGGAAGCTTATGAAAGGCGCACCGGAGATGCTTCAATGCGCCTGTCCGCAAAGGATGACCCTTCAGTGTATCTTTCGGCACAATGGTATTCCGACAATATACTGGATGTTTCAGCGGAGTCCGTGTACAAGTTCCTGTTCAGGATCTGGGACGAAATTATAGGGATATACTCCGAAGCCGGCGTGGAACTGCCGGCCATTCATATAGGCGGAGATGAAGTCCCTGACGGCGTATGGTCCTGGGATGACGATCCGAAAGCCCTGCGGGGCGGTTTTATCAGAAGGATGGCCGAATTCGCCCGTTCAAGGGGTGTCAGGCTCGCCGGCTGGCAGGAACTTGTACAGGATATTGACGAAGATACCTTTGCGCTTCTCCAACCGGTCCTGTTCGGGGTAAACTGCTGGACGGACGTGTCAGAAGAGATGCTCGCAGGCATGGCGGAACTCGGCGTTCCGGTAATCATTTCCGATGCCCGATACACCTACGCCGACCAGGCCTACTCCCCCGCGAAGACCGAGACAGGCCACTCCTGGGCAGCATTTACCGACGAAAACAAAACCTATGGGTTCAAGATTCCCAGGACAGACAATATCCTGGGGATACAGGTCCAGATGTTTACCGAAACCGTCCGAAAGACGTCGGACATATACTATGACGTATTCCCGAAAATGCTCGGCATCTTCGACCTCGCCTGGAATCCCGGGAGGCAGGTTCAAGAGAATCAATCGTACGTGATTCCCTTTGACGGCTCCCGTGAGCTTCCGGGGAGCGTCCCGGTGCGTGCCCAGTAAGTTGTTGATAATCAATTAAAAGCTTAAAATCAATTAGCCATTTTTTTTGACTAATTGTTTTTAAGTAATACACTATGTATCAATAATTTACCGGGCACGGCATTCAGCGCCTTACGCCTAGAGCATGGACGGACACTGAGCGTTGCGGCTTCATGCCTACAGATTTCTGGATTTAAGCCCTTCGTAAACCGGAATATAATACTCTTTAAGGGCCCGGTC
>CADBSV010000064.1 GCA_902797435.1 uncultured Bacteroidia bacterium
ACGAAAAATATAAAAATCAATAACAATGAAACGTACATTTCAACCTTCTACCCGCAAGCGCGTGAACAAGCACGGCTTCCGTGAGCGCATGTCCACTCCCAACGGACGCAGGGTACTTGCCAGCCGTCGTGCACACGGCCGCAAGAAGCTCACAGTGTCTTCAGAAGACAGGTGGTAGTCTGTTCCGGAAACAGAAACTAAAAAACGCCAGCTCGGAAGAGCCGGCGTTTTTTGTTATCTTTTCTCCTTAAAGTAGTCGCTCACGATGGATGAGCACTCATCCGGCAGAACTCCCGGAACGACCTCCGTTTTCGGGTGGAGCAGAGACGGTGAAAATTTGCTGAAACCCCGTTTGGGATCGGGGGCTCCGTAAACGATCTTCCCGACCTGCGCCCATGCGAGAGCCGCCGCGCACATAGGGCATGGTTCCACGGTCACATAGAGAGTGCAGTCGTTAAGATATTTGCCGCCGACAGCCTCGCATGCGGCCGTTATGGCTATCATTTCGGCATGGGCGGTAGGGTCTGAAAGGGCTTCCGTCATATTGTGTCCCTTGGCTATCACGCGTCCGCGGCATGCTACCACGGCCCCTATGGGCACCTCGTCCTCCGAAGCGGCCTCCCTGGCCTCACGCAGGGCCTCCTGCATGAATCTTTCGTCCTGTTCCATCTTCTTAATACTTCTTTTCGGGCATGTTCCAGAAGAGGAAGGAGAAGATGTCGGCATATTCGTCTATCTGCTTCGACACCGGCTTGCCGCCTCCGTGACCCGCCTTGGTGTCGATGCGGATAAGGCATGGTGCGTCACCGGCCTGGCAGTCCTGAAGGGTAGCCGCGAACTTGAAGGAGTGGGCGGGGACCACACGGTCGTCATGGTCGGCGGTGGTGACCAGAGTCGCCGGATAGACTGTGCCGGGCCTGAGATTATGAAGCGGAGAATAGCCCCTTAGGTACTCGAACATCTCGGGACTGTCCTCGGATGTGCCGTAGTCGGAAGCCCAGTTCCAACCTATGGTGAACTTATGGTAACGGAGCATGTCCATCACTCCCACCTGCGCGATGGCGACGCGGTAAAGGTCGGGCCTCTGCGTCATGCAGGCGCCAACGAGAAGGCCGCCGTTGCTGCCGCCCATTATGGCAGTGTGCTCCTTGTCGGTGTATCCGGCGTCGATAAGCCACTCGGCCGCAGCGATGAAGTCGTCAAAGACATTCTGCTTGCGCATCTTGGTTCCGGCCAGATGCCACTGCTCGCCATATTCGGCTCCTCCCCTGATGCTCGGCTGGGCATAGACTCCTCCCTTTTCGAGAAAAGGAATGCGCCTTGGAGAGAATGCGGGCGTCATGCTTATGTTGAATCCTCCGTAACCGTAGATGAGGGTGGGATTCTTGCCGTTAAGCCTCAGCCCTTTCTTATGGGTGATGAACATGGGCACCCGCGTGCCGTCCTTGCTCGTATAGAAGATTTCCTCAGTTACGAAATCATCGGGGTTGAAGGCCAGTTCGGGCTTGACGTAGAGCGTACTCTCGCCCGTTTCGAGGTCGTAGCGGTAAACCGTCGCGGGGCGTTCGACCGATGTGAAGGAATAATAGCAGTCAGGTTCGTCCTGCACGCCGGCAAAGCCCACGGTGCCGATTCCCGGCAGCTCTATGTCGCGGATCTTCACTCCGTCAAGGCCGTAGAGGCTGGCCCTGGAACAGGCATCCGCAAGGTAGCTCACCACAATCTTCCCGCCTATTATCGAAACGCCGTCAATGGTGGCGTTTTCCTTTTCGGGAATGAGGTCTTTCCAGGCGGTAATGTGCGGATTGGCGAGATCCGCCACCATCACCTTCCCAAGAGGAGCCTGGTAGTTGGTGTAGATGTAGATTTTTTCACCCTCCGTGCCGATGGGCCGGTACTGCAGCTGGTAGTCGTCCACCATCTTCACAAAAGCCGAACCGGGCTTGCGCATATCCTTGACATAAAGGAGGTTGCCATTACCCATTCCGTCTTCGTAGAGGAACATTAGGGTCTGCTCGTCGTTAAGGTCGCAGGTATAGAAGCGAAGGGGTTCCCCCGGATTGCTGAAATAAAGCCTGTCCTCCGACTGCGGGGTACCTATCTTGTGGTAATAGATTTTATGGACTTCGTTCTTGCCGCTGTAGGCATGCTCGGAGGGAGCGTCATAGGCGCTGTAGAAGAAGCCGTCTCCGTACCAGGAGGCACCCGTGAACTTTGCCCAGAGGATGTGGTCGTCGAGAAGATTTCCCGTTTCGAGGTCTTTTACGTAGATTTCCGTCCAGTCGCTTCCGCTGCGGGAGATAGTATAGGCCAGATACCTGCCGTCCTTTGAGATGCTGGATCCGGTGAGGGCGACGGTACCGTCGTCCGAGAGGGTATTGGGATCGAGCACCACCCTGCCGGGAGTTCCCGGCGCAACGGTAACGTAGAGGACACTCTGGTTCTGTAGCCCGTCGTTGCGGGTGTACCAATATTTGCCGTGATGCTTGACGGGAGCCGAAATCCGCTCGTAGTTCCAGACTTCCCCGAGTCTCTTATGGATCTTTGAACGGAAGGGAATCTTTGCAAGGTAAGCCTGCGTAAGGGCGTTTTCCTGCTCTGTCCATGCGAGGGTTGCGGGCGAATTGTCGTCTTCGAGAGGGCGGTACGGATCTGCTACCTGCACCCCGAAATATTCATCTACTGTATTGTCTTTCATAGCTTCGGGATAGTTGAGTGCCTGCCTGCATCCTGCAAGCGCAAGGATAGAAAGGGCTACGGGAAGTGTCTTGTTCATAATGCCGGTGACTAAGTTTACAAATGTAGCAAAATTTAGCTATCTTTGCATGCTCAGCCGCGCGCTGTGCGGCATGGTTGGTATTGAGGTATGGTGTAATGGTAGCACTACAGATTTTGGTTCTGTCTGCCCAGGTTCGAATCCTGGTACCTCAACAAAAAAAAGAGGATGACTATTCTCTACTGGTGAGTTTCATTTTTAAGCCTTTTTGCGACTAACCCTCATTCAAAAGTCCGGGTTAGTCGCATTTTCGCATAAAAACGCTACCAACCCTTTTCCGAAAGGGAGCCCGGTGGCGGAAATCCGTTTTCTTCGCAAACTCCAGCCACACGTTGGCCCTGAACTCGTATCCTGCGGGCCCACATACCGGGCAAGAGGGTGGGTTTCGTCGGCAAATCTCCCCGAATCCGCCGACGAAACCCTCTTTTCGAACCTTTCGTCTGCAAAAGCATGGGGTTTTGCAGACAAGAAAGGAGCAAGCCTTAGTCGACCTCTTTTTCAGTTATGGGGCTAAAGCACCGTAAAGACCGCTACTGGCGGGCCAGGCGCTTTTCGCTCGGAATGAGAACCGCACAGAGAAGGACGCCTACTATCGCCCCTATCGCAACGGAAAGCATTGCGGCGTCCCAGGATGAACCGCTCGCTATGCCGCCCACAAGGATCTTGGAGCACACGGCGTCTCCCAGAAGATACCCGAACAGGCCTACGAAACCGGCTGCGGTGCCGGCCGCGTTCTTGGGCACAAGGTTCAGGGCCTGCACTCCGGTGAGCGCCACAGGGCCGTAAATGAAGAATCCTATGATGCAGAGGGCCACGTACACGAGAACCTTCTGCGCTGCGGGAGAAACCGCCAGGATTCCGGAACCGACAAGCCAGTAGAGGAATACTCCGACTCCGCAGAGGAGCATGCAGATTACGTTCATCGGAGCGCAGCGTCCCTTGAAGAATTTGGACGTCGCCCAGCCGCATGCTATCGTACCCACGGCACCTACTATATTGTGGACCGAGAAGGCCACCTTGCTTTCTGCCGCGGTCATGATGCCCTTGGCCTGAAGGTAGGTGGGCGCCCAGTCGCCGATTCCGTAACGGACCATATAAACGGCGACATTGGATATTGCCACCACCCACAGGAGTTTGTTCTTAAGGACATAATCGACGAAAAGGACCTTGAAGGGAAGTTTTTCCCCCGCCTTGCCTTTCGACCCGACTCCGCTGTGGTCGTTGCGCCAGTCACCTACTGAAGGAAGGCCGCAGGACTCCGGAGTGTCGCGGATGGCCCACCAGCAGAAAAGGGATATTGCCAGGGCGACAACGGCGGGAAAGACGAAGTTCCCCCTCCATGTCTGCGCAACCCCCAGATCAGCGGCCAGGGCAACGCCGGCGATAGCCAGGAAGCCGAGCGAGAACGACCCTATGGTATGCGAGACATTCCAGATGCTCATCTTGAAACTGCGTTCGTTCTGGCTGAACCAGTGAGCCATTATACGGCCGCATGGGGGCCATCCGAATCCGCTGAGCCATCCTACCATAAGCATCAGGACAAAGATGATGGCGGTATTGACGGCCGTATTCGTCCCGAACGGGATAAGTCCCACGGACATCATCACAACGGCCGAAAGGATAAGACCCACTACAAGGAATTTACGTGCATCCGAACGGTCTGAAACACTGCCCATCACGAACTTGCTGAATGCATAGGCGATTGAAACCGCCGACATGGCAAGCCCTACTTTACCGGCATCCAGGATGCCGTCGTTTATCATGTCGGGCGCTGCAAGCGAGAGGTTTTTCCTGACAAGATAATAAGCGGCATACCCGAGAAAAGCCCCGAGAAAGACCTTAAGGCGCATTGACTTGTATTCTTTATCGACTTTTTCAGCCGGAATAGGCGCCTTTGGTTTGGGCGGATCCAAAAAACGGGACATGGTTTAAAGAGTTCTTTTTATTTCCACAATCTTGAAGGCTTCGATGAAGTCGCCTTCCTTTATATCATTGAAACCGGCAATGCTCATTCCGCATTCCTTTCCGGCGGCAACTTCCTTCACGTCGTCCTTGCCTACGCGCAGGGAGGCGAGGTCGCCGGTGTACACCACGATTCCGTCGCGTATGAGGCGAACCTGCACCTTCGGCACCATCTTGCCTTCGCGCATGATACAGCCGGCGATGGTTCCTATCTTGCTGATATGGAAGGTCTGCTTCACTTCTGCAGTGGCTATCACCTCTTCCTTCTTCTCCGGTTCGAGCATACCCTCGATACCGTCCTTCACCTCGTTGATTGCGTCGTAGATGACCGAGTAAAGGCGGATTTCGATGCCTTCCTTCTCGGCGGCGCGGCGTGCCTCCACGGACGGACGCACCTGGAAGCCGATGATGATGGCGTCGGACGCCTCGGCCAGCAGGATATCGCTTTCGGAGATTCCGCCTACGGCCTTGTGAATCACGTTCACGCGCACCTGCTCGGTGCTGAGCTTGATGAGGGAGTCGGAAAGTGCCTCCACGGAACCGTCCACATCGCCCTTGACAATGATATTGAGTTCCTTGAAGTTGCCTATGCTGATGCGGCGGCCGATCTCTTCGAGGGTGAGGTGCTTCTGGGTCTTGATGCCCTGGATGCGGAGAAGCTGCTCGCGCTTGGCTGCGATGCTCTTGGCCTCACGCTCGTCTGACATGACGTTGAACTTTTCTCCAGCGGCGGGGGCGCCGTTGAGGCCGAGCACAGACACGGGCGTGGAAGGACCTGCCTCCTTTACCACCTGTCCGCGCTCGTTGAACATGTTCTTCACACGGCCGTAGAAGCTGCCGCTGAGGAGTATGTCCCCCTGATGAAGGGTACCATCCTGCACGAGTATCGTGGCAAGATAGCCGCGGCCCTTGTCAAGCGAAGATTCGATGACGGCACCGCTGGCCGCCTTGTGGGGATTCGCCTTGAGGTCGAGAAGGTCCGCTTCGAGCAGAACCTTGTCGAGCAGTTTGTCCACATTGATACCCTTCTTGGCAGATATCTCCTGGCACTGGTACTTTCCGCCCCATGCCTCGGTGAGTATGTTCATCTGGGAGAGCTGCTGGTAGATTTTGTCCGCCTGGGCGCCGGGCTTGTCTATCTTGTTTATTGCAAAGACCATCGGAACGCCGGCGGCCTGGGCATGGTTGATGGCTTCCACCGTCTGCGGCATCACGGCGTCGTCGGCTGCGATGATTATGATGGCCAGGTCGGTCATCTGGGCGCCTCGGGCACGCATTGCCGTGAAGGCCTCGTGTCCCGGAGTATCGAGGAAGGTTATGCGGCGGCCGCTCTCGAGCTTCACGTTGTAAGCTCCGATATGCTGCGTTATGCCGCCCGCCTCGCCGGCGATGACATTCGTCTTGCGGATATAGTCGAGAAGGGAGGTTTTACCGTGATCGACATGGCCCATGACCGTAATGACCGGAGGCCTGGATTCGAGGTCTTCGGGACGGTCGGCCTCCTTGGAGTTCTCGATTTCGTCCGTGAGTTCGGCTCCTACGAATTCGACTTTGTATCCGAATTCCTCGGCAACGAGGACCAGAGCCTCCGCATCGAGCCTCTGGTTGATCGAAACCATGAGTCCGAGGTTCATGCAAGCGGCTATCACCTTGTTCACCGGAGTATTGTTCATAAGGGTGGCAAGGTCGTTGACCGTGACGAACTCGGTGACCCTCAGGGTCTGCTGGTCGGCGAGCGACTGGCTGAGCTCTTCCTGCGTACGCTGGGCGGCCTGCTCACGCTTTTCCTTGCGGTACTTGGCTCCGAACTTGTTCTTGCCGGAGCTCTCGTTCATCTTGGCGTACGTTTCCTTTACCTGCTTCTGTATCTCCTTCTGCATCTCCTCCATCTCGGCCTCGGTCATTGCCGGCTTGAAACGCTCGCCGCGGCTGCGGCGGCCCTTGCCGGCTGCAGGCTGCTGCGGCTGGGGCTTGTTACGGCCTGCATTGCGGTCGATATTCTGCCCCGCCTTCACGACGTCCACTTTCTGCGAGCCCTTGGCTATGCGCTCACGTTTCTTGACGGGCTTTTTCTCAAACTGGGAGAGATCTATCTTACCTATAACCTTGAGCTCGGGGCCGTCATTTTTGGGAGATTCCGTCGGGGTCGGAACGGTTTCCTCCACTATTTCTGGCGCTGTCTGGGGCTCCGGCTCAGCTTCCGGCTCGGGAGCAGGTTCGGGTTTCACCTCCTGCGGCTCGCTCTGCGGCTCCGGCTGGGCTTCCACAGGCTCCGGTTCGCTCTGGGGTGCCGGGGTTTCCTCCACGATTTCCGGCTCCGGTTCGGGTGCAGGTTCCGGCTCGGGTGCAGGTTCGGGTTTCACCTCCTGCGGCTCGCTCTGAGGCTCGGGTTCGGGCTTCGGAGCGGGCTTCTCCTCCTCCGGCTCCGGTTTTGGTTTCGGCGCCTGCTTCTTTCCGGAGAGCGTATTGGAGCGTATTATGGTAACGCTCTCGGGCTCTTCATCCTCGGCATCATCAGCCTTGCGGTTGCTCTGTTCGAGGATGTCGGAAATCTTGATGGCCCTCTCTTCCGCCTCCTGTGCAGCTTTGAGGTCTGCTCCGAACTGCTTCTGGATAGCGGGAAGATATTCATCCGAGAACTTTGCATTCGGATTCTGGTCCACTTCGGCTCCCTGCTTGCGAAGGAAGTCCACAAGGTCGTCCAGTCCAATGTTGAACTGGCGCATTATTTTATTTATTCGTATTTCTGCCATCGGCTAACCCCTTTTTTGAATAAAATTAATCTTCGAATTCTGCGGAAAGAATCTTGCGGACTTCGGCAACGGTCTCGTCTTCGAGATCGGCCCTCTTTGCGAGTTCTTCCGGATCGATGGCGAGCACGCTCTTGGCCGTGTCGCAACCGATGCTCTTGAGACGGTCGATGACCCAGCCGTCGATGGTGGCGCCGTATTCGGGATTCGTGAAATCTTCGAGGGCGACATCTTCCTCTTCGTCCATCGCAGCACCCTTGGGAGCTTCGCGCCAGACTTCGATTTCGCGTCCCACGAGCATGCCTGCAAGCTGGACGTTCACACCGCCATGGCCGATACCCTTCTGGACCTCGTCCGGCTGCATGTACACCTTGACTTTGTCTTCGGGAGTCTCTCCCATGTCGATATGGGAAACGCGGGCGGGATTGAGGGCCCTCTGGATGAGGAGCTTCTGGTTGGCCGTCCACTGGAGGACGTCGATGTTCTCGGAGTGGAGTTCACGTACGATGCCGATGATACGGCCGCCGCGGACGCCGATACAGGCGCCTATCGGGTCGATACGGTCGTCATAGGACTCAACCGCAACCTTTGCGCGCTCGCCGGGAATGCGCACCACCTTCTTGACGGTGATGAGGCCGTCGGCGATTTCGGGCACCTCCATTTCGAAGAGCCTCTCCAGGAACTGCGGGGAAGTACGGCTGAGGGTGATGTAGGGAGTGGTGTTGTTGCGCATTTCCACGCTCTTGATGATGGCCCTTACCGTATCGTTCTTCTTGAAATGCTCTCCGGGAATCTGCTCTTCACGCGGGATATGCAGTTCGTTGCCGTCTTCGTCAAGGATGAGAACCTCGCGGCTCCATGTCTGATAGACTTCTCCAGTGAAAATTTCGCCGACCTTCTCGGAATAGGCCTTGTAAACATTGGCCTTCTCGATGTCGAGGATGCGGCCCTGCAGGTTCTGACGGATGTTCAGGATGCCGCGGCGTCCGAAGGAACTGAGCGGAACGAGTTTGGTGTAGGTGTCTCCGACCTCGTAGTCGTCCTCGCCGCTGTCCTGCTTCACCTGCTCGAGAGTCATCTGGGTGAGGGGATCCTCCACCTCTTCGACGATTTCGAAGTTGCGGTAGATTTCGCATGTTCCCTTATCGACGTTAACGATGACGTCGAAGTTGTCGGAGCTGCCGTAGGTCTTGGCAAGCTGGGTGAGGAACACGTCCTTCAGAACGCCCATCATCACCGGGCGGTCGATGTTTTTCTCTTCCTTGAAGTCCTTGAAGGCATCAATGAGAGTTACTTTTTCTTCTTTCTTGTCCATTATGGTTGTTTTATTCTATTGTTTC
>CADBSV010000065.1 GCA_902797435.1 uncultured Bacteroidia bacterium
CGCAGCGCCCAGGGTGTCACCATCAAGGCTGAAGGTGAAAGCTACACGGCAAAGAACCTTCTCATCTGCACCGGCAGCGAAGCGGCAGTGCCTCCGTTCCCCGGCCTCAAGGAAGCCGGCGACGTAATCGTCACCAACCGTGAAATCCTTTCCCTCACCGAACAGCCCAAAGAACTCGTAGTAATAGGCGGCGGCGTCATAGGAATGGAATTCGCAGCATTCTACAGCACTCTCGGCACCAAGGTTACCGTGGTCGAGATGCTTCCAAAGATACTCGGTCCCCTGGACGACGAAATCAGCGCCATGCTCCAGAAGAACTACGAGAAACGTGGCATCCAGTTCTGCCTCAAGTGCAAGGTAACCGGAATCGAAGGGAATACCGTCGTATATGAAGATCCGGAAGGAAAAGTATGCCGCGTGAGCGGAGACAAGATACTCGTGAGCGTAGGCCGCCGCGCCAACCTCCAGGGTTTCGGACTCGAGAACCTCGGTGTTGAACTCGCCCTCAACCCTGCCGGCCGTCCCTATGGCATCAAGGTAGATGAGCAGATGCGTACCAACATCCCCGGAGTGTATGCTGCGGGAGATGTCACAGGATTCTCGATGCTTGCCCACACGGCATCCCGCGAAGGCGAAGTCGCCGTCAACACCATTCTCGGCCGCAAGGACAGAATGCGTTACAACGCAATTCCCGGTGTGGTTTACACCAATCCGGAAGTTGCAGGCGTCGGAATCACCGAAGAAGAAGCCAGGAAGAAGGGCATCGACTACAAGGTCGCGAAACTCCCCATGGCCTACTCAGGAAGGTTCGTCGCCGAGAACGAAAAGGGAGAAGGCCTCTGCAAGATCATCTTCGGAGCCAGGTATCATGAAGTACTGGGTGTCCACATGCTGGGCAACCCCTGCTCCGAAATTATCAATGCGGCCTGCATCGCAATCGAGCAGGAAATGACCGCAGAGCAGCTCAAAGAAGTTGTCTTCCCTCACCCTACAGTATCAGAAATTATTAAAGAAACAGTTTTTTCACTCAGATAAGCCATGCCCAAGTCACTTTACATCGACCCCGAAATCACGCTCCGTCCGAAAGAGCATGAGATAAAGTTCCCCAAAATTCCCGTAATGCAGTACAACAAGACTGTAAAACAGGAACTTAAAGACGGAAACTTCACCAAGGAGGATCTCCTCCGCATATACCGCGACATGTTCACCATCCGCGAATTCGAGACCATGCTCAACCTGGTCAAGACCACCGGAGGTTACAACGGAGTAGAATACAACAATCCCGGCCCCGCCCACCTTTCCGCTGGACAGGAAGCCGCAGCGGTAGGTATGGCTTATAACCTCGACACCGACGACTTCATCTTCGGAAGCCACCGCAGCCACGGCGAAATCCTCGCCAAGGGGCTTCGCAGCATCCAGATACTTCCCGAAAAAGAACTCAAGAAAATCATGGACGAGTTCTGGGGAGGTGCAACGGTTGCCGTAGCCAAGAAGGGCTACAAAGGCAAAGACACCAAGGAACTCGGAATCCGCTTCCTCCTCTACGGAGCCATGGCGGAGATCTTTGCCCGCACCACCGGATTCAACAAGGGTCTCGGCGGAAGCATGCACACCTTCTTCACTCCTTTCGGTATCTATCCCAACAACGCCATCGTGGGCGGAAGCGGTTCAATCGCAGTGGGTGCAGCCCTTTATAAAAAGGTAAACCGCAAAAAAGGCATTGTGGTCGCCAACCTCGGCGACGGTGCAATGGCCCGCGGCCCCGTGCTCGAAGGCATGACCTTCGCATCCATGGACCAGTTCCATACCCTCTGGGAGGGCGACATGAAGGGCGGACTGCCCGTGCTCATCAACGTGATGGACAACCAGTACGCAATGGGCGGCCAGACCAATGGAGAAACCATGGGATACACCTTCCCCGCCCGTCTCGGTGCAGGCTTCAACCCCGAAGCATGGCATGCCGAGCGCGTTGACGGATACAATCCCCTCGCGGTTATCGACGCCTTCCGCCGCAAGAAGGCCCTCCTCGAGAAGAAGGAAGGACCGGCCCTGCTCGACGTGGTGACCTACCGCTATAGCGGACACTCGCCATCGGACCAGAGTTCGTACCGTACCAAGGAAGAAATCGCAGCATGGGAAGCCGAAGACTGCATCGTAACCTTCGGAAAGAAGCTGATCGACGCAGGCGTAGCCACCCAGGCAGACCTCGACGCCATCCAGGCAAAGATGAAGGAGACCATCTTCGAAATGTATAAACTCGCAATAGACGAGAAGGTGTCTCCCCGCATGGACCTCGTAAAAGACAACGAATTGCTCGGCGACATGATGTTCAGCAATGGCAGTGTCGATTCTTTCGGCGATGCCAAACCCGACGTGCTCATGCCTCTCGAGGAGAATCCCCGCGTGAAACAGATTGCAGGCAAGTCCCGCTTCTATCTCGACAAGGACGGCAAGCCTGTGAGCAGCATGAAGATGTACAATTTCCGCGACGGCGTGTTCGAAGCCATCGTGGACCGTTTCTATAAAGATTCTTCACTCGTCGCATACGGAGAGGAGAACCGCGAATGGGGCGGAGCGTTCGCAGTATATCGCGGACTCACCGAAGCACTTCCCTACCATCGCCTGTTCAACAGCCCTATTGCAGAAGCTGCAATCATCGGCACCGCCATCGGTTATGCAATGTGTGGCGGCCGGGTGATTCCCGAAATCATGTACTGCGACTTCCTCGGATGCTGCGGCGATGAAATCTTCAACCAGCTTCCCAAGTGGCAGGCCATGTCGGGCAACATCCTCAAGATGCCCGTTGTGGTACGCGTTTCCGTGGGCAGCAAGTACGGAGCACAGCATTCTCAGGACTGGACATCCCTCTGCACCCATATCCCGGGCCTCAAGGTTGTCTTCCCTGTCACTCCTTACGATGCCAAGGGTCTCATGAACAGCGCCCTGCAGGGTACCGACCCCGTCATCTTCTTCGAAAGCCAGCGCCTCTACGGCATCGGCGAGCAGTTCCACGAAGGCGGCGTTCCCGAAGGATACTATGAGATTCCTTTCGGAGAACCCGACGTCAAGCGCCAGGGCAAGGATGTCACCTTCCTCACCATCGGAGCGACCCTCTACCGTGCACTCAAGGCTGCCGACACCCTCAAGGAGAAATACGGTCTGGAAGCCGAGGTCATCGA
>CADBSV010000066.1 GCA_902797435.1 uncultured Bacteroidia bacterium
CGTTTTGCTTGCAAGCGGATAGTTGCCGTCTGCAATGAGGATCCTGTCCCCGTGGCCAAGACGGCTCACGGCAGCAAGGATACACGGGTTGATGAGTTTTCCTTTGTTCATTTTTCGTTCTCCCTTAATTCTCCCAGCTTGCCGCCGGGATGGCATCTGACATATTTTTCGGGATCCCAGTCTTTCTCCACCTGGAGAACGACGCTGAGAGCCTGGAGGATGAGCATCTCTGCATTCACAGAGTTGCGCGGCGCACGGTTGAGAGGCCCGCCTTCTTCGGATACTCCCGCCAGCAGGGTGCACTCCGAGTGCTGTGCAAGCCAGCTTCCGGCCTTGCCGGTGACGGCTATCACTTTGCAGCCGTTGGCATGTACCGCATTCACGGTAGCCTTCAGTTCGGCCGTTTCACCGGAATTGGAGATCGCTATCACCACGTCGCCCTCCACGAGCTGGCCGCATGAGCCGTGAACCGCCTCGGTGCCGTGAAGGAAGGTGGCGGGATTGCCCGTTGACGAAAGCAGCGAGGCCACATAGGCGGCAACATGTCCCGGCTTGCCTATGCCGGTTACATGAATGCGGCCTCCATTTGCCTGGGAGGCAAGGATAAGCCCGGCGGCCTGGCCGAGTGCAGCATGGTCGATGCTGCCTGCAAACTTGACGAATTCGGCCTTTGCCGATTCAAGGAAGGCATCCAGCGCCTTCATGCTTTTCTGCTGTATCATTTGAGTATCTTAAGTTTTTCCGTAAGATTGTTTCCGCTGCCCCGTTCTTCAATCAGGGCCTCCACCTTGTCGAGAGTGGGAAGCGATGGGATGGCACCGTAACCGCAAACCGTGATGGCCGCGGCATGCACGGCAACCTGCAGGGCGTCCTGAGTGGAAAGGCCGGCTGCGTAGGCGGCGCAGAAAGCACCCACGAAGGAATCACCGGCCGCGGTGGGATCCACGACGCCCGTCATCTTTACGCAGGGGACGCGCCTTACGCCGTCGGGGCTGCAGACAGCCGCTCCCCTGTCGCCAAGGGTTATTATCACATTTGCGGCACCCTTGCCCATAAGAGCTGCGGCCGCCTCCTGAAGGGCCTCATCTGAAAGGCGCCCTTCGGAATCCGTCTGCACTCCGGAAAGGAGCCCGGCCTCCGTTTCGTTGGGCGAAAGGAATGTAACGCACGAGAGCAGGGCGTCTGAAAGCGGGGCCGCAGGGGCCGGATTCAGCATCACGGGAACTCCCGCATCGTGAGAGAGGCGCGCAACATATTCTATGGTGTCCATCCTGAGCTCAAGCTGCATTATCACCATATCGTACGAGGACACTTCGTCCTCGAGCCACGAAAGGTCTTCGGGAAGCAGGTCGAAATTGGCTCCTGGAACCACGATTATGCGGTTCTGCACTCCGGAGGCTCCGGTCTGGATTTCTATATGACCGACTCCGGAAGGAAGCCCGCTGCTGATTTTCACGTGACTTGTATCAACACCCGATGAATTCAGCGCAGCGAGCATTTCCTTCCCAAAGGAGTCGTTGCCGACACTGCCGGCCATATATGTCTGGGCACCAAGACGGGCAGCCTGCACCGCCTGATTGGCTCCCTTCCCGCCGGGAGCGGTGCGGAAGCTCGAACCGATTACAGTTTCTCCCAGTTCAGGAGCCCTGTCGGCCGAAGCCACAAGGTCCATCATAAAACTGCCGACTACCAGTATTCTTGGTTTCTTATTCATGCTTTTTGAAAAGTTTTGTAACGAGGAATCCTACCAGGAAAATGGTGGTGGTCCCGAACACTATTGTAAGATAGGTATGGATGGGGCTGCCGAATATGGGCAGGCTCATGTATGCGATGACGCACAGTCCGAGGGCGACGCCGATAATCGCGCCGGTTCGGTTTGGCTTGCGGCATACCAGCGCCAGGAGGAACAGTCCGAGCATGCCGCCGCTGAATATTGAGGAGAGTTTCCACCATGCGTCGAGCACTCCGTCAATCTTCATCATCGCAAGGCCGATCAGTATGCCCAGCACGCCCACAACTGCGGATGCGGTATAAAGCACCGTCATGTGAGCCTTCTTTCCGTCGGAGGAGGGACGCATCTTCTTGTAGAAATCGGTGAAGACAATGGTGGCCGAAGAGTTGATGCTGGTGGCCACGGTGCTCATTCCGGCCGAGAATAGAGACGCTATCACCAGGCCGGTAAGGCCGGTGGGAAGGCCATGGACGATGAAATACGGGAACACCTTGTCGCCGGCTATTCCCGCTGGCAGCAGATCCGGCTGCGCCGTATAATAGGAATAGAGAGCCGTGCCTATGTACACGAACACCATCGAAACGGGGATGTACAGAAGGCCTCCGAACAAGGTCGCCTTTACGGCCTCCCCGGTGCTCTTTGCGGTCATGTAGCGCTGCACGTAGTTCTGGTCGATGCCGTAATTCTGCAGATTGATGAAGATGCCGTATATGAGCACCACCCATACGGTGGGTTCGGTGAGCGTAGCGCTGAGGCTGCCGAGACTGAATTTGCCGTCTGCGGCGGCAATGCTGAAAAGCTGGCCGGGCCCCTCCGGCATTCCGAAGGTGAGGATGAGGGCACAGACCACGGCGCCCGCGATGAGGATGATGCCCTGGATGGCATCGGTCCAGACCACGGCGGAAATGCCGCCAAGGACGGCGTAGATGAGGGTGAGCGCCCCGGTTACGATGATGATGGTGCCGATGTCCCAACCGAACATGGTATTGATGGGAATGGCCAGGAGCAGAAGTATGCTTCCCACGCGGCACACCTGCGTGAGCAGATAGCAGACGGCCACATAGAAGCGCGCCCAGTATCCGTATTTGTCCTCAAGGAACTGATAGGCCGAAACGCTGCCGATTCCGCGGTAGAGGGGGATGAATATCTTAGCGGCAAGCCATGTGGCGATGGGAATGGTGAAGCTGAATATGAGCTGGTTCCAGTTGCCGGCATAGGCTCCTCCGGGAAGACCGAGGAAGGAGATGCTGCTCACGAACGTGGCGAATATCGACATCCCCACCACCCAGGTAGGAATGGCGCCGTTCGCCTTGGTAAAGGCTTCGGTACCCTTGCGGCTGTTTTTGAAAAAACTGCAGCCGAAAAGGGCGACTCCGCCCACAAAGACGAAAAACACCAGATAGTCTAACCAGGTAAGTTCCATTATCTGTAGTCTTTAAGGGTTTCGAGAACTTCTTTCACCTTCTTCACCTGCTCCCCTTCGAAGGCCTTGTAAGGAAGGGGCAGATACCCGGAGGCGATCCCCTTGAGCTCGAGGGAGCATTTTATGGCCTTTACGAAGCTGGCGTCCGAGCCTGGCTCCAGGCCGTACAGGCTGTCGGAAAGGTGCATTATCCGCTTCTGCAGGCGGCGCGCTTCCTGGACATCTCCTGCGGCAGCAGCCTTGTATGCCTTCACGAAAAGTTCCGGGAAGAGGTTGGCTCCGCCGCTCACTCCGCCGTCTCCGCCACACAGGACCGCCGCTATCATCTGCTCTTCCGGCCCCATATACACGGCGAAATCCGTCCCGGCAAAATGGTAGAGCAGGCTCTGGAAATAGCTCTGGTTGCCCGAAGAATCCTTTACGCCGACTATGTTGGGATGCTTCGAGAGCGCCACCACGGTGGAAACGTTAAGGAAAACCTTTACCTTGGAGGGCATGTTGTAAAGGAAAACCGGAAGCGGGCAGGCATCGGCAAGGGAGGTGTACCAGTCGATGAGTTCCTTCTGGTTCGCGGGGAAATAGTAAGGAGCTGCCGCTACGACTGCGGCGGCGCCGCAACTGCGCGCATGTTCCGCAAGGGCGAGGCTGTCCTCCAGGGACGTTTCGGTGACTCCCACAAGGAGCGGCACCCTGCCCGCTATGCATTTGGCCACGAGGGAAACGAAATCGAAGCGCAGCCTCATCGGAAGGCTCTGGCTCTCTCCCGTGGTTCCGAGAACGAAAATACCGGCCACGCCTGCATCAATCATTCGGGCCACAATTCTTTCGGCACCCTTTTCATCGAGTGTTTTCGCATCGAGGAGGGGTGTCACCATCGGGGGTACAATGCCTTGGATCTTATTCATTTGTTAAATCGTTTTAACTATTGGTTATAAATAATTTACGCTAACGTATTCAGTTTGTTTATCCCGTTATTTCCGGAGAAAGGACAATCTGCTCCTCCGGACGTTTCTTCCCCGGCTTTGCCGAAACATGAGACATCACAAGTTCCATGGCCTTGGAAGCGAAGGCATCTACCGGCTGACGCACATACACTATTCCCGAACCGTAGATGTCGTAGAGAGGGTTGCGGTCGAAACAGGCAATCATGAAGTCGTCCGGGATGCGGAAGCCCTGTTTGTAAATCTCGGAAATCACCAGCAGCGACAGGGTATTGGTGGCTATCATGAAAGCATTCACTCCCCTGTCTTTTGCCTCACTCACATACTGCGAGATGCCACCGTAACTGTTGTGTGCAATTCTTTCGATGTGGGTATATCCCGAAAGCCCGGCGGCTGCCATGGCATCGAGATAGCCCTGTTCGCGGTCGCGGGTGTTGGAGATGTTCATCGAATACGAAACCATGTCGATGCGCACAGCCCCGCGCGAAATAAGCTTTTCCGTAATGCATTTCGCGGCATCGCGGTTGTCGAGAACCACGCTGCTCACATCCAGCCCCGGCACGGTACGGTCGAGCAGAACGATGTTGACTCCGCTCGATACAAGCTCGCGGATGGTGTCTTCGGTTCCTCCGCAGGGAACGAGAATGAGCCCGTCAACCCCTTTGTTCATGAGCACGCTCACAACCCGGCGGAACTTTTCGGGATCCTCGTCGGTGCTGGCAAAAATCACATTGTAGTCGTAGCCGTATGCCTGATCCTCAAGATAACGGGCTATTTCGGAAAAGAAAGGGTTGGAGATGTCCGAAAGCACGACGCCGATTGTACCGGTTTTGCCCGAACGAAGCGCCCGGGCCGAGCTGTTCGGCTTGTAACGAAGACGCTCCGCAACCTCAAGGACACGCTTGCTGGTCTCGCTGTTGACACGGTAAAGGGGCTCCCCTGCCGTGGCGTTGCTCATGACGAACGAAACAAGCGCTGTAGAGACTCCTGCTTCGCGTGCTATGTCCTTTATAGTTATCTGGTTGCGGGCCATAGTTACAGTGTTGACGCCGCAATTTAGCTAAATCGTTTTAATTATCCAAATATAATCTCACTTTTTGCTCCGCGACAAATGTTATCTTTACCGGTGAGTTTCAGTTTTAAGCCTTTTTGCGACTAACCCCCATTCAAAAGTCCGGGTTAGTCGCATTTTCGCATAAAAACGCTACCAACCTTTTCCGAAAGGGAGCTTCCGAAAGGGAGCGCCTGAGTTCCGTGCGGGTGGAGAGACTCGAACTCTCACGCCTTGCGGCACCAGATCCTAAGTCTGGCTTGTCTACCATTTCAACACACCCGCA
>CADBSV010000067.1 GCA_902797435.1 uncultured Bacteroidia bacterium
ATCACGGGAACACTTCGGATATTCCCTTCCCAACCACCAGCTCCAGACGGTGGCCGCCGCCTGCGGGTACGACCTCACGAACCATCATCATGCACTCGCCGACGCCGAGGCATGCGCACATATCGCCATGAGAATTCTTTAATCAGTTGAGTCCCCGATCCTTCTTTATGGTCTCGTAGGCCTCCTGAATCTTGCGGAATTTCTCCTCCGCTGCCTTCTGCACTTCGGGACCGAGCGTAGCAACCTTGTCGGGATGGTTCTTCATTGCCATGCGACGGTATGCCGCCCGCAACTCGTCATTTGTCGCGGAAGGGCTGATTTCAAGCACGGAATAGGCTGAATCGATGTCCTTGTAGAACATTGCTATCACGGATGCCGCATCCGAGGCCGACAGGCCTATGGTGCCGGCGATTGCCTCCAGCACCGACTTCTCGCTCCTGTCGAAAATACCGTCGGCGGCAGCGATCTGTACCAGGAAGTGGAAAAGCTGCAGACGCTGCGAATAGTTCATGTAGCGCGCTATCTGCGGCCCCACTTCGTAAATGTTCACATTCTGGGAATCAAGCCTCTCGAGTATCCTTTCGGCATCGGCTACCGCCCCTTCACCAAAATTACGCCTCACGAAATCGCGCACTGCGGCAATCTCGCCGGGGTGAGTTTTGCCATCCGCCTTGATGACGGCCGAGGCCAACACCAGCAGGGATACAAGGAAACTGCTGCGCTGCTGTCCGGCATTGAAGCTGCGCTGACCATAGGTCCGATACCCGGTCTGACCAGAGCCTTCTCCTGAGAGGCGCCTTGCCGCAGCCGAAGCATTGTCCCATATCGAACCGGCCAGGTAACCAAGCAGTGCCCCGATAGGACCGAACGCGACCCATCCGAGAATTCCCGCTATCCATTTGCCTGTTCCCATAGCGACTCCCTTTTACTTCTTCCTCGCATCCAGCGCCCTCTGATACTCTCGGGCGTTGGCGGAATGTTCCGCGAAGGTACGGGCAAAACGGTGGGTGCCGTCGAAGGACGGTGAAGCGCAGAAATAAAGGTACCCTTGCGATGTAGAAGGATTAAGGACAGCTTCGAGATAGGCCCTGTCGGGAACGGAGATCGGTCCCGGGGGCAGGCCGTCATGCGTGTAGGTGTTGTAAGGCGAATCCACGCGAAGATCGGCATTCAGGATTCGGTTCTTCTTGTAGTCGAACACGAAGGCCACGGTGGGGCAGCTCTGAAGCCTCATCTTCTTGCGAAGACGGTTCACATAGACTCCTGCAAGCTTGGCATAGTCGGGTTTGTAGTTGCTCTCCCCCTTCACTATTGAAGCAAGTATCGACACGTCCATGCGGGAGAGTCCGAGCTTCTTTGCCTTGGCATCGTTCTCCGGAGTCCAGAATGCGTCCCAGGCTGCTTTCTGCCTGTCGAGGATATCCTCCATCGAGGCGGTCCAGAGTATCTGGTAGGTGTCCGGCACAAACAGTGCGAATACCGTGGAGGGAGTGAAACCGTATTTGCCCAGCAGCACCTTGTCGTCAAGGGCCGATGCCACCGTTGCGGAATCCAGCAGCATCTGGGATGATATCTTGCGGGCTATTTCGCCCTTGAGTCTCAGCGACCCGGAAAGCGTAAGGTTCACAGGCGCCTGCCAGCCGTTGTTCAGGGAACGGGCGATGAAAACGCTGCTTGCGTCTGGCCCGAAGCGGTAGTGCCCGGGTTTAAGATATACCGCCACCTGCTTGGCCCGGAACATTCTGGCAAGGCTCATAGGCCTGCGAACCTTCGGAGAGAGTTCTGCAAGCACCTCTTTTGCGGTAGTTCCGGGATGGACATAGATTTCCACGGTTTCGGAAAGGTTCCCGAGTTTATTGTCCCCCAGCCAGCGGAGGCCCAGTATAAGAGCGAGCGCAATTGCCGCAGCCGCGGCAAGAACCATTGCTATCTTTTTCATCTTACCTTACGAAGGATAATGCGGTCGCCTTCCTGAGGAACGTAGTCCGAAGACAGACCGTTGAGTTTCAAAATCTTAGCTTTCTGAACGGCGAACCTCTGGCACACGTCCCGCAGGTTCTCCCCTTCCGAGAAAACATACATCTCCATTCCAGGAGCAGCCTGGCGTTTCTTTTTCTGAAGATACACCACCGTCCCCTGCGGAAGGGCGGAAGCTTCGGAAAGGTCGTTGAAACGAAGTATTTCCTTAAGGAAAAGGTTGTACGATGCAGCTATGCTTTCCCATGTCTCGCCCGGCTGCGAATAGACGAAACGCACGCCGTTCCTTTTAAACATGGGACGCGACAGGCTGAATGTGTAGCTTTCTGAAGCGGCAAGCTTTTGCACGCTGGCCTTTTCGAGGCGCAGCGGGGCCTGCGGGACCTCAACCACTTCCCCGGCAGAACCGGTATCGAAACGGTAGAGGCGGTAGTCTTCTATTATCTTGATGAGTTTGGTCGCATAAGCCGGATCGGTTGCATAACCGGCCTTCTTGAGCCCTTTCGCCCATCCCTTATAGTCGGTGGGCTTCAATTCGAACAGAAACTTGTAACGGTCCCAGTAGCGGAGGAAATCGGAGTGGTCGCGGAAAGATTCCTCTGCGCTGCGATACACCCGGAAACACTCTCCGCGGGCATCGTCATCGTAGTACATGCGCTTTCCCTTCCAGTCGTTATGGCACTTGATACCGAAGTGATTGTTGCCATCGGTAGCCATGGAAGACAACCCGTAACGGCTTTCGAGCATGCCTTGTGCAAGGGTTATGCTGGCAGGCACGCCCGTCCGCTTCATTTCGCTTACGGCGATCCCGGAATACCTGGCAATGTACCTTTCCTGCGGAGTGTCGTCGGCTGCCACTGCACAGATGCCCAGAAAGACTGCAAAGAATAATATTATCCTGTTCTTCATTTATCTTGTGATTTCGAAGATGTCACCATCGTTTGCCGCAGTGGTATCTGCAAAAATCGTACGACTTTCCGCCTCGAAAACCGAAATATCCTTCACCCTTGAGGAATAGTGACCGACGATAAGGCGTCCGGCTCCGGCCCGAAGAGCGCAGGAGGCGGCATCCAGCGTTGTCGAATGCAGATACTGCTTCGCTTTGTCGGCATACTGGCTGGTGTAGGTAGCCTCATGGTAGAGAAGGTCGACCCCCGCCACCCACGTTGCAAGCTCCGGGAAAGGAGCCGTATCCGAGCAATAAGCGTAACTTCTTGGTTTCCAAGGATTCCGCTGCTGTCCCACCACTTCTTCGATGCGATAGCCAAAGCATGGCACTCCGTGCCGAAGAGGGAAAGCCTGTACGCGGATATAATCGTCCGAATAGACCTCCTGCGGCGACTCCGCAGAGACCGGAGTGAACTGCAGCTCATAACTGAGGCCGTCTCCGAACTCAGCCTTAAAAAAATCCAGTATTGCGCCGAGCCCTTCCGGCCCCACTATCTGCAGGGGTTCGGTCCTGTGATACAGCGACATGGTGCTCAGCAGGCCATAGAGACCGAATATGTGGTCGCCGTGAGTATGGGAGATGAATACCGCTTGAATCTTTACGAAGGAAAGATGCTCTTGGCGGATGCGCTGCTGCGTGCCTTCGCCACAGTCCAAAAGGTACAAGCGCCCGTGCACTGAAAGTGCCTGGGCGCTTGGGTTTCTGTCTGAGAAGGGTACGGCAGAAGCCGTACCCAGCATTGTCACAGATATTGGAGACATTACTTCTCCTCTGCCTCGAGCTTGTCCTTGAGGGCTGCGAGTGCGTCAATGTCACCGAGAGTGGTCTTCTCGATACCGGCATTGACCCTCTTGACTGCCTTCTTGGTGTTCTCGGTCTCGGCGGCGACTGCCTTCTCCTTGACCTCCTGATAGGTGCGGAGGTGGCTGAGGAGAACGCGGCGTGTGCTGCGGCGGAGCTCGACGACCTTGAACGCGAGCTTTTCACCTACAACCGCAGTCTTGCCGTCTTCCTTGACGAGCTCACGGCTGAATGCAAATCCCGGAACCTCGCTGCCGAGGTCGATGTTTGCACCCTTGTCGGTGGTGGAGGTAATGGTGCCCTCTACGGTGCTGCCGACGGGGAACTGAGCCTCGATGGCATCCCACGGGTTGGGAGTAAGCTGCTTGTGGCCGAGGCTGAGCTTGTGGCCGGCCTCATCGAGGTCGAGAATCTGAACGTCGATAACGTCACCGACGGCGACTACCTCCGACGGATGCTTGATCTTGTTCCAGCTGAGGTCGCTGATGTGAACGAGACCCTCAACGCCGTCTTCAAGCTCTGCGAACACACCGAAGTTGGTGATATTGCGTACAGTTGCCTTGTGGGAACTGCCGACAGGATACTTGGCTGCGATGTTCTCCCAGGGATTTTCCTGGAGCTGCTTGAGACCGAGGCTCATCTTGCGGTTCTCGCGGTCGATGCTCAGGATCTGGGCCTCAACCTCGTCACCCACCTTGAGGAATTCCTGTGCGGAGTGAAGCCTGGGGCTCCATGACATCTCGCTCACATGGACGAGACCCTCGACACCGGGTTCGATTTCGATGAATGCACCGTAGTCGGCGATGAGGATAACCTTACCCTTGACCTTGTCGCCGGCCTTGAGGTTAGGATCGAGATTGTCCCAGGGATGCGGGGCAAGCTGCTTGAGACCGAGGGCGATACGCTTCTGCTCGGAATTGAAGTCGAGAACCACGA
Source organism: uncultured Bacteroidia bacterium (assembly GCA_902797435.1). GTDB lineage: Bacteria > Bacteroidota > Bacteroidia > Bacteroidales > UBA932 > Cryptobacteroides. The sequence continues at coordinate 4,664 of CADBSV010000067.1, forward strand.
CCTTGATCTTCTCGTCGAGGGAGACGATCTCTTCGGGATGGTTCACGCGGCCCCATGAGAGGTCGGTAATGTGGATGAGACCGTCAACGCCGCCGAGGTCCACGAACACGCCATAACCGGTGATGTTCTTGACCACGCCTTCGAGGACCTGACCCTTCTCGAGCTTGGAGATGAGTTCTGACCTCTTGGCCTCCTGCTCAGCCTCAAGAAGGGCCTTGTGGGAGACAACCACGTTGCGGAATTCCTGATTTATCTTGACGATCTTGAAATCAATGGTCTGGCCCACGAACTGATCATAGTCGCGGATAGGCTTGATGTCGATCTGGCTGCCGGGAAGGAAAGCCTCGATGCCGAATACATCGACAATCATGCCGCCCTTCGTGCGGGTCTTCACGAAACCCTTTACGATTTCGTCCTTTTCGTAAGCTTCGTTCACGCGGTCCCAGCTCTTGAGAGCGCGGGCCTTGCGGTGACTGAGGACCAGCTGGCCCTTCTTGTCTTCCGCGTTTTCTACGTAAACTTCCACCTTGTCACCGGGCTTGAGGTCCGGATTGTAGCGGAATTCAGTGTTGGAGATGACGCCCTCGCTCTTGCCACCGATGGTAACGGTGACTTCGCGCTTGCCGACTGCGGTAACTTCACCTTCGACAACTTCGCCTTCAACAATCTTGGAAAGGGTGGCTGCGTAAGCCTCCTCGCTTTTTTTGCGGTCTTCGCCCTTGACCTCTCCGCCTTCGAAAGCGTCCCAGTCAAAATCCTGGGGAGCAACGGATGCGTTCAGGCGTACCTTTTTGATTTCTTCGTTTTCTGCCATAATTGTAAGTAAAAACAAATTAGTAGTTTAACATTATGTATTGCGCCCGGCCGGACTGGCCGGTCTTAAAAGCCTGCAAAGTTAGAAATTATTTCTATATTTGCAACCGAAAATTTTGAGAATATGATACTTACGTTCCTTCCGGCACAAACGGCCGAAATACTCGAAATAATAGCCACTTCCACCTTCGTCATCTATCTGGTGCTCCAGGTGCTGCACAGCCGGTTCATGTGGTACTTCTACATCCCCAGCTGCATCTGTGCCGCCCTCAATTTCTTCAACAGCGCCACCTGGGCCTTTGCAGCCCTGAACATCTACTATGTCGTCATGGGTTTCGTGGGAATCGTAAGATGGAGACGCGACAGCGGCATAGCCGTGGACGACGGCAAGATAGTGCTGCACAAACTGCCCGCGAATGTCCTTACTTGGAGCGCCGTGGGCGTGGCTGCCGCAACCCCCGCGCTTTTCTTCCTGCTGAGGGCCCTCGGAGACCCAAACCCGGCGCTTGACGCCATAACAACCAGCCTCAGCATCGTGGGCACATGGTGGCTCACCCGTTCCTACATCCAGCAGTGGTGGATGTGGATCGTGGCGGACATATTCGCCATCTGGATGAACGTAAACCTCGAAAACAAGTGGTTCGTAATCCAGTTCATCCTATGCATCATTTCCAGTATCATAGGGCTATGGAACTGGAACCGCAAGGGGCACTACGTGAATTAAAAGAGGAAAGACACCCCGATTGCTATAAGTACGAGGCCGCCGGCAATTTCTGCATGGCGGCCTGAGTTTTTTCCAAGGACCTTCCCGCCGGTGATTCCTGCGGATACCGTTATCATCGTAACGACGAAAAGGGTCGCTACCAGAGGAATCATGCCCGAGAACGGGGCGCCTTCCATCGACTGCGCCGCCCCTGCGGCAAGGGCGTCGATACTTGTGGCCACGGCAGTAATCAATATATGGAGCGGGCTGTCCAGGAGCTTTACCTCCTCTTTTCCGCATATGCCCTCGTAAAGCATCACGGCCCCGACATACAGCAGAAGACCGAACCCTATCCAGCGGGCAAGACGTCCAACCATCCCCAGAATCAGGCTCCCCATAAGCCAGCCGGCGGAAAGGAAACAGATGTGTACGGCCGAGAACACAAGGGCGGCGCAGAGCACCGCGGCGGTGCCGCGTCTTCGCATCGTAACCCCGGAACATACAGCGACGGCAAAACAGTCTGCGCACAAGCTGACAGACAGCAGCAATGCAGCCCAGATGCTCATACTTTGAATGGCTGACGGTTAACTATCGAACGTCCCAGCGTAAGGGAATCGGCATATTCAAGGTCGTCCCCGAATCCGAGGCCTCGGGCAAGGGTTGACACCTTCGGCCCCAGAGCCTCTATCTGCCGGTAAATGTAAAAGGATGTGGTCTCGCCTTCCACGTCGCCGCTGAGGGCGAGGATTACCTCCAGATTCCCTTCCGCCTCCCTTACCCTTTCTACCAGGCGGGTGATGGTAAGGTCGGACGGTCCTATTCCGTCGATCGGTGAGATGATGCCCCCCAGCACATGGTAAACGCCCCTGTACTGCCCCGTAGCCTCGATGCTGAGTACGTCGCGAACGCTCTCCACCACGCAGATCTGCCCGTGGTCGCGGGACGAATCGGCGCAGATGCTGCACTGCTCCCCGTCGGAAACCATGCTGCAGGTGTTGCAGTAATGGATATTGTCGGCAAGGCCCGAGACGGCGTCCGCAAAATGGCGCACGTTCTCCTTCGGCTGGTGAAGCAGGTGCAGGGCGAGGCGCAACGCGCTGCGGGCTCCTACCCCGGGAAGGGAACTTATGGCCTCGACGGCCTCCTGCAGGACCTTTGAAGGATACTCGTTCATAATTAATGCAAATTTACTCCAAAATTATTCATAATTCTTTCAGGCTGGGCTTTTTTTCAGAAATTATTTTTACTTTTGCGCGCTGACTTCTCCGTGACGTCAGCTAACCCGTACTATTAACCCCCTTCCGACGCACAGGTGTGCCGGGACAAAAACAGGAAGCGGAATGATCAGCATTTTCTACAGGCAAGGAGCTGAAATCATTGTAA
>CADBSV010000068.1 GCA_902797435.1 uncultured Bacteroidia bacterium
CAAAAACAAGTAAATCATGAAAAGAATACTCACAGCTATCCTGCTTGTCCTTTCGTGGCAGGCGCTTTCTGCCCAGAAGGGCATGCCCGCAGCTACTCCTCTGCAATATGGTCAGGAGGACCTTCAGGTGCCGCTCGGCGTAGGCCTCTGGGGGATTCCCCTTCCGGCAGATTATGACTCCGACGGAGTAAACGACCTTCTGGTCTCGTGCCCGGATACCCCATATAAGGGAATCTATTATTTCAGGAACATAGGCAGCAACTCCAAGCCTCTCTTCGACAAGGCTGTGAAGGTGAGTGAGAAGGCTCCTAACAATATCCGCGTGTCGTATTTCGATGGCAAACCCCATGTGCTGGCAAAGGATACGGAGTACGAGGACTTTTTCGGCAGTTTCCTTGACAAGCCTCGCACCATCTCCTATGAAGGGGACATTCTCGGCGAAGGATGGAAAAAGAGCCGTTCGAACATGTGGAACTATGCCGACTGGGACGGCGACGGCGATGCCGACATCATCGTGGGCATCGATACCTGGGACGATTACGGCTGGGACAATGCCTTCAGCTCCGAAGGGGTGTGGCAGAACGGTCCGCTGCACGGTTACGTGTACCTGCTTGAGAATGTGGACGGGAAGTATATCAACCGCGGACGCATTCAGGCAGCGGGGAAGGACATCGACACCTTCGGCGCTCCCTGTCCCTGCGTGGCCGATTTTGACGGCGACGGCGACCTCGACATCATCTGCGGAGAGTTCGTGGACGCGCTCACCTGGTACGAGAACAAGGGGAACGGTGTCCTTGCGGAGGGAAGGCAGCTTCGCAACTCCTCCGGAGACATCCGTTTCCATGTGGAGATGATAGTTCCGGTGCCCTTCGATTTCGATGGCGACGGCCGCACCGACCTTCTGGTCTCCGACGAGGACGGAACTGTCTGCCTTGTACGCAATACCGGCAAGGTGCGTAAGGGGATGCCCCTTTTCGAGAATCCTGTTCATTTTATGCAGAAGGCCGATTTGGTGAAGTTCGGCGCCCTTTCAACCCCTTGCAGTTTCGACTGGGACGGTGACGGGCAGCAGGACCTCATCGCCGGCAACTCCGCAGGAGAAATAGCTTTTATAAAGAACCTCGGAGGCGGACAGAAGTGGGCTGCTCCGGCTCTCTTTACGGTAAAGGGCAAGCCCTTCCGCATCATGGCCGGCGAGAACGGTTCCATACAGGGCCCGGCCGAGCGCAAATGGGGATACACGGTGCTTTCCGTGGCCGACTGGGACGGCGACGGCAGGCCAGATATCATCATCAACTCCATCTGGGGAAAGATAGAATGGCTCCGCGGCCTCGGCGGCCTCAAACTGGCGGCTCCGCAGCCTGTAGGCGTGGCCTGGGAGGGTACGGCTCCCAAGCCTGCGTGGAACTGGTGGAATCCCGCTCCCGGAACGCTCGCTACCCAGTGGCGCACCACTCCGGTAGCGATCGACTGGAACAAGGACGGCAGATGCGACCTCATAGTCCTCGACCACGAAGGGTACCTTTCCTATTTCGAGCGCAAGGAAGATGGAAGTCTCTGCCCCGGAAAACGCATTTTCACCTGCACCAACGGAAGCCTCTACGACAACCGCAAGGGCATCGTGGACAAGACGGCAGGACTTCTCCGGCTCAACGGTCTCGAAGCCGGGCAGTCGGGCCGCCGCAAGATATGCTTCGCCGACTGGGACAAGGACGGTTTCCTCGACCTCATAGTTGACGGGCGTTACGGAGCGGTTCTGTTCCGCGGGGGTAAGGCGCGCAAAGGACTTTATCCGCTGACCTACGAGGGTCCTCTCTCTTCCACCCGACTCGAAGGGCACACTACCTGTCCCACTGCGGTGGACTGGAACAATGACGGCATCTGCGACCTGGTCGTGGGAGCCGAAGACGGACATTTCTATCTCATCAAGAACACCATGACAGATTACGACGAGCGCATAGAACTCTATCCCGGCAGGGACCTCCCGGTAGCTGAAGAGATAGACGCCAAAGGATATATCTGGGGTAAAATCAAGCCGGAGCTGCTGGTTTACAGGCCCGAAAAGCCCTGCGGGGCGGCCATGCTCATAGTCCCCGGTGGTGGTTACGAGAAAAACTGCATAACCTTCGAGGGCTTCAAGACTGCCGAATGGCTCAAGCGTAACGGAGTCACCGCCTTCATTCTCAAGTATCGTCTGCCCGAAGGACATCCTGAAGTGACTCTCGAAGACGGTGAGGCCGCGATGAGGCTTCTGAGGAGCCGTGCAGCGGAATTCGGCATCGATCCGCACCGCATCGGCGTCATCGGTTTTTCCGCCGGCGGGCATTTTACATCCACCCTCCTCACAAAGTACACTTCCGCCGAAACGCGTCCCGATTTCGGAGTGCTGGTTTACCCGGTGATATCATCGGCATACAGCAATGCCCGCACCCACAGGATGCTGCTTGGCGAAAGGCTCGAACAAGACGGACCTCTCTGGACATCTTCCAATAATGTCCGCTCCGACATGCCGCCCGTGATGATATTGGCGTGCGAAGACGACAAAACCGTTCCTGTCGCCCAGGTAAAGGACTTTTATGAGGCGATGGTTTCAGTGGGCGCCCAGGCGCAGCTGCACATGTATCCCCAGGGCGGCCACGGCTTCTGGATGCGCGACCGCTACCGCTTCAAAGAGGAGACCTATCCTATGGTGCTAAACTGGATAAAGTCAAGGAATTACTGATTATATCGCAGGCCGGCTGGAAATCACTTTTTAGCCGGCCTCTTTTTTGGGATTTTGGCGTCGGAGACAGCCGCCCTTCGGGCGGGCTGCAGTGAGCGAAGCTGACGAAGTCCTGCCGGTAGCTGGACTCCCTTACGAAAAGGGTTGGTAGCGTTTTCGGGCGAAAATGCTACTGACCCGCTCTTTTG
>CADBSV010000069.1 GCA_902797435.1 uncultured Bacteroidia bacterium
AAAACATCACAGACGCTACGCCGCGCTGAAGCTTACACGCGACGGCTCGTGTGAAATGACGACAAACGTAGCAGTGCGTTCCTTCGGCGTCCCGGTGCGCTGTATCAAGGACGGAACGGGAGCGGCTCCGGTGGATACAGGAGACAATCATCTCCCCGGAGATATCGAGGACATGGACCCGGACCCGGACTACTGGGAATAAATTCCGTATTTCCTGAGTATCTTCACTATGGGCTTGCGGATGGACTTGGCCCACAGCTCATAGCTGTAGTCGTCGGGGTGCACGCCGTCAACCTGGTGGTTGTGGCCGGGGGTGGAGGCGTCGGACTTCACGAAATATACGTCGTTGTACTTCTTGCAGGCAATCTTCATGAGGCTGTCGGCCACGTGCATCTTGGCCATTTCGCTCTCGTAGGATTTGGTGTCGAAGTTGTTGCGCTCGCGCCAGATGCTGCTGATGAAGATAATCGGAGTGTCGGGCTTCTTTTCGCGAATCTTTTCGATGTAGGGGAAGAGACGCTCCTCTATCATCTTTGCGTCTGGATTGGAAAAGCTGTCGAAGATGTAGGCGTCCACGTCGGCCTCGCGGAGGGCGTCGGCATAATAGGGTTGAAGCTTGCTGTTGCCGCTGCACGCAATGCTGAGTATCTGTATGCCGGTCATGCGGGTGAGCTGGGCCGGCACCGCCATGCCGCTGCGGGAGGTTGAGGCTCCGTGCATGTAGGACGATCCGAACAGGCCCACCCTGTGGCGGAAGGGGGGCTCGGCGGCGCGGATGCTGCTACCGGGAGCCGTACCTATGAGTATGGAGTTCTCTTCGCTGAAGGTTGGAAGGTACATGAGGCACTCGTGCTCAATTCTTTCCATGTTTGCCACGATGCGCACCTCGCTGTCGAGCCTGTTCCAGGCCGGTCCGGAGCAGCCGGCCCAGAGCCACTCTCCGTCCTTCTTTATATAGAGGTCATATCCTCTGGAAGAGTTGCCGGTTATGTTCACGCCGTTGGCGGGATTGGCGTAGTCCGTCTTGACATAGATGTAGGGGGAGTCTGTGACGAAGCACACGGCCAAACCCGAAGACATCCTCACCTGGGCGTTCTCCTTGGGGGTGAAGCCTTTGAAGCGCACCGTGTCGATACGGTGGTACGGGTTGGGGGTGTCGGGGAATAGTTTTCCGATGAGAGTGAGGGACGATGCCTCAGTCCACTGCCTGTCCTGACCGGAGGCTGTGAGCCCGAGGGCAAGGAACGCGATAATGACGAGAATCTTTTTCATGATAGACAAAAATACAAAATTTATGCAATAAGCACCTTAACCCCCAGCGATTCCAAGGATGAGCAAACGGCAGGGGAGAGTTCGGAATCAGTGATAATCGTATCGATGTCGGCCCATCCGGATAGAGAATTAAGAAGGATGGGCATAAGAATAGAAAGTGTAACCTCGGACGGTGGGCCAGACATCATTAGAGCCGTGAGATATGCTTAGCACACATCGAGAGGGAATGCCTTGGCTGGATAACACAACATCCCAAGACAGCCGCCGGGATTGAGCTGAGACGTCTGGTATGAGGAATACTCTGACTTCTTGAAAGAGAAAACAATCTCGCCGACCACCGGACAGAAATCATATTACCATATCTGGCATGCATTACCGGATATGTTCAAGTTCATTGATCACCCTAATGTGCCGAAAACAACGAATGGTCTCGAGTCCTTCTTCGGACACCTGAAAGACAACATTGGGGTTCATAGGGGACTCTCGGTAGAACATCATAAAAACTTCGTTAAATGGTACCTGCACTTTAATGCAGAAAAAGGGAAAAAGAAAACGGCTTCATAAGGGAGACCATTCACCAACTGTTTTTTTTGCATCATTACCGTATTCCCTAGAAAAGAGCAAAAAAAATCGCAACCCTTGCGGGCTGCGGTTCATAGCATACGGCCTTTTGGATTATTCTCCTTCGAGGACGCGGAGGTGCTGTACGTAGATGGCTTTTTCCTTGGCCATTCTCTTCTTCACGGAAGGCTTCTCGAAGTTTTTGCGGGCGCGGAGCTCACGCACTGCGCCGGTCTTCTCGAATTTACGCTTGAAGCGCTTCAGTGCGCGTTCAATGTTGTCGCCGTCTTTGATGGGTACGATAATCATGCTTTTAAATCACCTCCTTTTTATTTCGGACGGCAAAGGTATGAAAATAATTTGTAAATTAGCAGACAAATCCAAAAAAAATTACACTGAAACTATGAACAATGTTTTATCGGTCCTTGGAACCTGGAAATTCTGGAAGGAGCTCATAATCATGACAGTCGGCATGTTCTTCGGTGCAGCCGCAGTCAATTATTTCATGGTGCCGAGCCGTCTGGTGATAGGATCCATATCGGGTCTGTCAATTGTTCTGTCGCAGATACTGCCCGTCAAGGTGTCGGTAATGGTGTTCATTATAAATGCCGTGCTGCTGGTTCTGGCGTGGATACTGATAGGCTCCGAATTCGGGGCGAAGACGGTTTACACCGCGCTTATCCTCGGTCCGCTAATCGAGGTATGGGAGCGTATCCTTCCTGCAAGCAAGCTCGCCGCCATGCGGCTTGCCAGCGATGTTCCCATCAACACTGCCAACACCACTTCGGTAATGGGCGACCCGCTCCTCGACCTCATCTGTTTCGTTCTGATGCTAAGCATATCGCAGGCCATCCTCTTCAATATCAACGCTTCTACCGGAGGCCTGGACATCATAGCCAAGATAATCAACAAATACACCCATGTGGACCTTGGCCTGAGCGTTACGATAGGCGGTGCTATTATCTGCTCCACCGCTTTCTTTATCAACCCCTTCCATCTTGTCATCATAGGTCTTGTAGGCACATGGGTCAATGGTGTGGTGGTGGATTACTTCATGGCGAGCATCAACCAGAAAAAACGCATCTGCATCATTTCCGAGCAGTACGACCGAATACGCGATTACATCGTGAGCACCCTTCACCGCGGATGCAGCCTCTATCAGGTAAAGGGCGGTTATTCCGGCAATCCTCACGTAGAAGTCCAGGCGCTGCTTTCAAAGGATGAGTTCGCAGCCGTGCTCGCGTTCATAAAGAACGAAAATCTCGACCACTTCATAACCGCCGGCAACGTAAGCGAAATATACGGCCTGTGGAACCATTCTCCCAAGAAAAAGAAGCCGAAAGAATGAAACGCCGGGAATTCCTAAAAGGTGCCGCGTTTGCGGCTGCAGGCGCCGCGGTCGCAGCCTGTGGAATCAAATCTCCGAAGGCACGCGCTCCCAAGCCGTATGAACCTGTCCCCGGAAGCCGTCTGCGTCTTTCCTGGGAGCCTTACGAACTCACTCTCAAGCATACCTTTACGGTTTCCGGCAGTTCCCGCAAGGCAACGCCCGGTGTTCAGGTGCGGCTTGAATTCGACGGCTACACCGGTTACGGAGAGGCCAGCATGCCGCCCTATCTGGGGCATAGCGTGGAGAGCGTTCAGGCCTTCCTGTCAAAGTTGGACCTGTCGCGTTTCACCGATCCTTTCATGCTGGAAGACATAATGGCCTACGTGAACTCATGTGCCAGGAAGCTGCGTGGCGGAGGGCTTTCGGACGCCCCGGCAAGGGCAGCCGTCGATATGGCCCTTCACGACCTTTTCGGCAAGCTCCTCGGCCAGCCGCTCTGGAGAATTTTCGGGCTCGACCCTTCCCGTACTCCCGATACCAGCTACACCATAGGCATGGACACCCCGGATGTGATGGCGCAGAAGACACGTGAAGTAGCCGGCATGTTCAAGGTGCTGAAAGTCAAGGTCGGGCAGCCTGACGATCTGCAGATGATAGATGCCGTGCGAAGCGCTTCCAACCTTCCCATCGTAGTGGACGCCAACCAGGGATGGACCGACAGGATAAAGGCCCTGTACGAAATATATGAACTCAAAGAACGCGGAGTCGTTATGGTGGAGCAGCCCCTGCCAGCCTCTGCGCTGGATGACATAGCCTGGCTCAAGGGGCGCAGCCCGCTTCCCATTTTTGCAGACGAAGCCGTCCAGGGCATGTCCGACCTGCGCCGCATAAAAGGGGCGTACTCGGGGGTGAACATCAAGCTCATGAAGTGCGGAGGCATTCTGGAGGCGCGCCGCATGATGTCATACGCAAGGGCGGAAGGCATGAAGGTGATGCTGGGATGCATGACGGAAACCTCCTGCGGTATTTCTGCCGCCGCACAGATATCGCCCGGGGTAGATTTTGCCGACCTCGACGGCAACCTGCTCATCTCCAACGACCCCTTCGAAGGGGCGGGCGTTTCCGAAGGAAAGATTATGCTGAATAATCTTCCCGGCCTTGGCTTGTCAATTCGAAAATAATTCCTAACTTTGCCCCGCTTTTCGCCGAAGGCGCGACCCTTGGGATTTCACCGCCGGCGTGAAGACTTCCGGGAAATACCCGGAAGTTCCTGACAAACAACTTATTATTCAAACACAAATGGCAGAGTATTTACAGCCTGAAAAGAAGCAGGAGCTTTTCGAAAAGTATGGCAAGACCGCGGCCGACACCGGTTCTCCTGAAA
>CADBSV010000070.1 GCA_902797435.1 uncultured Bacteroidia bacterium
CCCCTCGTAAAGGTGGAAATCTCCAATACTTCCCACCCGTTCTACACCGGTAAAACCAAGATTCTTGATACCGCCGGTCGTGTTGATATGTTCTACCAGCGCTACAAAGCCAGAAAGAAATAATTCTTCTTTCTTCAAGATAGGTAAAAAGCTTGCAACAAGGTTGCAGGCTTTTTTTTATATTTGCATACTATGACACTGATAAAAAGTATTTCAGGTATCCGGGGTACCATCGGCGGTCCCGCCGGAGAAGGTCTCACCCCTGTTGACATCGTTAAATTCACATATGCATACTGCGCAAAACTCCGCAGCCGCAAGCAGCCTTTCGGCGACAGATACAAAGTAGTGGTAGGGCGGGATGCCCGCCTGAGCGGCGAGATGGTCGAGCAGCTGGTCTGCGGAACCCTCGTGGCCTGCGGCGTCGATGTTGTGAAATGTGGCTTCGCATCCACTCCCACGACGGAACTGGCGGTCACTTTCAGCCATGCCGACGGCGGAATCATCCTCACTGCCTCACACAATCCGCGTCAGTGGAATGCCCTCAAGCTTCTGAACGAGCACGGCGAATTCCTCACTGCCGCCCAGGGGCAGGCTATCCTGGACTGTGCGGAAAGCGGAGAATTCGATTTCGCCCCCGTGGACGAGCTGGGACATATTACCGAGCACGATTTTACCGACGAGCATATCGATTCCGTCCTTGCCCTGAGCGCAGTTGACGTTCCGGCGGTAAGGGCGAGACATTTCAAGGTTGTGGTGGATGCAGTGAACAGCGTGGGAGGCATAATCATGCCGAGGCTCCTCGAAAAGCTCGGCGTCGAGTGCATAAAGCTCAACTGCGAACCTACAGGCGAATTCGCCCATAATCCGGAACCGCTTCCGCGCAACCTTTCGGATCTCTGTGAAACGGTGGTAAGGGAAAAGGCCGACCTGGGAATCAGCGTCGATCCCGACGTGGACCGTCTCGCCCTCATCTGCGAAGACGGGAATCCCTTCGTGGAGGAATATACGCTCGTAAGCGTCGCGGACTATCTGCTCGGCCTTGCGGAGAAGGACGGAGTAAAGAACCCCTGCACTGTGAGCAACCTCTCATCTTCGAGGGCGCTTCGCGATGTAACCGAAAAACACGGCGGCACCTATTATGCAGCTGCCGTGGGAGAGGTGAACGTAACCACCAAAATGCATGAGGTGGGAGCCCTTATCGGCGGTGAAGGCAACGGAGGCGTCATTTATCCGCAGAGCCACTGCGGACGCGACGCAATGGTGGGGGTGGCGCTTTTCCTGAGCCATATCGCCCATCTTGGCATGACGGTAAGCCGGTATAAGAGCACTCTGCCTCAGTATTATATTGCCAAGAACCGCATCGACCTTTCCGACAGCGCGCTGATAGACAGGATACTCGACGCCATGAAGGAAAAGTTTGCCTCTGAAAGGGTTAGCACCATCGACGGCGTGAAGGTGGATTTCGAATCCCGCAGGGAATGGGTGCATCTGCGCCGTTCGAATACCGAGCCCATAATAAGGGTGTACTCCGAGGCTCCCGACCAGGAGCGTGCCGAGGCCCTTGGAGAGGAAGTGGTTGCCATGGCAAAGAAAATCATAGAAGGATAATGTTCTCGTTCCGCACATCTCCCATTACGGAGCAGACCGACAAGGCTCTTATGAGCGGTCCGGTCGGAGTGTTCTGCACCCCTTCCTGCTGGTATGCCGAAAGCGGCCGCTATCTGTGGGATTTCTTCCGGGAAAGGGGAGTGCTCCGCAAGACTTTCCGTCCCGAAGGCGACCACATCCTCTTTGACGTGGAAGACCTTGCCTCTCTTGCCGCCGTTGTGGTGGAGATTCAGGATGTGGGTTCCCGCTATTTCCCCTATACGGTGGACGTGCTGAGGCTGATGACCGCCATGAAGTCCCTGCCCGAACCGCCTTCGCTTTACATAGTGGACCATCCGAATCCCGCCGGAAGGGAAGTGGAGGGCACTATTCCTGCCGGACTTGCCGATCAGTGGACACCTGCGGTGGCGCACAGGCACGGCCTTACGCTCGGAGAGCTTTGCAACCTGTATGCCGATGAAATAAAGGCCCCGTACCCCATTCACGTCATTTCTGCAGCCGTGGCGGATACCGCCCGCCTCCTGATGCCGTGGACTATACCTCCTGCTCATGATTTTCCTGGGGTCTTCACTCCTTTCTTCTATTCGGGAGGGAGCCTCTGGAACGATACCAACGTTTCGCCCGGGATAGGCACGAAGCGCCCGTACGAGGTTATAGGAGCCCCATGGCTCAAAGGGGACGTTACGGGAATGCCTCTCCCCGAAGGCGTACTTGCAAGGCCGCTGGATTATCTGCCGGTCGAGGGGATTTATCAGGGACATGCCTGCCACGGATACCAGTTCATCCTTACGCCGGGAGTGAGGTATCACTCCCTGCTGCATACCGTCCAGCTGATGCACTGGCTGTCCAACCGCTATTCTCATTTCCATATGTCAGAGGAACTCTACACCCGTGTGGCGGACCCGGTGATCGAGGAGTATCTGAGGGGAGAACTGACTTTCGACGTGGTGCAGGAACACGTCAAGGAGGGAGAACAGAAATGGATCCGCAAGGCGAAGCGGTATCTTTTGTATGACGACCAGCCCATAAGAATAAAATGAACGCTAAAAAATGGACCGCCCTCGTGCTGTTTGCACTTGCGGCCGTATTCAACCTGCTAGGCAACTACCTCGGAATACCTCTGATGGAGAGGGTTACAAAACCGCTCCTGATGCCATTGGTTCTTCTGAACGCGCTGCTTGCCCTTGAAGGCACGCTCGCTCCCCGGTGGCTTGCCGCACTGCTTACATTCGCCCTCTGTTTCCACTGTGCAGGGGATATTCTGCTCATGATTCCTGGCTTCCCGTTCTTTGTGGCCGGGCTTTTTTGCTTCCTTGTGGGACATGTCTTTTACATAAGCATTTTTGTCCGCAGGGGAGTCTTCGAAGGCGGCAGCATTCTTGCCAAAGCCCTGTCGGTAACTGCGGCTCTGGCGCTCGTGCTGTCCATTGTCCTTGCACTTCGTTTCGAAGGACCTGTCAAGTACGCCGTGTTCGTGTACGGCTCGCTTCTGCTTTTCGTGGGAGTATGCGGCCTGTGGGGAGTCTTGAACCGGAAAGAGCCTGTTTACTGGCTTACTTTCTGCGGGGCTCTCGTGTTCCTGTTCAGCGATTTCCTTGTGGCGTGGAGGAGCCTTCTGGGACATACTTTCCCTGGAATGGGGTTCTGCATAATGCTCACATACATTTCTGCAGAGTGCATGATTGTTACCTCCATCGTGCGAGCGCAGCGGTGAAGCTATTGTAAATTTCCGTTAAAATCACTATAATTGCATGATAAGAAACCTTATTAATTTTATTTATATGAAAAAGATTTTATCAGCAGTCCTTTGCGGAGCACTCATTATCTCCGTTTCCGGTTGTGGTTCACTTAACAAGTCCCAGAAGGGCGGTCTCCTCGGTGCAGGCGGCGGTGCGGTTCTCGGAGCCGCTCTCGGCTACATCGTAAGCGGCGGCGATGCAAAGGCCATCGCTATCGGAGCTACTGCCGGTACCGCCGTGGGCGGCACTGCCGGCGCCCTCATCGGCAACAAGATGGACAAGAAGGCGGAAGAGCTTGCAGCTCTCGAAAACGCCAAGGTTCAGGAAGTGGAAATCAACGGCCTCAAGGCCATCCGCGTCACTTTCGACAGCGGTATCCTCTTCCCCGTGAACGGCACTACGCTCAGCGATCAGAGCAAGAGCACCCTTGCAGCGTTTGCAGCTACAATGGCCGACCTTCCCGAGACCGATATCACCGTATGGGGTCATACTGACAACACCGGTACCGAGGCTGTCAATCAGAAGATTTCCCAGAAGAGGGCAGATGCAGTCGCTTCCTATCTCCAGGCCCAGGGCATGGCAAAGAGCCGCATCACCTCCGAGGGCAAGAGCTTCGACCTTCCCATCGCCAGCAACGATACCGTTGAAGGCCGCGCCGAGAATCGCCGCGTGGAGGTCTATGTCACCGCCAATGAGGCTATGATCAAGGCCGCTCAGGAAGGAACCCTCAAGTAGTGCCCGATAAGCGCTACATACAAGTAATACTCCCACTCCGCCTGGAGTGGGAGCCTTGTTATTGCCTCGGCGGAGCCGACTCCTCCTCCGAGGTGCAGACAGGGGACCGCGTAAAGGTCCTTTTTGCGGGGAAGCCATATATAGGGGTGGTTTCTTCGGCGGATGCGGTTCCCGACATTCCGGACAGTAAGATAGCAGAGGTGCTGGAGCTTCACACCGGTCTTTCACGCGTATCCGGTGAAGAAATTGAGCTGTGGCGGTTTATCTCTTCATATTACCTCTGTACGATAGGGGAAGTTTACAAGGCGGCATATCCGAAAACGAAACTCTATTCGGAGGAAAGCGCTCTCCGCTCGAAGCAGCGCATGCAAAAAATGCTTGCTGCAAGGGAACTCCAGTGGAGGCGGCGCATCGAGCTCCTGCGCTCGAAGCTTGAGGGGAAAGACGAGGCGCTTTCGCATAGGCACAGCGCCTCGGTTGCGGAGCGTCTCCGCGGACAGAGGGGAAAAATAGCCGCCCAGCTTGAAGAGGCCGAAGGAAAGCTTTCTTCACTGCTTTCGGGCGAACTGTTCGAAGAAGATGCCCCTATTCCTGCCCTGAAGCCGGTTCGGAGTGCCCTTTCGGCAGCTGTCGCAGAAGCCGGCGGCAGACCGGTTCTATATAAGTCAGCCTCCCGCAGCGGGCAATATATTTCAGCAGTTGGCAACTGTCTTGCCTGCGGAAAGGGAGTGCTTTTCCTTGTTCCCGAAATCGCACTTGCAAAGTCGCTCGAAAAGAGTTTCAGGGAGCATTTTGCCGGGGCGTTGCTCGTGCATCACTCCGGGGCGTCGCCCTCCCGCAGGCAGGAGATTGCATGCAGGGTGCGAAGCGGCGAGCCTTACGTGCTGCTTGGAACGCCTTCGAGCGTTTTCCTTCCGCTTTGCAATCTCGGACTTGTAGTAGTAGATGAGGAGCAGTCTCCTTTTTACAAGCAGGGCGACAGCGCGCCGCGTTATAATTCGCGCGATGCCTCGGTTGTGCTGGCCCGTATTCACGGGGCGTCCGTGGTTTTGGGTTCTTCTGCGCCATCCCTTGAATCGGAGTACAATGCAGCTACGGGAAAATATGCTCTTTTAAGGGAGGATTCCTCCGTAGAACCGTTCCGTCTTATCGACATTACTGCCGAGCGGAAAAAGAACGGAATGCTTGGCTGTATCTCACGAAAACTCTCTTTTGAGTGCAGGGAAGGGCGGATAGCCCTGATTCGCGGATTCGAAAAAGAAGAAGAAGTGAGCGAATCCGTTTCCGCCGTCTTTAAAGGAGAAGAGGACAGATTCTGCGTCATGACTGCGATGCAGGCCTCCAGGGAAGACCTTTCCCAGTTCGACGTGGTTGCGCTTCTTTCGGCGGACGCCCTTTTTCGCGGCGATGATTTCCGAGGAGACGAGCGCGCCTTCCAGCTTCTCGATTCCCTTCGGCTGCGCAGCAGGCGGCTGTTTATACAGACACGTAATCCCTCTCATCAGGTGTTTTCTATTCTGCCCGGCGGGCTCGATTCCCTTCTTGCCGAAAGAAAACTCTTTTCGCTTCCCCCATATACCCGCCTGATTGACGTCTCCCTCCAGGAAGTTCTCTCCCAGAAGCTCGTGGACTTTCTTTCGGGCCGAGGGTTCAATTCGGCCTATGCCATGCCGGAGAGTGACGGCCGGGGCAGGGTAAGGGTCAGTTTACCCCGTGACCGCACCCTCGAGGCTAAAAAGAAAGCTCTCTGCGATGCCATCAAGGCTTTCTGCAGAGAGCGGAATTACAGGGGAAGCGTTGTCCTGGATGTGGACCCCCTTTAGAGTTTGGCGCTTATGCCGATGCTGAGCATCTGCTTGAATGCTCCGGGGATAATCTCCGCAGGAGTGTATTTTACATATACTCCTATTTCGGAGAACGAAATCTCGCCGAAGAAGGAATAGTAGAAAGGATTTACAGCGGCCTCGTACACTTTTTTGCGTACGGCCGTGTAACCGTATTCGATGCGTTCCTTCTGCACGGCGCTGGTTATCAGGCCTGCTGCGGCACCTGCACGGAAGGAGAAATCATTCCAGTGGAAGTCGAGGCCGAGCGGAATTTCAAGGGCGAAGGTGCCAATCTGGCTTCTGATAACCTTGAAATCGCTTGCAGCCGGGTACTGGGCCTTCTGGACAGAAATGTCTGCAAACTTTATTTCCCTTTCCGAGTCGAGATAGATATAATTATCGCCGTCTGCCATGTAGCGGTCCCATTTCAGGTTGAGTGCGAGATCGACCGAGAAGAAGGACGCCGCGTTGAGAGTAAGTGCTGCGGCATTGAACCAGATTTCCCTTGAATCGGACCTCTTTGTTGACAGGCCCTTGAAGTCCAGTGCGGTGTTGTAGCCGTATCCGAAGCGGTGGAGAATATCGAAATTCACCAGCTTTTCTGCTTTTTTACTCTTTCTGGTCTTGACTTTGTCGGCTATTGACTCCAGTTCATCGAGGCGGTCCTTGCCGTCTTCCTGTGCCGCTGCGCCTGCTGCAATTCCAAGGAGCAGCGGAAAAATGAGAATGAATTTTTTCATTTCAGTAAACAATGGTTTCATCGATTGTAAGATAAGGCATGCGCGCGAGGGTGTTCAGCCCTGGATGCAGCATTTTGCGAAGGCGGACAAGAGGCTCGTCCTTGTCTTTTTTATCGTTTCCGAAGAGAGTCTCGCGTATGCTCTTGACCTCGGGATAGCAGACCAGGCGGTAATCCTCAGCTCCTTTTTTGCCTATGAGCGAGGCTGCGTAGTCGATGGCGTCGAGGATGGTTCCCTTTTCATCGGCAAGGCCGAGGCGGAGAGCGTCTTTTCCGGACCATACGCGGCCCTGGGCGATTTCGTCAACCGCTTCCTTGGTCATGGATCTGCCGTTTGCCACGACTCCTACGAAGGTGTCGTATATGTCTTCGATTTCCTGCTGATACCAGGCGAGCTCTTCTTCGGAAAGGGGTGCGATGCCCTGCGTCATGCCGCTGTGGGCGTTCGTTCCAATCTGCACTGGAGTGACATGGAGGTTCTTTTTAATCGCTTTTCCGAATGAAGGAACCATTCCGAATACCCCTATCGACCCGGTGAGGGTTGCATTGTCGGTGAAGATGCGCCGGCATCCGGCCGAAATGAGATAGCCTCCCGATGCTGCATATTCTCCGTAACTGGCCACGACGGGTTTGTCTTTCATGAGGAGTTCAATCTCGCGGCGTATCATGTCGGCTGCGACTACCTCACCTCCGGGCGAGTTAACCCTGAACACGACGGCCTTCACAGTGGAATCCGCCCTTACTGCGGCAATCTTGTGAGCCAGCTTTTCGCCCACGATGTCTCCGCTTTCGCGAACAATCTCGCCGTCTGCATAGATGACAGCTATCTTCTTGGATGAGGAGCCCTTGCGTATCTTTCCGATATAATCCTGGATGCTGACGGATTTTATGTCTTTGGGGTCTGTGGTTCCGAAAAGGCGGCAGATGTACTGCTCCATTTCGTCGCGGTATTTCAGGCCGTCAACAAGCGAATTGTCGAGCCAGGTCTTTGCGGTGCTGAGTGTAAGCTGGTCTGCCATCTGCCGTATGGTTTCGCTCCGGAGCCCACGCGACTGGGCCATCTCATCCACGAAACCGCTCCAGATGGACTCCAGCAGTTCTTCGTACTGCCGGCGGTTTTCGGGGCTTATGTCGTTGCGGATATACATTTCGCCGGCCGATTTGAACTTGCCGTGGCGGATAAGCTGTACCTCGATTTCGAGTTTGTCGAGGAGATCTTTGAGGAAGAACTGGGTGCTGCCAAGCCCGGTGAGACTGCCTTCTCCCTGCGGGTGCATGAAAATGCGGTCGGCAACGGAACCGAGATAGTAGCTTCCGTTGCCCAGCGAGGCTGCATACGCTACTACCGGTTTGCCGCTTTTGCTGAATTCTCCCAGGCAGGTTCGGATTTCCTCAAGTGCCGCCATCCCGGCCTGGAAATGGTCGAGATTAAGGAAAACCATTGCAATGCGGTCGTCATCTGCGGCCTTTCGCAATGCCCTTTCAATCTGCAGGAGAGAGACAGAAGAAGATGCGGATAAACCGCTCAGGGAAAGGGATATTGAGTTGTCTTCCCTTTCTGATACTCCGTCGCTAAGGTTGATTTTAAGAACTTTGCCTTTCAGATAATCCCCGGCAAAGGCTCCGGGACCGGTGAGCAGGAAAAGGCTCAGCGCCAGCGTCAGTAGATGTTTCATCCAAGAAAATTTTCACAAAGGTACTAAAAAGAATACTCCATGCATTTATTTTTTAGTATTTTTGCAACGATAACGGCAAAAAGCGTATCTGTATAGTAATGAGTTCCAATATTCAACGCAATATGAAAAAATCATCAATCATCGCCATGATCCTGCTCGCGGCAGCGGTCATCGGCACCACATCCTGCGACAAAAAGGAGCAGGAAGAACCTGCTCTCAACACAGAGCAGCAGCAGAACAAAATAGATGAAACTGCAGCCGCCTTCATTGCAGAACTTGATCCGCAATACTGGCAGTCAACAGTGGAGACAATCCTTCCGGCGATGCGGTATCTCGTTAAAACCGACATTTCGGCCTTGGCAGACATCGAGCCTGTCATTGAGGAAAAGACCACAGAAGGGAATACGGAAATAACAGAATCGACTGTTGACCTGTCCCTGATCCGCGGGCATTTTACTGCCGGCGAAGATGGCGTAATTGTCGAGGAAAAAGGTGATTTTGACGATTTCGCGCTCTCTTTTGAGGCAGAGGAACACTCGTATGTCGCAAATATTTCCGTTGTCAACAGTAGCAAAAGGGTTTTTTTGGTAGGTATGAGTGAAGTGTCGCAAGCGGAATCTGGGGAAACGTCTCCGAGCAGGACCTGGAATGAGTATCTGATACTTCCATCCAAGGTTGTTGCCGATGTCGTGGCCGACGGCAGCAAACCGTTCTCCCTTGAGTTTGGGCTTACCTATAACGGCCCTGAATCATGGCCGGATGTACTTGCAGACATTGCAAGTCTTCAGATGAATGTTTCCCTTCTCGCCAAGGCTGGGGACTATGCCATTGACCTTTCCCAGCTCTCGTTCAAGGACGGTATCGCAGCCGAGAGGTTTACGATCAAGCGTTCCGGCAAGTCCCTCCTTGTTCTGGATGCAGATGTAACCGGTCTTGATGTCGATATGGATTCTGACGAGATTCCCGTCCGGTGTGACAACGCCGACGTTGCTCTCGATGTCATGGGCGGTGTGCAGGTAAAAGGAAATCTCAAGGTTGGCGAGATACTCAAGCTCATCCCTGAACTCGATAAGTCTGAGCCTGCTACGGTGGAAGAGGCGCAGGCTCTGCTCAACAGCCTGGATCCGTTCTATGACCTTGACGTTTACTATGACGGAGGCAAAACATCCCAGGCCAGCGTAGCACTTATGGCCGTAGCGTATGGAGATGAAATTGAACCGGCTCCGGTGATCAACTTCAAGGACGGCACCAGTATGGCAGTTATGGAATTCTTCGCCCCCGATAAGTTCCCAAAGACCCTGGAAGCTTTCCAGCTGCTTGTGGGCAAGGTAAACGCCATTGCTCAGGAAATCGACAATGCTCTTTCCCATAAGGAGGGCGCGGAAGTCGTACCGGTAGAGCAGGGCTAATCTATAATGAAATTCATCCGGCCTGCCCTCGTGCTTCTCTGCCTGTCGGCTTATGCAGAAGCCTTCGGGCAGGCCGTTCTTGTATCCGAGCATCTCGACAGTACCGTGCTCACATCCCGCAGGGCCGGTTCTCCTGTCATCAGGGACAGATCCGGCGTGGAAAGGGTAGATATCAGGGGGCTGGCCTCGATGCCTTCTCTTCTTGGAAACGCCGACCCGGTCCGTTTCCTTACTTCTCTGCCTGGAGTGGAAACCGGAAATGAACTCGATGCGGGCCTGCACGTCCAGGGGAGCGAATCGTCTCACAGCGTGGTTATGATGCAGGGCGTGCCGGTGTATGGGGCCAAGCATCTGCTGGGATTGTTCTCGGTATTTACGCCATCTCATTTTTCGACCTTGCGCTTTTCGCAAAAGAGCTCCGATTCCGGCCGGCTCGGGGCAGAAGTGGATGTGCGTCTTCCTGAGGGCATCCCCCGGGAAACGGAAGCGGACCTTTCTCTCGGCCTTGTGTCAGGACAGGGAACCGTAAGGTTTCCGATTGGAAAAAAGAGCGTTCTGTCTTTGTCGGGGAGGGGGTCGTTTATAAATCTTGTCTATAAGGATGCCATAAAGCTGGACGGAGAGCCGATTTCTTATGGTTTCCGTGACGGAAATCTTTCTTTCATTTCCAATCCGGGACCGGAAGATCACATAACCCTTAACTTTTATTCCGGTTCGGATGCCGGCTCTTATCATTCTGCCCCTACCTCACTCATGCTTGATTCCGACTGGCGCAATACCCTCGCATCGGTTTCCTGGCGGCATAAGAGCGTTGAGCAGCAGCTGTTCTGGACTTCCTATGCCCTCGATCTGAATCTTTCTTTCAACACGATGGGTGCCGGCATCCCGTCGGATATTTCTACGGCAGGTTACCGTATCGCCTGGAACGACGGCCGCTGGAATCTCTGCGCTGAAGCACTCTGGCATGACGCCGTTCTGCAGTTCCCTTATCTGGACGGAGTCTATAGCGCCACTGCCGGGTCGGCAGAAAGGCAGACCGGTTTGGAGAGCACTCTCTCTGTAAGTTATGAGAGGGATTTCACGGCAGATCTGTCGGCGGTGTTTTCCGCCAGGGGAAGCAGTTTTCTTGATCCGGAACGCAAGACACACTGGGATATGTCTCCGGACGTTACGCTCAGGTACAACATGCGCAGCAGCGGTCGTTTGGAGTTTTCGGCAGGTACCAGGGTACAGTATCTTTTTCAGACCGGCGTCACAAATCTCGGTTTTCCATGCGAATTCTGGTTCCTTTCCGGAAGACACTCTTCTCCTCAGCATTCCGCCTATGGAATCCTTTCCTATGCGAAGGGCTTTGGTTCGGAGGTGTATGAGATAAAGGCAGACCTTTATTACAGGCATCTTACCGGACAGGTCGAGTACGTGGGTGACGTCTTTGATTTTGTGGGAGGTAATTACAGTCTGGACAACAGCATCATTCGCGGATGGGGACGCAATTTCGGCCTTTCGCTCATGCTTCACAAGCAGTCGGGCAATCTTACCGGATGGGTGTCATATAACCTGGGCCGTTCCCTGCGCAGTTTCGACGTTCCCGGATATGCCGGGGAATATCCTTCGAACCACGAACGTCTTCATGAATTGAACGTGGTTGCTTCGTGGAATGCCCGCAATTGGTCTGCCGGACTTTCCATGGTTGCGGCAAGCGGTACTCCCTTTACCGCACCGGATGCTTTTTACGTTGTTTCTGGCAGAATCGTATCGCATTTCGGCGCCCATAATTCCAGCCGCCTCTCTCCATACTTCCGCACGGACCTCTCGCTTAACTGGTATTTCATCCGCACTTCTTCCCGCACGTTCGGCGCCAACTTTTCGGTTTACAATGCCACGATGCGCCAGAATGAGATTCTGTGCCGCCTGTTCACCAAAGAGGGAACATTCGCGTACAGGCCTCTCACCCTGGGTTTCAGCATCCTTCCGTCCCTGAGTCTGTTTTATCGTTTATGAAAGCTCGCTGTCACATAATTGTCCTGCTCACCATGTGTTTGATTTCCTGCAGCAAAGACCCCGGCGGGTCTTCGGCCGGCCCGCTTGTCGTGGAAGGGTGGATCGAGTCGGGAGAGTTCCCCGTGGTGATGGTAACCACTCCGGTAGTTCCAAGCGAGGAGTACCAGAGCATTGACGACCAGGCCGGGCATATTGTCCGCTGGGCAAGGGTGAGCGTTTCCGACGGAGACGAAACCATACTGCTGACCGGGATGTACAATCGTTATTATTTCCCTCCTTTCATATATACGACAAACCGCATGCGTGGTAAGGAAGGGAAGACATACACCCTGGAGGTTGAATATGGCGGCCGGGTAGCCACAGCTGTGACAACCATTCCGGCCCGGGTCGCACTTGACAGGATAGATGTCATCCCGGATGAAGGCGGGAGCGGAGAATACTGCCTCAGGGGTGTGTTCAGCGATCCTCCGGAGGAAAAGAATTACTACAGGCTGTTTGTCAAGGCCCAGGGAAGGGACAGCACCTTTGTCCCGTCTTTTCTCGGCGTATTCGATGACGAAAATATCTCCCGGCCGGCCTCGCATGAAATAATGAGGGGGTCGAGCATAACCAATGAGGATTCATGGGACTGGAACCCTGCACTTTTCGAAGCCGGCAGGAAGGTGTCCATAAAATTCTGCACGATAGACGCCGAGAGTTACCGCTATTGGACGAGTTTCGAGAAAGTATCCGCCCTCTCCATCCTTCCTATGTTCTCCGCAGCGTACAATCCGCAGTACAACGTAGAAGGAGCAATGGGCTATTGGTGCGGCTACGGGCTCTCCGAATATGAGATAATACCGGGGGAGTAGTGCGTGTAAAAAGACAAATGAGACCGGCTGAATTATCAGTCGGTCTCATTATGTGGTGCTGGCAGGAGTTGAACCGGCGACACATGGATTTTCAGTCCATTGCTCTACCACCTGAGCTACAGCACCGTTTTGGGTTTGCAAAGATAGGCATTTTCGGACAATCTGCAAATTATTTTTAAAAAATAATGCAACTATGGCCCCTGACTTCACAGCGAGGGGCCATAGTACTGAAGTTTTTCTTGTGTAGTTTAAGTACTTTATCTAAATAACTCTTTTGTTACTTATATCCTTCTCTTATCTTTCGTAAGCAAAATTAGGGAGTTTGTACGTCTGTTCCTTCAAAAAGTGACAGTGACGTACGATAAGTGACAAAATAGGTGAATTAGTGACAAAAACGCTTATTTTGTGACAAAATGAATATAATTTGTATATTTGTCACAGCTAAAATTGTGACGAAATGCGCGATATTCCAAAGATTTTCTTCGGTTGGCCGTCTGTAGTTCTGCATATGACCATCCCCCCGGTGTTCTTTCTTGCGTTCGCTATTGTCTATAATCCATTCGGGATCGTCGAGTTCCTTGACATGGGGAGGGGTTTGTCCGCGTTCAACCTGTCAATTATTTTTGCAATCGCGCTTGTGTCGCTGATGATTACTCGCATAGGCTTTCATTTCTTTGCCAGGGCGAAGCATTTTCCCTGGCTCGTGTATATCAGCTGGTGCCTGGGGGAAATGCTGGTCATATCTCTTTTCGTGGCTTTGTACGTGTCCCTTATGTCCAGGGGAGTTTATCCGTACTTTGAAGCGCTTTTCCGTTTTTCCCTTGGAGACACGATGCTCATACTTATCTATCCGTATGCGATTCTCACTTTGTCCTATGCGATTTCGGCGACCTCGGGCGAAACGGGTGATGAAGCCGCGGATAATGAGAGTCTGATACGTTTTTATGATGTTTACAAGAAACCGAAGCTTCTTATCGCAGTCAGCGCGATTCTGTATATAAAGGCGGATGAGAACTATATGAACATCTGGTACACAGACAACGGCAGGCCGGTAAAATTCTCCCTGAGGGCCCCTATGAACTCCATCGAGGAGAGCTGCATCAGACACGGTCTGGTGCGTTGCCAGCGCTCGTATTTCATAAATCCGGCCCATGTGACCATACTCCGCAAGGAGAACGGCTGGATATATGCCGACCTCGACATGGAAGGACTTCCGAGTATTCCGGTCTCCAAGCGTTATTACGACGCTCTGTCCAGCCTTTTATAATAAGTTGAGAACGGTCCGCCCCGCCATGTGCCGGGGCCCGCTTTGAATCCGGGACTTTCCTGAAAAACTGCGGTTCTGTGCGGTAAAATTAGGTTTTTTCAAAAAAAAAGCATACATTTGTTGTGATATGGCCGAAATGGAGCAAACCGCTGTTTATCCTCTCGATCCTGAAAAGGTCTATTTGTCCATGGATGAGCTCACGCTCGACACGGACGAAGGGCCCCTTACTCTCAAGATGGGGGTCTGGATTAATTTCGATCCGGTGCGCATCCATAAAATGATAGTCCGTGAAAAGACATTGAAGGTCGATGAATTCGAAGTCCTGAATCCGCTTGTGAGTAAACTCCGCCGTGCGGACCCCGAGTACTACAAGCGCTTCACCGGGCTCAAACTTATCATCGACTATCCCGGATACAGCAGCGGAATCATGGCCAAGATACCTTTCGAAAACGATCCTGTGGGCTTCTACAAGTGGTGGCGCAAAGGCAAGCACGAAGACAAGGTTTACCTCTCTCTGCCGCGGCAGGTGCAACTCTTCCAGAAAGTTGCGCTTATGGATCCCAAGATGATTCTAAAAAAAGATCTCGAAATTCTTCGGGGCTGAATATGGAAGCACAGCTTAAAACCACATGCCTGTACCCTGAGCACGTTGCCCTGGGTGCAAAGATGAGCCCGTTCGCAGGGTTCATGATGCCTATCCAGTACACTAACATTACCGATGAACATAACGCAGTAAGGCATCGCTGCGGCGTATTCGACGTGTCCCACATGGGCGAAATCTTCGTCTCGGGCCCGGATGCGGAAAAATTTGTCAATCACATTTTCTGCGGTGATGTTACGCCTCTTGTTCCCGGGCAGTGCATCTATGGAATGATGCTCTATCCCGACGGCGGCACTGTTGACGACCTTCTGGTTTACAAGGAATACCGTCCCGATCATTATCTGCTCGTAGTCAATGCCGCGAATGTGGACAAGGATTACGACTGGATAAAGGAGAACAGCGATGGGTTTGTCGTGAATATCAAAAACGATTCCCCATCCTGGGGCCAGCTTGCCGTGCAGGGGCCGCAGTCCGAACAAATCCTCGGCAAGGTTCTCGGTTCCGACCTTTCCGGTATTGAGTTCTATCATTTTGCCGATATCCTTCTCTATGGAAAGAGGGCGATAGTAAGCCGTACCGGGTACACCGGAGAAGACGGATTTGAGGTTTATGCCGCTCCGGAGGCCATAGTGGACCTTTGGAAAGCTCTCCTTGCCGCCGGGGTTGTTCCCTGCGGACTGGGATGCCGCGACACCCTCCGCTTCGAGGCCGGACTTCCCCTTTATGGGGATGAACTTTCGGCCGACATCTCTCCAGTCGT
This sequence comes from uncultured Bacteroidia bacterium, assembly GCA_902797435.1. Lineage (GTDB taxonomy): Bacteria > Bacteroidota > Bacteroidia > Bacteroidales > UBA932 > Cryptobacteroides. Next base: position 15,213 of record CADBSV010000070.1, read on the forward strand.
GGCGGGGTTCGGCATGTTCTGCAAGCTCGACAAGCCGGAGTTCATCGGCAAGGAAGCCATCGCCAGGCAGAAGGCCGAAGGTACTGCCAAAAAGCTTGTGGGTATAGAGATTGCCGACAGGGCGGTGCCCCGTGCGGGTTATCCCGTACTTCGTGAAGACGGCAGCCAGGCGGGTGTCGTAACTACCGGATACCACTCCATATCCCTGGACAAGAGCATCTGTTTCGCCCTTGTGGACAGGTCGGATGGGGCATTGGGGAACACGCTCTACATCCAGATTCACCGCAAGGTTTTCCCCGGAACCGTTGTCAAGAAAAGATTCTATCAGACTAACTACAAAAAATAACACTATGAGCAAAATCATCGAAGGGCTTCTCTATAGCGAGTCCCACGAATGGGTCAAGACCGACGGCAATGTCGCCGTCATAGGCGTTACTGATTTCGCACAGGCGGAGATGGGCGACATCACTTATGTCGATCTTCCGCAGGAAGGTGACGAATTCTCGAAAGACGAGGATTTCGGTGCGCTTGAAAGCGTAAAGGCATCCAGCGAACTCTACACTCCGGTAAGCGGTAAGGTGATTGCCGTAAACGAAGAACTCAGCGACGCTCCCGAGCTCATCAACCAGGATCCATACGCAAACTGGATCATCAAGGTTGAAATGTCCGACAAGGGTGAACTCGACGCCCTGATGAACGCACAGGCCTACGCAGATTCAATAAAATAAAGCATATGGGAACATTCGCTTATTTTCCTCATACTGAGGAAGATATCCGCGCAATGCTCGATCGTATAGGGGTCGCCTCTCTGGACGGCCTTTACTCTGATGTGCCGGATGACTTCCTGTATAAGAGGGATTACGACCTGCCTTCCGCAATGAGCGAGCAGCAGGTGAGGGATTTCTTCGAATCCCTCGGCCAGAAGAACACCCGCCTCAAAGTCCTCGTGGGTCAGGGGGCGTACGACCATTATGTTCCGGCAGTGATTCCGTATATCACTTCGCGCTCGGAATTCCTTACATCCTATACCCCCTATCAGAGCGAGATTTCGCAGGGGACTCTGAGATACATTTTCGAATGGCAGAGCATGATATGCCGCCTCACCGGCATGGATGTGAGCAATGCCAGCATGTATGACGGCCCTACCGCAGCGGCTGAGGCCCTGAGAATGATGGTGGCATGCGGACGCAGGCGCAACAAGGTTATTGTGTCCTCCTTCCTGCTTCCTTGCGTCCTCAAAGTTGTCCGGACATATATGAAATATGCTGGAATCGAGCTCGTAGTCACTGATGATGTCCTTTCGGAACTCGGGCCTGATGTCGCCGGAGTGCTCGTTCCGCAGATATGCAAATACGGCTATGTCCAGGACCTGACCGGCTTTGCCGACAAGATTCACCACTGCGGTGCTCTTTTTGCCGTGTACTGCGATCCTTCCACTCTCGCCGTGCTTGAGAGCCCTGCCGAACTCGGTGCCGATATCGCGGTGGGAGACGGGCAGAGCCTCGGTATTCCGCTCAATTACGGGGGGCCTTATGTCGGTTTCCTCTCATGCAGGGAAGCCCTCATGCGCAAGCTCCCGGGCCGTATCGTAGGGCAGACCCTCGATGCTGACGGCAGACGCTGCTTTGTCCTCACCCTGCAGGCCAGGGAGCAGCACATCCGCCGCGAAAAGGCCACATCCAACATCTGCTCAAATGAGAGCCTGATGGCCCTCTGGTGCACCGTCTATCTGTCGCTAATGGGCCCCGAAGGCCTTCGCAGGGTGAATGAACTCTCGTCCGAGGGAGCGCATTACCTGCACGACGCCCTTCTTGCTACCGGTAAATTTGAAGACACCCACCCCGGGAAGGTATTCATAAACGAATTTACCCTCAGGCCGCTCCGCGACGCAGCTGCCCTTCAGCAGGCTTTTCTCGACGGCGGTTTCTTCGCCGGACTGCAGGTGGACAGCGGCGAACTCGCATTCTGCGTTACCGAAAAATATGGTAAGGACGATCTCGACGCCCTTGTAAAGATTGTGGAGGACCTGGCATGAAATACTACGACAAATTGATTTTCGAACTCAGCCGCCCGGGCCGCAGCGGATACTCGCTTCCAGCGAGCTTTGCTCCCGGCAAAGGCATCTCGCTGCCGGAGAATCTCCGCAGGAAGTCTTCGCTTGACCTTCCGCAGGTGAGCGAGGTGGATGTGGTAAGGCACTATACCAATCTGAGTCAGATGAACTTCGGTGTGGACACCGGCTTCTACCCGCTCGGTTCCTGCACCATGAAATACAATCCGAAGATAAACGAAGAGATTGCTTCGCATCCCCTTTTCAGCGGGCTTCATCCGCTGCAGCCCGAAGAGACGGTAAGGGGTGCCCGGGAAGTGATCGACGGGCTGGACAAAGCCCTTGCCGCCATAACCGGTTTCAGGCATTTTACCTTCCTTCCCTGCGCTGGGGCGCATGGTGAACTTACCGGCCTTATGATAATGCGCGAGTATCACATGGCAAGGGGTGACTCCGCCCGTACCAAGGTGATAGTCCCCGACAGCGCTCACGGAACCAATCCTGCCAGCGCGCATGTCTGCGGGCTTGAGATTGTGGAAGTAAAATCGCGTCCCGACGGTCTTGTGGACGTGGAAGACCTTAAGCCGCTGCTCGGTCCCGACATCGCCGGAATAATGATGACCAACCCCAATACCCTCGGGCTGTTCGAAAAAGACATCAAGGAAATCGCATCCCTTGTCCATGGCTGCGGCGGCCTTCTCTATTACGACGGCGCCAACATGAATCCTCTCTTGGGGAAGGTGCGTCCAGGCGACATGGGCTTCGACATCCTCCACCTCAATCTGCACAAGACCTTCAGCACTCCTCACGGGGGAGGCGGCCCCGGAAGCGGCCCTGTTGGCGTAGCGGAAAGCGTGCTGCCCTATCTGCATATTCCGGTAACGTCCGGCTTCCACGGCAATTTTGCCGTCATGATGCGTGCCTACGCATATATACTCATGCTGGGGAAGGAGAATATCAGAATGGCCGGTCCGCTTGCCGTGCTCGGTGCAAACTATATCAAAGAGAGTCTGAAGGATGTGTACAAGCTCCCGATAGGCTCGGTCTGCAAGCACGAGTTCGTGTTTGACGGTCTTCTGAACGACGGAGCCCGCGACGACGTGCCGGGTGCCACAACCCTGGACGTAGCCAAACGGCTGCTGGACTACGGCTTCCATGCTCCTACCATCTATTTCCCGCTTTTGTTCCATCAGGCCCTCATGATAGAGCCCACCGAAACCGAAAGCAAGGAAACCCTCGATGCATTTATCGCCGTAATGCGCACGATAGCCTCCGAGGCGGCGGAAGATCCGCAGTTGCTCCGAAGCGCTCCCCACAATACTCCCATCCGCCGTCCGGATGAGACTACGGCAGCCAGGAATCCAATAGTGAAGGCATGAAACTGATGATAATAGGTGGCGGCCCCGGAGGTTACGAGACCGCCATCGAAGCTTTGAACCGCGGTTTTGAAGTGACCCTCGTAACAGAAGGGCCTCTTGGCGGAACCTGTCTCAATGAAGGCTGCATTCCTACCAAGACTTTCTGTCATTATGCGGAGTCGCTGGCCTTGCAGGCGGCAGACGGAGCGCAAGTGCCGGATATGGATTTGCTGCAGCGGAGAAAGGCCGATGTCCTTTCAAAACTTCAGGGAGGCATCGCCTCGCTTCTTAAAAAAGCGCAGATCGTTTATGGCAGGGCCTCTTTTTCTGGAGCGAAGACAGTGCGTGTCGGGGATACCGATTATACCGCGGACAAGATAATCATCGCAACCGGTTCGGTTCAGGCGACGCTTCCCATTCCGGGAGCGGAGCTCTGCCTCGGGTCGGGGGAGATGCTGAATCTGAGGGAGGTTCCAAGGAGGCTGTGCGTCATCGGCGGGGGAGTGATAGGGCTTGAGTTCGCCAGTATCTTCGCTTCTTTGGGAAGCGAGGTGTCCGTGCTGGAGTATTGTCCGGGCATCCTTCCGCGCTTCGATGAAGACCTTGCGAAGCGTCTCCGCCTTTCCCTTAAAAAGCGGGGGATCGGCATCACGACCTCCTCGCAGGTAACGGCGATAGAAAAGAAAGCGGACGGAAGCCTTGCCGTTTCCTATATCTTCAAGGATGAGGAGTGCCTCACCGAGGCTGATGCCGTTTTGATGGCAGTGGGCCGGAGGCCGGCTACGGACCTCCTCAATCTCGAGGCGGCAGGGGTCGAATACGGAAAGAAGGGTATCCGCGTGGACTCCGATATGCGCACAAGTGCGGACGGCATCTATGCAGTCGGGGATGTTACCGGCGGAATAATGCTTGCCCATTATGCATCGTTCCAGGGCAGAAGGGCGCTCAACCATATCTGCGGAGTAAAGGATTCGATACGTTTCGACATCTGCCCCGCAGCTGTATTCACCGTTCCAGAAGTTGCTACGGTAGGCCTCTCCGAAGAGGATTGCAAGGCAAGGGGAATAGATTACATGGCCCACAAGGGGATGTACGGCGGAAATGGCCGGGCCGTCTCGATGGGAGAAAGCGAAGGCATCGTCAAAATCCTTACGGAGGGAGAGGACGGAAAGATTCTGGGGGCCCACATACTGGGAGCCCATGCATCCGACATCATTCATGAAGTGGCAGCACTGATGAACTTTGATGCCACCCTGCTTCAGGCCCGCGACATAATACACGCTCATCCCACCCTTTCGGAGGTCCTTCAGGCCGCAATCCGCAGTTAGATGGAAATAAAACCGGTCGCAATCCTCCATTCTCCAATCCAGGGGAAGTTCGGCTTGCCGCGTCAGAGCGGCCTTGCCTCCTCTTTGGGGTGCGAACTGCAGCTGCTTCCCCCGTACAACCGGGAGGAGGCGCTTCGAGGCCTTGAGGGGTTCGATTATATCTGGCTTATCTGGGAGTTCTCGCTTGCTGATTCCCGCAGTGGGGATTCTGCCGGAGTCCCGCTGACCGTCAGGCCGCCCCGTCTCGGGGGCAACGCAAAGGTAGGGGTGTTTGCAAGCCGTTCTCCCTTCAGGCCCAACCGTCTGGGGCTTTCGAGCGTGAAGATTGAAAGCATCGATGCCGCCCGCGGGGTAATTCGGGTTTCCGGAGCAGACCTTGCGGATGGGACGCCCGTTTATGACATAAAACCCTACGTGCCCTATGCGGACTCCCATCCGGATGCCCGCGGCGGGTTCACTGATTCCGTGGCATGGAAGCCGCTCGAGGTCGTCATTGATCCGCAGTTTCTTTCCGCTGATATTGACATCCAGGCTCTTCGCGAAATCCTATCACTTGACCCGCGCCCGCATTACCAGGACGATCCGCAACGCATCTACGGCCTTTCATTTGCAGGCCGGAATGTCCGTTTCCGGGTCTCAGGCGGCACCCTTACGGTAGTCGCCATAGAATAGGGATTTATTTGCTCAGCTTTTTCACTTCGGCCTTGTAGGCGGCAAAGAGGGAGTCGAGGGCCGGCTTGTTTTCCGGCTTTATGGGCTCCGCGGAAGGCGATTCCATCTTGAGGGGATCGATCGGGGTGCCGTTTTTCCACACTCGGAAATCGAGGTGCGGACCGGTTGCAGCACCTGTCGCTCCTACGTATCCGATTATCTGTCCCTGTTCGACAAGCACTCCGGGCCTGATGCCTTTAGCATAACCCTTGAGATGGAGGTAACCTGTCTCGTAGCGGTTTGCGTGCCTTATCTTGATGGTGTTGCCGCCTCCGTGCGAATCCCATCCCACTTTCGTAACGGTGCCGTCGCCGAGGGCATGGACAGGGGTTCCAGCCGGAGCGGCATAATCGACTCCCGTGTGCGGGCGTACGATTCCGTAGATGGGATGCTTGCGGTGATAGGTGAAATGCGAGCTGATGCGGCTGAACTTGAGCGGAGCCTTGAGGAAGGCCTTGCGCATGCTTTCTCCTTTCTGGTTCCAGTATTTGTTGCCGCCGTCTCCCTGGTCGAAGCGGATGGCATACAGGGAGTCAGCTCCCCGGGAATAAACCGCGAAGTCGATGCCCAGTACGTCAAATACTTCTCCCTCGCATACCCTTTCCCTTGCGATGGCCTGGAAACGGTCCCCTTCGTGCAGTCCGAAGAAGTTGACCGTCCATTCATACACACTTTCGAAAGTGGAGATGAAAATGGGGGATTCACCCTGGTTAACGAGGTCTTGCCACAGCGAAGAATGGATGGTGACATCCACATACTTCCGGACTGTATCCACCTGTTTGCTTACTGTCCATACAGCCAGGGAGTCGAAGCAGCGGAAGACGGTAGAGTTGATGCGGTCGTTTTTGTAAACCACATAATCGAGCCTGGGTGCGAGCGTATCGCCGCTGTAGTAGGCGTCTATCGGACGGTCGGCCTTGATGAGGCGCACGTCAAATGAATCGCCGCAGGCAAGCGAAAGCGGGTAGAGCTTTTCCTTGGCAAGTCCGAGGCGAAGCATGAGGGCGGCGAAAGTGTCGCCCTGGCGCACCTTGGAACTCTCGAGACGAAGCGTGTCCGTAAGAAAACCGAGCGGATAGACCGTATCCTTCTGGGGCTCCGCTTCCTTGGCGGAAGAGCCTCTCCTGCCGCATGAGAACGGCATGAGAAGAAGGACAACGGCAGCCGCTGCAATTGAAATCTTCTTCATTTTCAGTTATTTAAGCAGATTGCCGAGGATCGAGCGCGTGAGCGTGCGGGTAGCCGCAGAAGTGGCATTCTTGACGGCTTTGCCCGCGACATTCTTGGCCGAAGTCGCGGAACTCTTCTTCCCGGTGACCTTGTTCGCCACCATTGCTCCGGCAGAGGCGGTAATGCTTGTCACAGCCGCGCCGAGCGCCGCTTTGGCAATCTTGGCGAAAATGCTTTGCGTTCCCTTCGAGTTGCCGTTTTTCTTTGCAGCCTTTTCGCTCTCTTCAGCCTGGCGGGCTACTTGCTCTTCCTGGGCGGCCTGTTCTTCTTCCGCCTTCTTTGCGTCGGCAAGAAGGACCTCGAACGCACTTTCGCGATCGATGGGCTTATCGTATTTTCCGGCAATCATGCTGGAATTGATGACCATAGTGCGCTGTTCGGGGGAGATTGCCCCTATCTGGCTCAGCGGGAAGAGTATCTTTGCCCTCTGAACCACCGCGGGAGCTCCTTTCTCGTCAAGGAAAGAGACGAGCGCCTCTCCGGTTTCGAGTTCCATGATGGCGTCGGAGGTCTTGAACGAAGGATTTGCACGGAAGGTCTCGGCAGCGCTCCGCACTGCTTTCTGGTCTTTCGGAGTATAGGCCCTGAGAGCGTGCTGCACGCGGTTTCCGAGCTGCCCGAGGATAGTGTCGGGGATGTCGGTGGGATTCTGGGTAACGAAATAGACTCCCACTCCCTTGCTTCGGATGAGACGGATTACCTGCTCTATCTTGTCGGTGAGCGCCTTGCTGGTATCCTCGAAAAGGGTGTGGGCCTCGTCGAAGAAGAAGACGAACTTGGGAAGTTCCATGTCTCCTACTTCGGGAAGTTTGGCATAGATGTCCGAAAGCAGCCACAGCAGGAATGTGGAGTAGAGCTTGGGATTCTGCATCAGCTTGTCTGCCGCAAGCACGCTCATGATTCCCTTTCCGTTGTTGGTCTGGAGAAGGTCGAAGATGTCGAAGGCCGGTTCTCCGAAGAACTTGTCGGCCCCCTGGCTCTCGAGGGCAAGGAGCGCCCTCTGGATGGCTCCTACTGAGCCTTCCGTCACGTTTCCGTAGCTGAGCCGGTACTCTGCCGCATGCTCGCTCACGTAGAGGGTCATCGCCCTCAGGTCCTTGAGGTCGAGAAGCAGCAGGCCCTTGTCGTCGGCGACTCGGAAAATAATGTCCATCACACCGCTCTGCACTTCGTTAAGGCCGAGAAGGCGGCTCATCAGCATGGGCCCCATGTTGCTTATAGTGGTGCGCATCGGATGCCCCTGCTCCCCGAATACATCGTAGAAACGTACCGGGCAGCCTGCGAATTGCGGATCCTGGATTTCGAATTCGCCCAGCCTCTTTTCGATGAAGCCGGAAAGCCTTCCGGCCTGGCTGATTCCTGAAAGGTCTCCCTTCATGTCTGCCATGAAGCAGGGGACTCCTGCCTGGCAGAAGGTCTCCGCAAGCACCTGGAGTGTAACGGTTTTTCCTGTGCCGGTGGCGCCGGCGATCAATCCGTGGCGGTTTGCCATCTTTCCGCAGAGGGAGATGGGCCCCTCTTCACAGTGGGCCACATAAAGGCCGCGTTCTTTGTCGAGCATATTGTGTGTGTTTATTTATTGTTCTTCGGGAGTGTCATCATCCCCCTCAAAGTAGTAATAGCGGAAGTCGTTTCCGTAATTGTTGGGATGAGGGGTGCTGTAAAAATCACGGTGGCTGGCATAAAAGCCGCTGTCTGAGGCATTGTCCGCAGCTTCTGCTATTATGCGGTTGCGGGTGAACCTGAAAAGGCGGAAGCAGAAGAAGAGAAGCACGAAGGTGAGTATCACGCTCCAGGTTTCGCTGAGGCCGCTTGCAAAGCAGATTGCGTCGTAGATTCCGTGCAGGAGCACCGGATAGAGCCACATCTTGATGCATGCACTTTTCTTTTCTTCCGCTTTCCAGCTGAAATGCTGCTTGGAATAGTAGTAACCCATTATCACCGCGAAGGCGAAATGCCCGGGCACCGCAAGGAAAGCCCTTGAAATGGCTACCTGGAAGAATCCGAATCCGGAAGATGCGAGATAAAGGATATTCTCGAATGTGGCGAATCCAAGACCCACTGCGGAAGCATACACGATTCCGTCGTAGCGTTCATCGAAATCCCCGCAGCGGCGAAGCAGCAGCCACAGCATCAGCAGTTTTGCCAACTCTTCGGGGATGGCCGCACCGAAAAAGGCCGTTTTAACCGCACCCCATACGGTAGTGGGTTCGTTGTCAAAAAAACCGAGCCCCATCAGCGGCCCTGAGATGAGGGTCGAGAGGAAAGTCGCGAAAACTCCGTAAAGGAAACCCTTGAGCACGACGTTTTTGGGTTCGGGCGTAATGTCCCGTGAATAAACGTACCAGAAGAGTATGAATGCGGGCAGCACTGCCGCGAGAAGAAACAGGAACATCTATAGAAGATTTAAAAGTTGACTGACGAGGAATCCGAGATAATTGCCTGCCGCATAGCCTATTATACCTGAGGAGAGGCCTATGACGACAACTCTGCGGCTGTTCATCGCCGCCGCCATCATGGGAACGAAGGGAGGGGAGCAGATGAACGATACGGAGCAGATGACCGTGGTGTCGGCGTCTATCCTGAGAATCTTGGCGAGGAGGACATTCAGTATAAGCGAACCGAAAACCACGAGGGTAAGATAGCCCAGCAGGTTCAGGCCCCCGCTGATATCGAGTTTGCCGAGGTCTGCCATCGAGGCTACGACTATCGAAAAGACGTATATCAAATACATGGCAGTTGGCTCGTTGTACTTACATTTGCGGAGAGGCTTCCAGAAAGACGCGACTATGCCGAGAGTTGTAAGCAGCAGGATGAACACAGTCATGAACCATCCGCCGGCAAGCGCTCCGGCGCCTGCAGAAATGCCGATAATCGCTATGGTGACAACAAGCGGGAGCCATTCGGTGCTAAAATACTCCCTGACTTTCGGGAACAACCCGCGGACGCGGCCGCTCTCAGCGCTTGCTTCGCAGGTTGTCCCTTCTCCGCAGGTACCCGGTGCGTCATAAGGAGCCGGCGGCGGTGTAGGCAGAAATCTCCTGAAGAGCTTGATGCCTGCGGCGATAAGGAAGGTAAGATAGAGGAAACTGATGACCATGTCGTAGGAGTTCAGAAGAATGAAGGTCTCTTCCGGGACTCCCAGCATGACCTTGATGGCCGCCAGATTCACCGTGCCTCCGGTGTACACCCCCGTAAGCATGCCGCCCACCTTGGCTCCGTCGGGAATGCCCTTGCCGAATATAAGGTAACCTGCTATCACGGCGGCGATTACGGATACTATTCCTGCGAGAATCGCCAGCACCTGGGAACGGGTCTCTCCCTTGCGGAAAGTGCAGCCGAAGAGCATCAGCGGTATAGCCAGGGGAACCGCAGCGCTGCTCAGGACCTCCTGTATTGCACCCATGAGCGAAGGATGCCAGATGTTGCCGAGAATGACGCCCAGGACGTAGAGAATCAGGACAGGACCTATCTTTCCGAGCCAGGAGACTCTGCGGCAGAGCCACATTACTCCGGCCGGGGCGAGGAGGTATATCAGCACCAGAAGAATATTCCCTACCATAGCTTTTTGCTTTCGAATTCTTTGAGCGATGAAAGGGCTTTCGGGCAGAGGATAAGAAGGGCCACCACATTGATCCAGGCCGTAATGCCGACACCGATGTCTCCCAGCTGCCATATTACTCCCGCCTCCTTGAGGGAGCCGAAGACTATCATTCCTATCAGGCCAAGGCGGAAGAGCCATACAGCGGCTTTTTCTCCTTTTTTGCCGTTGAACATGTAGATTATGCTCGACTCACCGTAGAAATAGTAGGCCATGAGGGTCGTAAAGACGAAGAACAGCAGCGCTACGCTGACAAACGCTCCGCCGAAACCGCGCAGTGCGGAATCGACGGCTGCCTGGGTGTATCCTACATAATTGTTTCCCAGCTCCGGGGCATAGGCTGCAAGCATCTCTCCCGTCCTGGAATCGAAGATGTTGTAGGTGCCGGAACAGAGTATCATGAGGGCCGTGCCCGTGCAGATTAGAAGGGTGTCAACATATACGGAGAACGCCTGGGCCAGACCCTGCTTTGCCGGATGTGATACCGATGCCGATGCCGACACGATGGCGCCGCCGCCCTGCCCGGCTTCGTTGGAGAACAGTCCGCGCTTTACCCCCATCATGATGGTCGATCCGAGGATTCCCCCAGTAAGCGGTTTTATTCCGAAAGCACCTTCCATTATGGCCTTGAGGACTCCCGGAACGGCATCTATGTGAATGACTACCACCACTACGGTGAAAATGATGTATCCCAGTGCCATGAAGGGAGTAACCACGGCAGCTACCCTCGAGATGCTCTTTATGCCGCCGATAATGACCAGTCCCACCAGAAAAGCCAGGGCAAGCCCGCTGTGCAGGGGAGAGACGCCGAAGGTGTTGTGCATGGCGGAAGTCATCCCGTTGGACTGTACTGTTACCAGCAGAAAGCCGTAGCCTATGACAGTCAGGACTGCAAACAGGACTCCCAGCCATCTGCTTCCGAGCCCTTTTTCGATATAGCACGAGGGCCCGCCCCTGTAGCCGGAAGCATGGTGGAATTTGTACATCTGCCCCAGGGTGGATTCCACGAAGGCGGTGGACGCTCCGAGGAATGCTATTATCCACATCCAGAAAACGGCGCCCGGGCCTCCCATGGCTATGGCTGTAGCCACGCCCACGATGTTGCCGGTGCCGACCCTTCCGGAAAGTGACATGCAGAAGGCCTGGAAGGAAGAAATGCCTTTGCGGGAGCCGCTTTCGTCGATATGGGCGGGAGCGAAAAGGGACCTTACCATAAGGCCGAAGCGGCGTACCTGCAGGAAGCGTGTGCGTATGGAGAAGTACAGACCGGCACCGACGAGCAGAACCACCAGGGCGGGGCTCCACACGATATCGTTGATTATGGATACTGTCTTCTCGAGCACGTTATTTTGGGGTGACGCTTGTTATCTGCGCCTCTTGTTTTTCTTGTTTTTCTTGGCGTGGGCAGCGATGACGCCTGCCACGAGTGCCACTATTGCGATGCCAATGATAATGTAGGTGGTGGCGCTGGCATTGTCTCCCTTGACCCTGGACCACATGTCGAGCAGGTTCTGGGTGCGGTCGCCGCTGTCATGCATCATGCCGCAGCGGGCAATGATTTCAGCTGAAGGATACATTACCGGATTGATGTGTGCAGCGGCAGCTTCGGGGCCGAAGAAATAACTGGCATCCTCGGCTTCGAAAGCCTCTTCATCGCTGATCGCTTCAAGGATCTCTGGCCCGCCTACGCAGCTCACATAGCCGATTTCGTCCATGTTGCGCAGCGCATTTTCGGGCTTGCACATGAAGTTGATGAAGTAACGGGCGGCCTTGACGTTTTTGGCATATTTCGGGATCACCCAACCGTCGAACCACACGATGCTGCCTTCCTTCGGAACGACGAAATCGAGCCCTACGCCTACTTCAGCGGCCTCGTCGATTGCCCACTGGGCGTCTCCGCTCCAGGTGACATTGAGCCATGCCTTCTCCTGGGTCATGCGCTCCTTTCCGAAATCGGCCTCCCAGCCGGAGACATTGTCCTTGAAGGAATTGAGGAAATCTTCCACCTGGGCGATGTCTTCGTCGGACGCGTCAAAGCATATCTTTTCGGTATCCATCTCGCCGGCGTCAATCTTGTCGCGGTTGAGAGCTATGCGGAGTGAGGTGTAGATGTCGCGGAAGGCGTCCTTCATGAAAAGCTTGCCCGCCCATTTGGGGTCCTGGAGGGCATACCATGTGGAAACCTCGTCGCGGGTTGCGTGCTTTGTGTTGTAGAGGAAGCCTACAGTGCCCCACATGTAACCTACGGAATAGTCGTTGGCATTCTTGCCGGAACCGTCTATCTGATTGAATTTGTTGATGATATAGGGCGATATGTTGCTCAGGTAGTTGGGCGTGTCGCCAAAGTCCTTGTCTATCGGAAGAAGCAGGTCGCTGCGGAGCATGCGCTCGATAATGTATTCGGAAGGACATACGACGTCGAAATCCTCATGTCCGAGTTCGATCTTCGAGAGCATGATTTCGTTGATGTCGAAGAGCTGATAGACAATCTTGACAGGCTCGCCGGTCTGTTCTTCATACCACTGTTCGAATTCACCGATGAGAGCCTCGTCGATGTAGTCGGCCCAGTTATAGACCTTGAGCGTATGCTCGCGGTCGATGGCATTCATGGGAAGCGCAAGCATCAGGAGTGCTGCGGCGGCAAACAGGATTCTTTTCATTTTTTATTGGTGTTTTTGCTTGATCTGTAGTTTATGAGCAGCAGCAAAAGGAGCACTACCAGAAATACCACGGTCATGAGCGGCCGCAGTTCCGGGGTAAGGCCTCCTTTGCGTGCATCTGCATATATGAAGGTGGACAGCGTTTCAAGCCCCTGGTTGCCCTTTGTGAAGAGGGTGACCGCAAAATCGTCTATCGAGAGGGTGAATGCGAGAATGAATCCCGACACGACCCCTGGGCGGATCTGGGGCAGTATCACCTTTCTAAGGGCCTGTCCTGGAGTAGCTCCGAGGTCGAGGGCCGCCTCATAGGTGTTCGCCTCCATCTGCCTCAGCTTGGGCATGACGCTCAGCACGACATACGGGGTGCAGAAAGAAACATGAGCGAGAAGCACTGTGAGATATCCCTGCGTCACGCCCACTGCCACGAAAAGCAGGAAAAGCGAGATACCGGTTATGATGTCCGGATTAAGCATGGGGATGTTGTTAAGGAATGTTATGGCCTGCTTCTTGCGCCCTTTGAGGTTATAAATACCAACCGCTGCAATCGAGCCCAGCAGGGTCGAGAAGAATGCCGACAGCACTCCTATGCTAAGCGTGTTCTCAACTGCCTTGAATAGAGAATTGCTGATGCTGCCGGAAAAGAGGTTCTCGTAGAGTTTCAGCGAGAATCCCGTCCAGTTGCCAAGCACTTTCGCCTCCGTGAACGAGAAGATGGCAATGATGGCGATGGGGGAGTACATCAGTATGAGCAGCAGCCACAGATAGGCTTTTGCAAAGAATTTTCCCGCTTTCATCAGATGAGCCCTCCCGCTTCATTAGCCTGCTCCTGCTCGCTGTCGGAGAAGAGCATCGTTATACCTATGATAACCAGCATTATAAGTGCAAGGGCGGCGCCATAATTCCACATTCCGTTGTTAATGTTTTCCTGGATCGTGGTTCCGAAGAGCTTTATTTTATTCATAGTAAGCAGTTCGGCCACGGCGAAAGTGGATATGGTGGGCATGAACACCATGAGCACACCGCTGAGCACGCCCGGCATGGAAAGGGGAACGGTGACCTTGGTGAATACCGTGACGGGATTCGCTCCGAGGTCCTGCGCCGCTTCGATGTATGACTTGTTCATTTTGCTCAGCGTGTTGTAGATGGGATAAATCATGAACGGCAGGAAGTTGTACACCATGCCGAATATGAGCGTAGCTTCCCCCAGGGGCGCCCTGAGGAAGTCGAACAGGGCGACGGTGGCCAGCGTGCGGATGAGCATGTTTATCCACATCGGAAGGATGAAGAGCATCACCGTGATGCTCGACCGGCTCAGGTTGCTGTTGCTCATTATCCATGCGGCCGGGTAGCCGAGCAGCAGGCACAGAACCGTCGTAATCAGCGCTATTTCAATGGAATATACGAATGTGTGCAGGTCTTCTGGCGTCTGGAAAAAACGCACGAAATTGGCGAGCGTAATGCCTCCGTCCCTTCCATGGAAGGCATAGAAGAGCACCATGACGAGCGGAAGCGCCACGAACAGCAGCAGGAAAATGAAGTAGGGGAGAGCCCAGGTTGTTCTTTTAATTCTCATTTTGCAGCTCGCTGATTCGGATTTCGTCCTGATCACTGAATCTGATTCCGACAAGGTCGCCCTTGTCCCAGATGTCGTTGGTATCGACATAGAGGAAGTCGCCGTCGTCGGTGCGAACGGTAAGATGATAGTGGTTTCCCTTATAAAGGATGAAATGCACCTCTCCGCTGATGACTCCTTCATCGAGGTTGTCCATGAGATCGACGGATGAGAAGGGCACTTCAACCCTGACGGGGGTGCCGGCTGCAAAGTCGCAGGAAACGGGGAAGTCGGCTCCGAGCAACTGAATGGTGCCGGCATCCTTCACGGTTCCCGTGAGGATGTTCGCCGTGCGTTCCTTCTTCATGACCTGGATATCCTCAGGCTTGATGAGCATATAAACCTTTTCTCCCACTTCGAAGGGATTGTAGTCCTGGATAGTCATCTCGAATCCTTCGTCGGTATCCACCAGGATTTCGTTGTGGACCCCTTTGAAGATGCACGATTTCACCGTCCCGGAGAACTGGGTTCCGCTCTGGGAACGGCGGATATAGACGTCTTCCGGGCGCACTACCACGTCAACGGGCGCATTCTCGCCGAAGCCTGTATCCACACATTCGAATTCTTTCCCTATGAACGACACGAGTCCGTCCTTGATGAAGGTGCCGTCCAGGATATTGCTCTCACCGATGAAATCGGCCACGAAGCTGTTGACAGGTTCGTTGTAGATGTCACGGGGGGTGCCTATCTGCTGGATCTTGCCTTCGCGCATGACTACGATGGTGTCGGAGAGCGTGAGCGCCTCTTCCTGATCGTGGGTCACGTAGATGAACGTGATGCCCAGTTTCTGATGCATTTCCTTGAGTTCGAGCTGCATGTCCTCGCGCATCTTGCGGTCGAGTGCGGCAAGCGGTTCGTCAAGGAGAAGTACGCGCGGTTCGTTCACGAGAGCCCTTGCGATGGCAACCCTCTGCTGCTGACCGCCGGAGAGGGAATCGACGTCGCGGTCTTCGTAATCGGACATCGCCACCATCTTGAGCGCTTTGCGCACGCGGCGGTCGATTTCGTTTGTGGGAGTCTTGCGCAGCTTGAGGCCGAAGGCTATGTTGTCGTAAACGTCGAGGTGGGGGAACAGGGCATAGCGCTGGAATACGGTGTTGAGAGGCCTCTTGTAGGGAGGGACTCCAGCTATGTCGTTGCCGTCCAGCAGGATACGGCCTTCGTCGGGCTGGATGAAGCCGGCTATGAGGCGGAGCGTCGTGGTTTTACCGCATCCGGAGGGTCCCAGGAGGGTTACAAACTCGCCTTCCCTTATATAAAGATTGATGTTGTCGAGTACGGTTTTTCCGTCGTAGCGCTTGGAGATGTTCTCAAGCTTGATGATATTGTTCTCTCCTGCCATCTTCTTTACCTTGTGCTGAAGCAGAGGTTGTACATCACGCCGGCGAGTGCGGAGAAGCCGCCGAGGAGGTTGCTGTAACCGGCTGCGGCATGCAGCTGAAGGTTCTCCACCGGGGACCAGTTGACGAATCCGCCGGCGGTATAGCCGGAGAGGGCATCCTTGAAAAGGGCCTGCCCGGTGTACTCGTAGCCGCCGCGTACGGCGATGCACAGACTCTCGGAGGGAGTCCAGGACAGCTCGCCATATCCGCTGTGGCCCTTCACCAGAATGGCCTCTTCATCACAGAGGGCGTTGGAATAATCAACGGTGAGCGTGAAGCTGTCGGAAATGCTGAAAGCCTGTCCGAGGCTGACAAGGGGATAGAAGCCGTCGCCCGTATCCATGCAGGAGACGCTCCATATATTGCTCAGCGGGCCGTATTCGCCTTTCCACTGAACACCATAGGAATAGAGGCCGCTGCTGAAAGGATCGCCGTACGGGGACGTGACCATCTGAACGGCGAGCGTGGTGTTCTCTGAAGAATTGTGCCATGCTGCGCTGAAGCCGTATTGGTACATTCCGAAATTGTACCACAGGCTCGATGCAAGAAGCGGGTGCACTTCCCAGTCATACTTGTCTCCTTCCATTCCCTCGGAGAAGAGGCAGTCCTTTCCTATCGAAACCGAGAAGTTGCCCATGTCGTAGCTGAGGTAGGCCCAGTCCACGAGAGAGGACCAGGATGTGTCGAACACAAGCGAACGGTCTTCCAGGTAGAGACTTGTCCAGTGATTGGCCAGGCTGAAAGAGAGATTGTCAGTGATATTCCCTTCGAAGAGGGAATAAAGAGAAGAATTCCCCAATGCCAGTTCATTGGCCTCGTAAGAGAGATCGAGGCGGGGGATAAGGGTGAACTCGACACCAGGGCCGGGCTCGTCAGCCTCTTGCGAGAGCAAGGGGAAGCATGGCAGCAGCAAAAGTGCCGCCGCGCAGACTACCAGGTATTTCTTCATTTGTCAGCATAAATTAGGTTTAAGTCAATTTGTATGCAAAATTATAAAAAAATTCCACAAAAGTATGCTATATTTGCGTGCATGATACAGGTGTACTGCAAAAACACGGGGACATATAAGAGTTTCAGGGAAGGCACGACCCTGCTCGATATGCTCCCCGAATTCGTTTTCGATAGGCCTTATCCGATTGTCTCGGCAAAGGTCAACAATGTTTCCCAGGGGCTTAAATTCCGTGTTTACAACAACCGCGACGTGGAATTCGTAAATGCCACCGCTCCCAGCGGGATGCGCGTTTACAACCGTTCCCTTTTCTTCCTGCTCTGCAAAGCTGCCCACGATGTTTTCAAGGGCAGCCGTCTTTTTGTTGAGCACCCCATCTCCCACGGATATTACTGTGAGCTGCACAAAGCGGACAGCAGCAGGATTACGGCGGATGATGTGGAGAAGATCAAGGCGCGCATGCTCAGCATGGTGCAGCGCGACATGAATTTCCACCGTTTCGAGGTCCAGACCGAGGAGGCGATCCGCATTTTCAGGGACAAGGGCTACGAAGACAAGGCCCGTCTTCTTGAGACCAGCGGACAGGTGTACATGGATTACTATACTCTCGGGCGCACTCCGGACTATTATTACGGCCGCCTTGTGCCATCTACCGGATACCTCAAGGTCTGGGACCTGCAGCTCTTCCATGAAGGCATGCTTCTTCGCGGACCGGACAAGCATGACCCAACTCAGGTGGCTCCTTATGTTGACCAGCCCAAGACCTTCCGCATGTTCAAGGAGAATCTTTCCTGGAACGAGATAATGGGGCTTCGCACGGTGGGAGACCTTAATTACGCCTGCCAGCAGGGGCACGGCCGTGAGCTGATTCAGATAGCGGAAGCCCTCCAGGAGAAGAAAATCGTCCAGATAGCGGAAGACATCCGCAAACGCTTCTATGGCCCGAAAAAGGTGCGTCTGGTGCTCATCACAGGGCCGTCCTCATCCGGAAAGACCACCGTGTCGCAGCGGCTTGCGGTGCAACTCAAGGCCTGCGGCCTGCGTCCGCTGACTTTCAGTACCGATGATTATTTCGTCAACCGCGTGGACACCCCCAAGCTTCCTGACGGCAGCTACGACTTCGATAATTTCGACACTGTCGATCATGAAGCCCTTCAGAAGGATCTGGAAAAGATTCTGAAAGGGGAGGAGGTGCTTGTTCCGGAATACAACTTCAAGACGGGCATACGGGAATACAAAGACCGGAGGTTCAAGCTCGGCGCCAACAATGTCATCGTGCTCGAAGGTATCCATGCCCTGAATCCTGCTTTGACGAACCATATCCCAGATGCCTGCAAGTACCGGATTTTCATAAGCACGCTCACAGGTATAGCCCTCGACAACCACAACTGCATTCCCACGAGCGACAACCGATTGCTGAGGCGCATCGTAAGGGATTGCTACAAAGGCGCTTTCTCTGCCCGCGAGACCATAGCCCAGTGGCCGCTTGTACGCAAGGCGGAAGAAGACTGGATTTACCCGTATCAGGAGAAGGCTGACGCCATGTTCAACAGCGCATACCTCGTGGAGTTCGCTGTTCTGAGGAATCATGCCGAGCCTATTCTGGAAAGCGTACCGAAGAACTGTCCCGAGTACTCTGAGGCGCACCGCTTGCTCAAATTCATCCATTATTTTACTCCCGTGCCCGATAATGAGATTCCTGCGACAAGCCTTCTGCGTGAGTTCGTGGGCGGTTCTACCTTTACATATCCCCGCTAAGGTTTTGCATTAAGCAATTATTTTATATTTTTGCAATTCGGAAATTAATTCAATATCAATATGAAAAAGTCTTTTTCCCTCATCGCCGCAGTTGCGGTGGCCCTCTTTGCAGGTGTAACTGCATTTGCTCAGAACACTGAAGATGCATTGGCCAACGCACAGGCCAGTTTCGAAGTCGCCCAGCAGAAGTATTTGGCGCAGGTACGCGAGAGTGACAGCCAGATTGCTGCCAGCAAGTCCAACATCAATGGTTACAAGGTACAGATCCAGCAGGAGAAGCTCGCCATCGACAACCTGAATGCCCAGATAAAGAGCAAGCAGACTACCATCAAGCTCAAGAAAGACGCTTACAAGGCTGAAAAGGAGAAGCTTTCCGCAGACGGAGGCCTCAATCAGTCCGACAAGCTGCAGCTCAAGGCCCTCGAGGCAGAGTGGAAGACTATCGAAACCGAAATCGATGCCCTCAAGGCAGATATCAAGACCTGCAAGGCCAAGGTATCCACCCTTAACGACAATATCTCCACTGAAAACAAGAAGATCAGCGCCTACAATGCCGCTTCCAAGGCTGCAAAAGACGGGGTCAACGTTGCCAAGCAGACAGTGAAAAACCTCCAGAAGCAGCTAAAGACCGAAGCCAAAGCCAAGGCTGCCGCCGAAAAGGCTGCTGCAAGCGCTGCCGCTGCCGATGCCGTTGGTAAGGTAGAATCCACCAACGTCCAGGCTCCCGCTGCCGTTCCCACCGCTCCTGTCGCTCCTGTGGCTCCTGCCGCACCTGTTACAGAGCAGCCCGTCGTGGCTCCCGCAGCCCCCGCCGAGCCCGTTCCCGCCCCCGTGGCCGAAGAACCTGTCGTGGTTCCCGCCGCTCCCGCAGTGGAATCTCCCGTCGCAGAATAGGACTGCTGCTGGTTCTTTCAGCAATACAGAAACCCGCTCAGACCGAGCGGGTTTCTTTTTAGTCCGTAATTCACTTTTTCAGTGATTGCATTCACGCATTTATGTCTTTATGTCGTTACTTGGTGACATTGTGATGTTGTGGCGTTGTGCGGCAAAGAGCCGAGCTACAGCTTCTGGAGGGCGTCTCATTCCAGGATTTTCACATCGGCCGCGAGGCCGATTACAAAGCGCCCGGTGCCTTCCAGCGAGTGAATTACCGTCCGGAGATCTTCCTTTTCATAATCACGTTTCCGAGGTTTTTGGAGAGGGTTGTTATACACCTTTCCGAGAATTTTGCAAAAATACTACCGTTTTTTCCGGAAGAGGGTTTTCAAATCGATACTGAAGAAGTCCTCCAATGGTAGTCCTTCGGGACCGACGATAAAAGCGCTGGTGATATGTTCGGCGTACAGTTCCTTGAACTTTTCGTAGCCATCAGTATCGTCGGCACTGCTGCTCTTGACCTCGATAGCCACCAAAGCCTGTCCCTTCTTGAGGACGTAATCGCATTCTTCTTTTTTGTCATTGCGCCAATAGAGAAGTTCGAATCCGTCC
>CADBSV010000071.1 GCA_902797435.1 uncultured Bacteroidia bacterium
ACCAGCTCCCTCTGAACTCCCCCAGGGCAGGAATGCAGCAAGGGTAGGAGGTTGTAGCGGTGCGATGTGCTAAGCTTTCCCTTTTTTTGTTTCGTATGTTCTCGGATATAATAGTGATAGGCGGAGGCGCCGCCGGACTCATGGCGGCATACTCTGCCGCGCGCACCCTTGCCGAAGAAGGCTGCGGAGCAACCGTCACCCTGCTCGAAAAGATGCCCCGAAGCGGTCGCAAGATAATGATAACCGGCAAGGGACGCTGCAATTTTACAAATGTAAAAGACTGGAACTCTTTCAGTTCACATATTCAGACCAATCCCGGCTTCGTAAAACCGGCATTTTTTAATTTTACGCCAGAAGATTCCCTTTCTTTTTTCGAAAAGGCAGGCGTTGAAGTGGTGGTGGAAAGGGGCGAGCGGGCCTTCCCTGCAAGCCACCATGCCTCGGACATCGTGGATGCCCTGGTCCGCCTTTGCCTCGGCGCCGGAGTGAAGATAGTAAATGGAGTGGAAGCACAGGCTGTGGAGGTCATTCCGAACGGATTTCGCATAGGCGGAGACTACTCTTGCCGCAAACTTATCATAGCTACGGGAGGCCTGAGCTACCCTTCAACCGGCTCCACCGGAGACGGATACCGATTCGCCTCCGATGCAGGGCACAGCATAACCCCGCTGTTCCCGTCGCTTACCGCCCTTGTCCCCAAGGGTTACAAGATAATCGAAGGGGAGACGCCCCTTCATCATATCGACAGGTCCCTCCCGCTGAGCGAACTGGGAAAAGCCCTCTGCGGCATCCAGCTAAAGAATGTGGGAGTGCAGCTGATGGTGGGAGACACAGCCGCCCAGAGCGAATTCGGGGATGTCGATTTTACCGACGGCGGACTCGAAGGTCCGGTGGGATTCCAGATAAGCCGCAAGGCCGTAAAATCCATAATCAACGGTTCCCGCGTTTCGGTTGTGCTGGACCTGAAGAGCGGAGTGCCGCTCGAGGAGATTACCGCAAGGGTGAAGGAACTCTGGCAGGAAATTGACAGGGATCCCCGCAGCCGGCATCTGCACGAAAAGGAGAAATGCCGGGTTCTTCTGGGCAAACTGATGCCCTGGGACCTCATTCCCGCCTTCCGCCAGATGAATCCCGGAATCACCACTCTCGAAAGGAGAGGCCGCACCGACACCAAACTCTGGGTCAATCTCGGAACCATCGCAAAGGCCCTCAAGCAGTGGCGATTCGATATCGAAGGATATGTAGGATACGAAAGGGCGGTGGTGACCGCAGGAGGCGTCAGCACCGCGGAACTGATAGCGAAAACCCTGGAATCAAGGAAGGCCCCAGGCCTTTACATCTGCGGGGAACTGCTTGACGTCGATGCCGATACGGGAGGATACAACCTCCACCTGGCCTTCGCAACCGGGCGCCTTGCAGGGCAGAGCGCCGCCAAATCCCTAAAAATCTGACATCCTGCTCACGGGAGCGACGTCGAGGGAGGTGCGCTCCCCTGCCAGATAATGGTAGTAACCCGCTATGGCTATCATGGCGGCGTTGTCGGTAGTGAATTTGAACGCAGGAAGATAGGTGCGCCAGCCACGTTTGCGGCCCTCGAGGGTAATGCGCTCACGCAGCCCGCTGTTGGCGGAGACTCCGCCGCCTATGGCAATCTCCCTTATTCCCGTCTGCTTCGCAGCCTTGACGAGCTTGTCCATGAGGATATCTATGAGGGTTTTCTGGAAAGAAGCGCAGATGTCCGCCTTGTTCTTCTCCATGAACTCCGGGTCCCTGGCCATCTCATCCCTTACGAAATAGAGAAGGGATGTCTTGACCCCGCTGAAAGAATAATCCAGCCCGGGGATATGCGGCTTCGCGAACTTGAAGCGCAGCGGGTCGCCTTCCTTTGCGAGACGGTCTATGACCGGCCCTCCTGGATAGCCGAGGCCCATCATCTTGGAGCACTTGTCGAACGCCTCCCCGACGGCATCGTCTATAGTCTGTCCGAGAATTGTGAAATCAAGCGGAGAATCCACCCTCACTATCTGCGAGTTGCCTCCCGAAACGAGAAGGCAGAGATAGGGGAACTCCGGCTGCACCACCGGAACGTCCTTTTCCTTTACGAACCCGGCAAGGATATGACCTTGAAGGTGATTGACCATTATAATCGGGATATCGAGAGCAAGCCCGAGCGCCTTGGCGAACGAAGTGCCCACGAGAAGGGATCCCAGCAGCCCCGGACCGCGGGTAAAGGCTATTGCCGTGAGGTCGGAGGCCTTTACTCCCGCACGCGAAAGCGCCTCGGAAACCACCGGAACAATATTCTGTTCGTGAGCCCTTGAGGCCAGTTCGGGCACCACTCCGCCGAATGCTTTATGCACTGCCTGCGAAGCTATTACGTTAGAAAGAAGCCAGCCGTCCGAAATGACTGCAGCAGAGGTATCGTCACATGACGATTCTATTCCCAAAATGATATCTGACATGTTTGCGGTGGCAAATTTACAAAATATTTCATATTTTTGTAGTTTGCATAAACTATATACTGCAAGCCATGCAGACCGGAAGAAATAACGACATAGCCGCAAGGATACTTGGCTTCCTTGTCACCCTGCTGGGCAGCGGGTGGCTGGCCTTGCAGCTTCCACAGGTGCAGACCGGTCTGGCAGAGAAGGCATTGCAGAAACTCGACGCCATGATTCCGGGGCGTATCCAGATAGGTTCAGTATCCATCGAACCTGTCAATTCCTTCCAGCTTACCGACGTAGTCATCATAGACGACAATCCCTTCGACAGCGTCTCCCCCATCGATACCTTCTTCGTGGCGAAGAGCATTTCGGGCAAGATTTCATTGAAGAGCCTGCTCGGAGGCGGCGGAGTGAGCCTGAGCCGCGTAAGGCTCGATGACGCCATGATGCATCTGGCCATGGAAACCGACTCCACAAGGAGCTCCGGCTCCGTTACCAACCTGGAAAGGATTTTCGGCATGCCTGAACCTCCGGATCGCGAAGGCTATCTCACAAGTCCCGACGTTTTCGAAGTGGAGCAGGTGGAGGTGAACGGTTTCCGTTACAGGATGACAGATTATATCAGGCCCGCCGAGCCGGTTCCAGGAAGTATCAACTGGTCCGATCTCGACGTGCTCTCCGACATAAGGGCGCACAATCTCAAGTACACCGGAGGCCGCATGTCGGGAATAGTGGATTCCATGAACTGCCGGGAGAAGTGCGGTTACTCCTTCTCGCACCTGAGCGGAAGGGCCCGCGTGGGCATGGGCAAGGCGACCGTCGACCGCATACACCTTGTGGACGAATGGTCGGATGCACATTTCGGGCTCTATTCCATGGCGTGGAACAGCGTGAAATACGATTTCGCGGATTTCCTGAACAGAATCAGGATAGAAGGCACGGTAGGCGCAGGGACGGTTTCGCTCAACACCATAAGGGCATTCTCCGGAGCGCAGCTTCCCGACATCACCCTCCTCACCTCCGGAGGCCATGTCGAAGGCTATGTAAACGACTTCAAGGTGAACCACCTGAAAGTAAAGGAACCATCGAGCGGCATGGTTGCCGACGTTTCCGCCACCCTTACTGGCCTTACTGACGTAGGCACCATGCTCACGGACGCCCGTATCCACAACATGACCTTCACCACCGCTGGGGCAGGCCGCCTGTTCGAAAAACTCGGCGCCGACGCCCCGATTGAAGGCATCGCTCCCGGAAGGGTGTTTTCCTTCAGTGGAAGGGCTAAAGGCCCGCTTGGCAACCTGCATGCCAGCGGCAATCTCGGCTCCCGCATAGGCAGGGCTACTTTCAATGTGGCAGTAAGGAATCTGCTCGATTCGCGAAGGCCCCTTGAAATTGTCGGAAGCGCCGGTACGCGAAACCTTGCGCTAAACGAATTCACCGGAGCGGATGCCGTCGGAGAATGCACCGCCAATGCCGGACTGCGGCTGTCCGTAGGCAGCAAAGGCCCTTCCGTAACGGTAGATTCCCTTCTCATCGACAAACTCAGCCTTCTGGGTTACGACTACACCGGCATGAAACTCTCCGGCAGCTATTCGCCGGCCGGAGCCGACCTGCGTTTCCTCTGCGGCGACCCGAACCTGAACATAATGCTGGGAGGCAGCGCGGCCTTCTCCCCTGTCGCATTCGACATCAAAGGCAACATCGGATACGCAGACCTCAATGCCCTGGGATTCGACAAGCGCGGCAAGAGCCTCGTCTCCGCCGGCATTTCCGGAGCATCCCACTCAGGCAGGACGCAGCTCACTCTCAAGGACGTATGCCTCGAGAACGAGATTGCCCGCAAGGAACTCGGCGACATCCTCCTCGAAGCCGGGAAGGCCGGTGACGCCCACAGCCTTGAACTCCATGCCGGCTTCGCTGATGCAAGCTTCAGGGGCAACAAGGACCTGCCCTCCCTCATAAGCGACCTTGTGGCTCTCACCGTAAAAAGGGAGCTTCCCGCCCTGTTCAAAGAAAAGACCTCCGTTCCGGAGTCATACCCGCAGTGCGAGGCAAGACTGGATTTCCATGATACCCGCGACCTTCTCACTTTCATAATGCCGGGACTCTACATGGCGGATTCCACCAGGGTCAGCCTTGGTATGGACGGAAACGGTTCCCTGGAGGCATCCATAGGCTCCCCCAGGCTGGCATGGAAAACCAATTACCTTAAAGGGGTGACGCTTTCCTTCGACAACCGGGACGAAAGCCTCAACGCCCTTCTTGTCAGCAGCGAAATGAGCCTTGGAGGAATAGGCTTCTCCAATGCCGCCCTCACCGGATACGCAAGGTCGAATTCCTTCTTCACCGGCTTCTCCTACGACGGCATACACGGCATAGACAACGTCGGCGAACTCTACCTTACAGGAGAACTCGCCAGAACCCCCGGCGACTCGCTCATGGTAAGCGCCCGGCCGCTTTCTTCCTTCATCCGCTTCGCTGGTGAACAGTGGGACCTGGACGAATCGCTCATCACCCTGAAAGACGGGATGATACGCATCGACGGCTTCAGCATCCACAACGGCAGTCAGTACATAACCCTGGACGGCGGAGCTTCCATGAACAGATCAGACACCCTGCGCTTAGGCCTCTCGAACGTGGACCTGTCGGTGATAAACTACTTCACCAAAGGCAAGTATGACATCCATGGCCGCACCGGCGGAAGGGCCATCCTTACTTCCCCCATTGACGAAAGCGTAAGGGCCATAGCCTCGCTGGAGTGCGACTCCCTTCAGATAGGAGGCATTCCCGCCGGCAGCCTGAGGGCGGGCGCCTACTGGAACAGGGCGAGCGACAAGGTGAACATGATACTGAAGAACTCCATGGACGGGAACCAGCTTCTCAGTGCCACCGGCACCTTCCATCCGCAGTCCTCAAGGCTCGAGATGGACGCCGACCTGAACGGCATGAACCTGGTGATAGCACAGCCGTTCGTCGCCGACTTCCTCAGCGAGATTTCCGGAGGCATGAGGGGCAACCTCACGGCATCGGGGCCGCTTGACAGCCTGCAGTTCTCCAGCCGCGGGGTGGCGCTCGACAATGTACGCATAGGCGTGGCCGCCACCGGAGTGGCCTATAACCTGAACGGACCGATGAGCCTCGACAACGAGGGACTGCACTTCGACGGAGTTTCCATAACGGACGACAAGGGCGGCAGCGGATCCCTGTTCGGAGGAGTCGGCATACGCGGCCTTAACAGGATAATGCTCGGCGCGGGGCTCAGGATGCGCCGTCTCGAACTGCTGGACATCGGCGGCAGCGAAGGCCTGAGGGGAAATCTGTTCGCCAGCGGCCAGGTATATGTTTCCGGGCCGCCGGAGGCCATCCTGCTTGATGCCGACGTCACCACTGCGGGAGACGGGAACCTGCACATACCGCTGAGCAACGCCATCTCCGCAAGCCGCAGCGACCTGCTCACTTTCACCAGCCACGAAGTGGTTTACAAGGACCCCTACGAAGACGTGCTGGCCCAGCTGCTCGAGCAGCGCAAGCGTAAAACCGAAGCCGAGGCGGCCGAAAACGATTTCATCGCCCGCATACGCATAACCACCACCCCGGAACTCCTGGCCGCCCTGGAACTCGACAACACCGGCGACAATCTTCTGCGTTTCCGCGGCGACGGAGTGATAGGGCTCAATCTGAGGCCCTCCAAGGACGTGTTCGAAATCAGCGGAGACTACAGCATAGGCGACGGGGACTACAGGTTCGCCATCCCGGGGATAGTGAGCAAAGACTTCACCATCGACCCGGGCAGCTCCATCACTTTCGGCGGCGACATCCTCGAAAGCGTCCTCGACATAGGGGCTACCTACTCGCTCCGCACTTCGCTCAACAGGCTCCTGGCCGATACCACCTCAGTTTCGACAAGGCGGCCCGTCAATTGCGGCATCCACATCTCCGACCGTCTCGCCGCCCCCTCGGTATCATTCAGCATCGACGTCCCCGACCTCGACCCGTCCACCAAATCCGAAGTGGAAGGAGCCCTCAATACGGAGGACAAGATCCAGAAGCAGTTCGTCGCCCTGCTGGTCACCGGCTCATTCATTCCCAATGAGCAGTCGGGCATTGTAAACAATCCCAATATCCTGTATTCCAATGTCTCGGAGATAATGTCGCAGCAGC
Organism: uncultured Bacteroidia bacterium; assembly: GCA_902797435.1. Classification (GTDB taxonomy): domain Bacteria; phylum Bacteroidota; class Bacteroidia; order Bacteroidales; family UBA932; genus Cryptobacteroides. Next base: position 6,606 of record CADBSV010000071.1, read on the forward strand.
TGAGCAATATCCTTTCGCGTCTCGAAATACCGCTCGACATGGGCCTTGGATATCAGCAGAACAGCCAGGGCACCGACCTCTTCGACGTGGCCGTACGAACCGAACTGTTCAACAACAGGGTGGAAGTCAACGGCAGCGTAGGCAACCGCCAGAGCACAACAGGGGCCAACGCCTACGGAGACGTGGTGGGAGACCTGGACATCGACATAAAGCTCGACAAGCCGGGGCAGCTCCGCCTGAACCTGTTCTCGCACTCCGCTGACGAATACACGGCATATCTCGACAACACCCAGCGAAACGGCGGCGGCATAACCTACCAGAAGGAATTCAATACCTGGCGCGAGTCCCTCAGGAACATCTTCAGCAGCAGAAAAAAACGCGAGGAGAGAGCCGCGCAGGCCGCTGCTCCGGCCCAGATTACGACTAAAGTAGATGAATAGACTATATCTCATTCCAACCACACTCGGAGACACTCCGGCAGAGGAAGTACTTCCCGCATCCACGCTCGAAGCCCTCAGGGGGCTGCACGTTTTCGTGGTGGAGGAGCTCCGCAGCGCGAGGCGGTTTCTAAGCGCCGCAGGGTTCAGGGGGCATGTGGACGAACTGGAACTGCACACTCTCAATGAGCACAGCACTCCTGCAGAAGTGGAAGCGCTGGGAGAGCTCTTCGAAAGGAGCGATGTAGGCCTCATCACCGAAGCCGGCCTGCCTGCAGTCGCCGATCCGGGAGCCGATCTCGTGGCCATGTGCCACAGAAACGGGGTACCGGTAGTGCCGCTCGTCGGCCCGTCTTCCCTTATGCTGGCCCTCATGGCCTCCGGACTCAACGGGCAGAGCTTCGCCTTCAGGGGATATCTGCCGGCCAAGACGGAAGAGCGCAGGGCGGCGATACGCCGTGCCGAAAAGGATTCTTCCGCACTCCGCCAGACGCAGATTTTCATCGAGACTCCATACCGCAACGATGCCCTCCTCGCCGATTTTCTCTGCGGCCTCTCGCAAGAGAGCCGCCTGTGCATCGCCGCCGATCTCACTCTCCCAACCCAGACTATAATAACCCTCCCGGTGTCGGAATGGCACAAAAAGAAGGATTTCAAAATAGGCAAAAGACCATGTGTATTTCTCCTTTTGGCACGATAAGCATCGACAGCATGCAGTTCATCGCATTCCATGGCGTACTTCCCGAAGAGCGTCATGACGGCAACCTGTTCCTGGTGGATTTCAAATGTCGTTACGATATTTCCGCGGCAATGGATTCCGACGAGCTTGCCGACACTCTCGACTATGGGCAGATACATCAGATAGTGGCCCGTGAAATGGCCGTCCCGTCCAAACTGCTGGAGCATGTGGCGGGCCGCATCGCAAGGAGAATCGAGAAGGAGCATCCCGGCATTCCGTGGTTCTCGGTAACGGTATCCAAGCAGAATCCTCCGGTCGAAGGAAGAGCCGAGTGGTCCCGGGTTTCCGTAGAAGGAGGCTGCCATGCCACAGCGGATACGGAGGCCGCTTCCAGGTGAAGATAGCCTTCGTTACCCTGGGGTGCAAGCTCAATTATGCCGAAACGTCCACCTATGAGCGGGGTTTCGTGGCGGCCGGCCTGGAACCCGTAGGCTGGCGTGACGGGGCCGATGTGTTTCTTGTGAACACCTGCACCGTAACGGAAACCGCTGGCAAAAAATGCCGCAGCGAAATACGGAAACTCCACAGACTCAATCCCGCAGCACCCATAATAGTTACGGGGTGCTACGCCGAAATGAAGCCCGGCGAAGTGGGCGCGATAGAAGGAGTTTCCCGTGTTTTCCGTTCCGGGGAAAAAGGCGCGGTCGTTTCCGGGACGCTGGCCATTCTGGGATTGTCCCACTCAGCCGCTGCCGGGCTATCACCGCAGGCAGCCTCTGCCATGAAACCAGCTGCCGAAGGTGACAGCCCGGCAGCGGCACGAGGCGGCATTTTCGAAGCCTACTCTTCAGGAGAGCGGACCCGTTCGTTTCTCAAGGTTCAGGATGGATGCGACAACTTCTGCCGGTATTGCACCGTTCCCTATGCCCGTGGCCGCAGCCGCAACATACCCGTCTGCGAAGCTGTCAGGCAGGCAGGGGAAATAGCGGCAAAGGGCATCCACGAAATAGTTCTTACCGGAGTAAACACCGGCGATTTCGGCCGCACGAGCGGAGAATCCTTCCTGGATCTGCTGAAAGCCCTAAACGAGGTGGAGGGCATCGACCGCTACCGCATTTCGAGCATAGAGCCGAATCTCCTTACGGAAGAAATCATCGACTGGATAGCGTCCGGAACCAAATTCCAGCCGCACTTCCACATACCTCTCCAGGTGGGCTGCGACGAGCTTCTGGCCGCAATGGGCCGCAAATACACGACGCAGCAGTTCTCTTCCAGGATAGATTACATCCGCAAAGCCATGGAAGGTCCCGGCAAACCGCTGGTTTTCTTCGGAATTGACGTCATGGTGGGGCTCCCCGGGGAAACGCCCGAACTCTTCGAAAAGACCCGCAGTTTCCTGGAACGCCTGCATCCCGCCTACATTCATATATTTCCCTACTCCAAGCGTCCGGGAACACCTGCCGCAATTATGCCTGGGCAGGTTCCGCAGGAGGTGAAGTCGCAGCGCGCCGCCGTCCTGGAGCAGCTCTGCGCCCGCCTTCACTCCGAATTCGTGGCAGCGAACAGAGGAATCCGCGAAACCGTCCTCTGGGAATCCCGTGAAAAGGACGGAACGATGGGCGGCTACACCGGCAACTACATACGCCTTTCGCGTCCGTACGACCCATCCCGGGTGAATACCATGGAAGAGGTTCTAATCTGATTCCAGCACCAGCCCGTCATAGGCCGGATGCACGTGAGGCGGGAGTTCGGCAGCGAAGTCGGAGTGACGCGGCAGCTGGTGGGAAAGGTGGGTTATGTACGATTCCCGGGCTCCCACCTTGCGGAAGAACTCCAGCGCCTCGTCCAGTGAAAAATGAGAATAGTGCGGGGCCTTTTTCACGCAGTTCACGGTTACGAAGTCGAGTCCGCGGAGTTTCTCAAACTCGCAGTCGTCTATAAGATTGAAGTCGGTTATGTAAGCTATGTTGCCGAAACGGTAGCCCAGCACCGACATGTCCCGGTTCTTGTGATGCCACCCCTGAATGGGAATCACCTCAATAGAAGGAGCATCCTGCAAGTTTTCCCCGTCTCCGGACGAAGAGTCGTAATGATAGCCCTTTCCGCTCTCCCAAACGAGGGTCCTCTCCCCCGCATTGGAGCATACATTGAAAGGAGCCGAGGCGTCTATCAGATGCATGTGCCACTCCGGAGCGCCGGGATAACGGGGCTCGGCAAACGCATAGGCGAAAACCTTTTCAAGGCTTTCCAAAACGTAGCGTTCACACCAGATATTCACAGGTTTTCTCTCTACAAGATTCAGCGCACGTGTCTCGTCGAGCCCTCCGACATGGTCCATGTGGCTGTGGGTAAGGAGAATCCCGTCAAGGTGAGAAACTCCCGCCCGCAGCAGCTGTTGCCTCATGTCGGGACCGGCGTCTATGAGCACGGAAAGCCCTCCGCATTCAACCAGCGCGCTGGCGCGAAGACGCTTGTCCTTAGGATCCGCTGAGGTGCAGACCGGACAATCACAGCCTACCACCGGCACTCCCGACGAAGTTCCGGTTCCAAGAAAAGTAAGTTTAACTTTCATCGTCAAGTATCTCCCTGTAAATGGAAATGGCCCTTGGGCTCAAACGGTTTCCGGGATTTGCGCAGAATGCCTGCACCTCGGCCACGGATGCTCCCGGATGGGCGGCGAGAAAAGCCTTGAGCTGCTTCCTGGTGGAATCATCCTGACGCCGGGCCCGGCACAGGTCGCAATTGCCGCACGGTGCCGTGTCCTCCTGACCGAAATACCGCAGCAGATACTGCGAACGGCAGCCGCAATCATCGTCCTGAACATAGGAAACCATGGCTTCGGTGCGGGCCGCCGAAATATCGCGAAGGCGCCTGTAATCCGCTTCCCTCAGGTTCAGATTCCCGGGTGCAAGACGGTTGTGATGCAGAAAAACCACATCTGTCCTCTCTCCCGGAATATACCTTATCACATGTTCCAGCGAGAGCCTGTAGAGTAACTGATGGAACTGCGGAACGCTCATGCCCATCTGAGAAGCGAGGGACTCGTCGTGAATGGTTACCGGAAAGTCGAAAATCCCCACGTAGCCGCGCATGAGCCTTTCGAGAAGCTCCACCATCTTCTGCTCGGGGAGCTCCACGTCATAGAGCGACGTGCGGGACAGGGCAATCTTAACCTGGGTATTGATTTCGGTGTCCTCTATAAAACTGATATGGCCCGAGCGCTCAAGATACCGCAGTGCGCTGATGGCCTGGGAACGCGACAGGCCGTAGTTCCTGCAGAATTCTTCGGCATTGAAGCGCAGCTGCCTGCCCTCCCCCTGCTCATAAGGAATCTGAAAGAAGACATGAACCTTCTGATATATGTCCGCGATGTATTCCAGGCTTGGAAACGAGACCGATTCCATCTGACGCAACCGCCGGATGTCGCCGCTGTTCCACAGCAGCACGGCATAAGAGGGAAGAGCGTCACGCCCCGCCCTTCCGGCTTCCTGGAAATAGGCCTCCGGGGAAGACGGCACGTCCATATGCACCACGAAGCGGACATCGGGTTTGTCTATTCCCATTCCGAAAGCGTTGGTGCACACCATGACCCTTGTCTCTCCTGTTTTCCATGCGGCCTGCCGCCGGCTCCTGTCAAGTGTCTCGAGGCCGGCATGGTAGAACGAGGCGCTTATCCCCTGTGAACGCAGGAACGCCGCCGTCTCTTCGCAGCGGCTCCGGCTGCGCATATACACTATCCCGCTTCCCCGGACTCCCCGGCATATATCCAGCAGCTGTCCGTTCTTGTCTTCGGTTTCCCGCACCACGTAGCTCAGATTCGGCCGCTCGAAGCCCGACTTGAGAAGATTCGGCTCCCCGAACGCGAGTTTTTCCATTATGTCGGCGGCGACTTCCGGAGTGGCAGTGGCCGTGAGCGCCAGCACCGGAGCCTTCACCCTCTCGCGCAGACGCCCTATCTGAAGATAATCAGGCCTGAAGTCATATCCCCACTGAGATATGCAGTGAGCTTCGTCAACCACTATGTAGCTGATGTCAAGGACATCGAGATAAGCCTGGAAAAGAGGGCTCGAAAGCCTTTCAGGAGAGAGGTAGAGGAACTTGCATCCGCCATAGGCCGCATTGTTAAGGGCAAGATCCACCTGATGGCGCGTCATCCCGGCATGTACGGCTATTGCCTTTATTCCCTTTGCCCCGAGGTTCTGGACCTGGTCTTTCATGAGGGCGATGAGCGGAGTGACCACCAGGGCCGTCCCTTCGGCAAGAAGCGCAGGAACCTGGAAACACACGCTCTTGCCGCCTCCCGTAGGCAGTATGGCAAGGGTGTCACGCCCCTGCAGGGCCGAGTCTATTATCTCTTCCTGCATGGGACGGAAAGCTTCGTAGCCCCAGTATTTCTTCAATATTTCCAGCGCCTCTGACATTGCTGACAAAATTACTAATTTTCCCATCATAAAATGTAGCTATGGTTTGCTTTTTGTAGCTAAAAATATGCTACCTTTGCAGCGCAAAAGATTTATTACATTCATTCTATAATTATGGATAAGAAAGATCTCGCCAAGTATGGCATTACAGGTGTGAAGGAAATCCTTTACAACCCATCCTATGAGGTTCTTTACAACGAAGAAACCAAACCAGGCCTCGAGGGCTACGACAAGGGTCAGGTAACCGAACTCGGAGCCATCAACGTCATGACAGGCGTTTACACGGGACGCTCTCCCAAGGACAAATACATTGTCTATGACAAGACCACCAAGGAAGGCGCACCCGGCGAAGTCTGGTGGACCACCGAGGAATATCCCAACGACAACCACAAGATGTCCGAAAAGACATGGAAGGCCGTCAAGAAGCTTGCACAGAAGCAGCTCAGCGGCAAGCGTCTTTTCGTTGTCGATGGTTTCTGCGGCACCCACAAGGACACCCGCATGAAGGTCCGCTTCATCATGGAGGTTGCATGGCAGGCCCATTTCGTGACCAACATG
>CADBSV010000072.1 GCA_902797435.1 uncultured Bacteroidia bacterium
ACTAAATGATTGAATTATGTCCCAGGTTTCAATGACTGTCCGGATGGATTCCGGCCTTAAGAGTTCCTTCGATTCGCTCTGCTCTCAATTTGGCATGAGTGCCAACACTGCTATGAATATATTTGCAAAGGCAGTTGTTCAACGCGGTAAGATTCCTTTTGAGATTCGCGGCGACAAATCAGTTGCTGCGGGAGAAAATGATGGCCTCAAAGCATTCCGTGCCATTCGCGCAATGGCCGAGGCGGGCGCTTTTCCTGAAATGTCACTTGAAGAAATCAATGAGGAAATTCGCGCAGCAAGGAGAGAAAGATGAAAATCTATGCCGTATTTGACACGAATATTCTCGTGTCGGCCATGATATCAAAGCGGTCGGATACCGCTGTCGTGTTGGCTTTGGACACCTTGCTTAATGATGAGGTTACCCCTTTGTACAACGATGAGATCATCAAAGAATATAACGACGTGCTTCACCGTGAGAAGTTTCACCTTCCAGAAGCCTTGGTAAAAAGTGTGATTGACCACATTCAGAAGGCCGGAATTCCGTCAAATCGAGTTCATTCCAATGAAGTGTTCCCTGATGCGGACGACGTGATCTTCTATGAAGTTGCTTTGTCCCAGGAGGATTCTTTTCTGGTTACGGGAAACACGAAACATTTCCCTACGACACCCATCGTTGTCACGCCTCTGGAATTCCTGAAAAAAATTGGAAAGATATAAGAGGATGAGATTACATAATGACATCGAGCGTCCGGATTTTACGCCGGAATTCATCACTCAGTTGAAGGCCGATGAGGTTTTCGTGTTCGGCAGTAATCTCGCGGGAATGCACGGCGGTGGCGCGGCTTATGTGGCTTTCCGGCAGTTTGGCGCCGTGAAGGGTTGTGGCGTGGGCCTCCGTGGACAGAGCTATGCCATTCCAACGATGCAGGGCGGCGTTGAAACCATCAAGCCGTATGTGGATGAGTTCATCGCGTTTGCCAAGGAGCATCCGGAGAAGTTCTTCTATGTCACCCGCATCGGCTGCGGCATTGCGGGGTTCCGGGACAAGGAAATAGCGCCCCTGTTCAGAGAGGCGCTTGAGATGGATAACGTCTGTCTTCCGGAGACGTTCGCCAAGGTCCTCAAGTGACCTACATGGTCCCAAGCCCCTGGAGCACTTGCATCAGGGCATCGTCGGGATCCACCACGACCGGTTTTTTGGAAAGGACCATCTGGCGATCTTCATCCCGCTTTCCACCTTGGATATCTGCTGGAAGTAGGGTTTCCCGAACTCGGGCCAGACCAGTTCGGCCTTGTCCCCTTCATCCACCAGGTCCATGTAGATGACTACGATTTCAAACCTTAATGGATAGTAGAACATGACTTCAACAAGAGTATATATTGTTTTTTACTCTGGCAGACCAATGAACTTTCAGACCATCTCAAAACTGTCAGGATTAAAGCCTGCATTTATTGAGATTAAAGGAAAACCAAGGGTAAGTCGTATAACAGGCGATATTGTCAGAATCCAAACCAAGAATGGGGAATGGATTCCTCGGATAAATGAGCATAACTCATTTGAATATCATTTGCCGCAATCACATGGCAAGATTGTACAAAGACAGTACAACAAGTTGATGAGTGCTATCAAGAATTCCAAGCAATTGGGAGAGTTTTGCAAGACGCATGGCATTAAAGTCTATGTACAAGTTGTCATAGAAGGCATCACTGACACCTACTCAATTCCGAGTTTTAGCATGGATAAGAAATTCATTTCTTTTCTTGCCGACCTCAATGCCGAAGTTGATTATGACATGTATACCGAACCTTGGGAAATATAACTGTATAGCATCATGTCAAATCATGGCTTTTGTCTGCAACAGACTTCCCTAGTGACTACCAAGAGCCCTTGAATAAAACTATAACTATCTGATAATAAATACTTTATACCAGGCAAACCATTTCTTTAATGAGGAAGAATATTAACAGGATTATCAGTTAATCTATACTGAAAAACAATAAGTTATGAAAACACCCAAAAATGGGGTTTTTGAGGCCTTTACTATCCTGTCTTCACAAATCTGTACCGCTTTTGTCTAGATTTGTCTATTTGAAGGCCTGCGGCCCATACCTATTTTTGCAAATGTGGAATGGACCGTCATATTGCTGCTGTCGCTATGCCTTGCCCGTCACTTGGAGGCATTTTGCTTCGCCTCTATTTCCTTCTTTGCAAGGGCAAAATCGGCGAGGTACTCCGGATCGGCCTGCAGACGGGCAAAAACACAAAGCGCCACTATCTTGGCCGCCTCAGTATCGCTTAGCCAGTGAGCACCCACGATCACGCGACTGTAAGCGCCCTCTTCCGCCCTTTGCATTATCTCGTTCTGACGCTCGGGATTCAAGGCAATCATGATGCAGGCAAGACCATAAAAATTGGCGCTGTGCCCGCTCGGATAGGAGTAGTTGGTTTTAAGCCATTCATCATTCCATGGAGTGAGGCTGGATGTACCGTAATACACAAACGGCCTTGTGCGGCGATAGTGCTGCTTGGCCTCACCACATCCGTATGTTCCAAAGCACTCCTTAGCCCGCATGAGAAGATTATACGTAGCCGGCATGGACTCCTCCGTAATTTCATATCCGAAAGCCTCCCTGAACTGCAGCAGCACCTTGGGCCCCATGTCGGCATCTGCTACCGCCTGGGCTCCCCTTGGAGTATCGCGAAGGAGTTTCGCCTTGAAATAGCTGTACTCATCGGCAAGGAACTCCACCGTACCCGGCTGCGGAGGTGCAGGAAGAGTTGCCAGACTGCTTGCCACCAGCTCCGGGGAAAGGTACGGTTTGGGCTGCAGGATTCCGTGTGCCCCAGCAGCAGGAAAGAAACATACGGCCGCGAAAAAGGCAATGGCAGCAATGAAGAATCTTTTCATAAATTCGATTAAAGGCAAGTTAAATACTTTCCGGTTATACTTTCAGGATTGGAGGCTATTTCAGCCGGAGCTCCACAAGCTACGATCCTTCCTCCGTGGACTCCCCCGCCAGGTCCCATGTCAACGACATAATCCGCTCTCCGTATAACGTCGAGGTCGTGTTCTATTACAATTAGCGTGGCGCCGTTATCGATAAGATGCCGGAACACCTTCATGAGAGTATCCACATCAAGCGGATGGAGTCCGATTGTGGGTTCATCGAAAACGAATACCGAATCCTGCTGGCCACGCCCCATCTCACTTGCGAGTTTCAGGCGCTGCGCCTCGCCTCCGGACAGACTCGGGGTCGCCTCCCCCAAGGTAAGATACCCGAGGCCGAGGTCGTGCAGGACCTGAAGCCGGCTTTTTACCAGCAGAAGGTCGCTGCAGGCATCCAATGCCTCGTCGGTGCTCATGGCCATGAGCTGCGGGAGGCTGTACCCGCCTTTTCTCTTCAGTTCAAATGCTGAACGGGAATAGCGGGAACCTCGGCAGTCCGGACATGGAATGTCCACATCGGGCAGAAACTGGACATCAAGACTGATACTGCCGGTACCGTCACATGTCGGGCAGCGGAGCCTGCCTGTGTTGTACGAAAAATCCCCGGCCTTCCATCCGCCCGCCCTGGCATCTTCGCTTCGTGCGAAAACTTTACGCAGTTCATCGTGTATGTTCGCATAAGTGGCTACCGTGGACCGGACATTGATTCCTATCGGAGTAGCGTCTATGAGTTTTACCTGATTTATTCCTTCCGCTTCGATTTCCAGCACATGTCCCGGCATCGCGCCTGCGCCGTTGAGTGCCTTGAGCGCAGGGATGAGGCTTTCCAGGACCATGGTCGTCTTTCCCGAGCCGGAAACGCCGGTAACTACGGAGAGACGCCCTTTGGGGAATACGACCTCCAGTGGCTGCACCGTGTGTATGACCCCTGTGCGCATCCTGATGCTTCCAAAGTCGAACAGGCCGCTTCTCCTTTCTGCAGGCTTGTTTCCGCCCTTAAGGAAAGGCCCGATACGGGATGATGGATCCGCCTCAAGCTGAGGAACGGTCCCCTGGGCAATTATCCTTCCTCCTCCGGCGCCGGCACCGGGGCCGAGTTCGATAATCCAGTCCGCGTGTGAGAGGACCTGGGTATCGTGATCCACCAGCACAACGGTATTGCCGTCGCAGACAAGGTCGTCCATGACACCTTTGAGTCCGTCGAGATTTGATGGATGCAGCCCGATGGACGGTTCGTCCAGAACATAAAGGACTCCGGTTGTACGGTTGCGGACTGCCCTTGCAAGCTGAACCCTCTGACGCTCCCCGGTGGAGAGCGTGGAAGCTGCCCTGTCGAGTGAAAGGTAAGAAAGCCCGAGATCTACCAGCCGCCTCGCGGTATCGCTGAAAGACTCGCAAATCTGCCTGGCCATGGGACGCATCGGCTCCGGGAGGGACGCCGGAACCCCATCCACCCACTCTATCAGCTCGGAAAGGGTCATCTTGCAGGCATCCGCCAGATTGATGCCGCGAAGAAGCGGCGCCCTCGCGGATTCAGAGAGGCGGGTTCCCCCGCACTCAGGACAGACATCTTCCTTGAGAAACTTCTCCACCCGCTTCATTCCGGCCTCATCCTTGACTTTGGCAAGCGCGTTCTCGACACTGTAAACGGCGCTGTAATAGGTGAAATCCATTTCGGCGAAACCGTTCGTCTTCTCATTTTTGTAAATGATGTGACGCTTTTCGGCCGGGCCGTGATACACTATTTCCTTTTCTTCAGGTGTAAGGTCGCGGAAGGGGATGTCGGTCCTGACACCCATTTCCCTGGCGATATCCTTCATGAGCGACCACATCAGCGAGCCCCATGGAGCCACTGCGCCTTCGTCTATGGTAAGCGTGTCGTCGGGCACAAGGGTGGATTCGTCAACCGTTCTCACTATGCCGGTACCGGAACAGCACCGGCAGGCGCCTTCGCTGTTGAATGCAAGCATCTCCGCCCCGGGAGGATACACCCGCTCTCCGCAAACCGGGCAGAATATCGGCTGTTCCGCAGCCACGTCAAGGGTAGGTTCCAGATAGTGGCCGTTTGGACAGCGGTGACTCGCCAGGCGCGAGAACATCAGACGAAGGCTGTTGAGCAGCTCGGACATGGTTCCGAAAGTGCTGCGTATCCCCGGCACGCCCGGACGTTGATGGAGGGCCAGCGCCGCAGGGACAAAACGGACGTCATCGGCCATAGCGCGCGATGCCTGAGTCATTCTCCTGCGAGTATATGTGGAAAGCGATTCAAGGTAGCGCCTGGAGCCCTCGGCATACAGCACTCCAAGGGCAAGTGAAGATTTCCCGGAGCCTGACACTCCGGCGATTCCCACTATTTTCCCGAGAGGAACATCTACATCTATGTTTTTAAGATTATGGGCCCTCGCCCCGCGAATTTCTATATTATCGGGCATCTCGTATGTACATATCAATCTTACAAAGCCGCTTTATACTCTCCCAGTATCCGGAATTCTTCTATCAGTGGAAGCACCGCGGCGACCGCCTGCCTGTAGCGCTGGACGGAATCGAACTTGATATCCGCATAAAAGAAGTACTGCCATTCCCTTCCTGGAATCGGAAGGGATTGTATCCTGGTAAGGTTCATCCCGTAGAAAGAAAGAATGGCAAGTATGCGCGCAAGCGACCCGGGGGAATGAGGAAGCGTGAAGCAAAGGGAAGCCTTGTCCACATCTGCTTCGGGCACCTCAAGCGAATCGTCAAGTATAAGGAAACGGGTAAAGTTCTGTTTGTATGTTTCGATTCCGGGAGCGAGGATCTCCAGACCGTAGAGCTTTGCCGCCAGAGACGATGCCACGGCCCCGACTCCATGCAGGCGTCCGGACGCGACCAGGGCGGCCGATTTGGCCGTATCTTCGGATTCCACAAGTCTGATTTCAGGCCATGCAGCAAAGAACTCGCGGGTCTGGTTGATGGCCATATAGTGGGTGCGCACTTCCCGGATGTCTTCCAGTCTTTGCCCTGGAAGCGCCATCAGGTTCTGCTCTATGCGCAGGAACACTTCGCCTTTTATCTTCTGCGGATTCCCCCGGAGAAGATCGAAATTAGGGATGAGCCCCCCGGAAACGGTATTCTCGATCGCCATCACGGCAGCATCAGCCCGGCCTTCTGCCATAGACTTGTAAAGGTCATGGAACGCATCGCATTCTACAATGTCTATATCCCCTTCACCCACAGAAGAATAAAACCGCCTGGCCGCCTCCTCGTGGAAGCACCCCCTGTATCCCTGAATCGCCACTTTTTTCATGTAATGCAAATATAATGATTTTATCTTTCATACTCCCTTTCTTCGTGGAAGGACCAGAAGCAGTCGTCGCAGACTACGACATGGTCGAGAATGGCCAGGTCGAAACCGGCACATGCCCTTCGAAGCTCCTCGGTGCGTAGGATATCCGCCCTGCCGGGACGGGGGTTCCCGGAGGGGTGGTTATGCACAACCGCAAGCGCATAGGCCCCGCGGTCGAGGGCGCTCTTTACCACTTGCCTGCAGTCGAAAGTGGTAGAATTTCCGGAACCAGTGGTAATGCATTCACTGCCAAGGTAATACCATGAGGCATTGAAATATACCGCCCAGAACTCTTCACGGCGCAGACCCTTCAGGTGTGGCAGCATGAGTTCATATATCATGCGCGCCGACGTAACAGGCTGCCTGCGGATACCTGCACTCTCAGCCATAAAGCGGCGGCCAAGTTCGCATGCAGCCTTGATGCTGCACGCCTTTTCGGGTCCGATTCCTCTCACCGCCTGTAAATCCCTTACACTCATTGAAAAAAGCCTCGAGAGCGAGCCTCCCGCTGAAAGCAGAAGCCTCTGTGCCATTTCCACCACTCCCTCCCCTTTCCTGCCGTTGCGGAGCAGGATTGCGAGCAGTTCTCCGTTGCTGAGCGCAAATGCCCCGGCCGAGCGCATTTTTTCGCGTGGGCGCTCACCTTCGCATAATTCACAGATTTTCATCACCAAAATAATCAGAGGTGCGAAATATGCGAAAAACTGCCGCTCAAGTCCTTAAAAAACAGAAAAACCGCCTTTCGAAAGAAAAGTTGTGGAAAACTATGTGGAAAAAATTGTAAAAGAGTGGAAGAAAGTGGAAAAATTCTTCTTATATTTGCAACACTTGCGTATATGAATTATGAACTCATTCATCGGTAAATACACTTCCCGGCTGGACGAAAAGGGCAGACTTGTCTTCCCTGCGCCCCTCAAGGGAGTGCTGTCTCCCGACTCGGACATGAGATTCGTAGTAAAGAAGGACATCTTCCGGCGATGCCTGGAGATGCTCACCTACGAAGAATGGACGAAGGAGACCGATGAAATGAAGTCCAGGCTCGACTTCCTTAATCCACAACACGCAAGGTTCTGGAGCTACTACACAAGCGAGACGTTCATCGTGCGTCCTGACGACAGGCTCGGGCGCATCAGCATCCCGCGGGAGCTCCTGGATTACATCGGTGCAACCAAAGAGGTGGTTTTCTCCGGCTGCGTGTTCAAAATCGAAATCTGGTCCAAGGAAGAATACGAAAAAGGCCAGATATCCCAGAATGAATTCATAGCCATCGCGGAAAGCCTTTCTCAGAGCAGATAGGAGTTCCGGGCAATGAGCGAGTACCATAACCCTGTCCTGCTCTGCGAGAGCATAGACGGCCTCATAACGAACACCGGCGGAACTTACGCCGACGCCACATTCGGAGGCGGAGGCCACAGCGCGGAAATACTCCGAAGGCTCTCTCCCGAAGGGCGCCTGCTCGGGTTCGACCGCGATGCCGACGCCCTGGCAAACGCTCCGCAGGATCCGCGTTTCACTTTCGTTCACAACAATTTCAGATTCATACACAACTACACCCTCCTGCTTGCGAAGGAGGGTCTGGACGGCGTTCTTGCAGACCTTGGAGTGTCGTCCCACCAGTTCGATACTGCGGAAAGGGGCTTCTCTTTCCGGTTCAGTGCCCCACTTGACATGCGAATGAACGTGCAGGGCCGGACCACCGCAGCGGACATTGTCAATTCATATACG
>CADBSV010000073.1 GCA_902797435.1 uncultured Bacteroidia bacterium
AGTGGCGAAATGGTAGACGCGCTAGTTTCAGGAGCTAGTGCCGATTAAAAGGCGTGTCAGTTCGAGTCTGATCTCCCGCACAAAAAACAGCGATGCAATCCTGCACCGCTGTTTATTTTTTTGTATTTAAATAATTTATTATTACATTGCAACGATTAACCCCAAATCATTGCAGATATGAACGTTACGCTCGAGACCCTGGCCGCAATCTTCCGCGTGGGCGGCCATCTTGTACGCCTTGACGGTGAAATCAAGAGAGAGGAGGTCGCTCCCATCACGGATTTCTTCAATACTTTCGAAGGAATGGATGAAGAGACCATGCAGGCAATCGTAGATCACGCAAACAATGAAATGACAGATGGCCGCGCTCTTGACCTCATAACTGCGATGGAACCTGAAGACAAGCAGCAGATAGCCGATCTTTTTGCGAAGATTGTCTGTGCCGATGGAGTTGTTACCGATGAAGAGAAGGAAATATATCAGAAGATCTGCAGTATATGCGGTCTTCCTGCCCCCGGAGACTCATCTTCCGCCGAAGAGCAGCAGGAAGAGGAGACTGTGATTATCCCGGCATTCCTTCTTGTTAAGTCCAACGGCCATACCAGCATCAGGCAGAGCGAAAACGAAGACTGGAACTCCCTCAGCAAAGATATTGCCTCCTGGATAGATGCTGACAGGGTTGAGGTAGTGCGCTTTACGAAGCCACTTAACGCCCTTACCGAAAAGCTGAATCTCAACGGCCGTCACCTGGTGTTCCTTGTGGACCGCAATTTCTTGATGCGAAGCGATGTGGGAGACAATATGCCGGGCACCATCCTTTATGGATCGGGTTATGAGATCCTTGGCGACATAGTGTTCGCCCTCGAAACGGATGACGATTACCGGATAGAGGGAATCTTTACGCAGAGCCTTCTTGTCGAAGTGGGGACTGAAATCAACAATGCCGTCGGAGACCTTCTGATAATGGACAAATGAAATTCATGAAGCGCGACTTCTGCGCCCTGATGCGGCTGGGGCAGTATTTCATCGGCAGAAGCGACGACCCCGGGAATCACGAAGCCGCAAAGACCCTGGTTTATTCCTTCAAACCCTTTGTGCCGGAAGACCAGATAGAGAGCGTCCTGAACATTGCTTCCCTGCTGGACTTCGAAACGGCCGCGGCTGCCGTAAGCCAGCTGGGTGAGGAAGAATACGAGTGGGCGATTGGAGTCATTAGGAAAACCATTGATGCCTGCGGAAGCATGAATGCCTCGCAGCAGGAACTCTGGGACCGCCTGATGGAAGTATATTGGGATTATCAGGAGCCCGACGACAAGGGCGCCTTCGACGCATGGTCATGAAGAATCTTTCAGACAGAGTAGTTGAGATTGCGCATCAGATGAAGCGCAATGCCGAAGGGATGTGCCTGTGGCGGAATTATCCGCTCGCCGCCGAGGCTCTGGAACTGCTCAAGTCGACCGGAGACCCGGAGGAGACCCCTGCAGGGAAAGCGCTCGCGCTCGATTTCATCCTCGATTATCTGAGCGAATACGACACTCCCCGTTTCTGCATATCCCTGCTGGAATATGAACTGGAGCAGGTACAGCTCAGCCCTGAGCAGGATGGTATTCCGGATGCGGATGAACTGAAGGCGAGGATTTCGAAACTCCGCGACTGGATTTCCCCCGAAACAGTAAGTGACGGGGAGTTTTACGAAAAATACAGCCGTTACCTGAAGTGGGATCCGCTGGAGCGGACTCCTCTGTGGGAAGAACTCTACCTTGAGGTTGAACACGAGACCGATGCCCTTGTAGGGGATGCCCCGAGGGGAATGGGCTTCTGTTTCGGCTACTGGGCGGCCAAACGCAAGGTCCTGCTTGACAAGGGAATTGAATGGAAAGACCCGCATATTATGAATCCGCGGGTAATGTTCGACTGATATGGAAGACGAAAGAATCAGAGTCCGGGAACGGGAGAATACAAGGCCTGCCGAAAAAACAGAACTCCGGGAAGAAAAAGCCGGAGGGACCTGTCCGCATTGCGGTGCGCACTTCGAAGAACAACACGAGTTGTGCCCGGTATGCGGCTGGAAGGTGGTGGATTATTGTACATTCTGCGGAGCACGCATGCTGCCCTCCGATGTGGATTGTCCCGAATGCGGCATGCCTTCCGACGGAATCGTGTGCCAGGGATGCGGAATCCGCAATTTCAGGCCTTTCTGCCGGCATTGCGGCCAGCCCCTGTCAAGAGCTGCGAGACGTGCCGTGGAGAAGGCCAGGGAAGATCCGGGTGTGAAGGAGGCCGCGAGGCTGCTGGTCAGGATTTCTGAATTGCAGGCCGAACTGGATTCGTCATCTCCCGATGATGTGGCCGAAGAGCCGCAGGGACCGACTGAAGGAGAGCTCCGCCTGAAGGAACTGATGGCGAAAGTAGGTTTTACCCCGGCTCAGGATCCGAAACCTGCAAAGCGGAGGATAGGCCGCAGCCGCGAGGAGGTCCTCGCAGAATATCAGAAAGCAGTTGACGATGCTGCCAGGGTGTTCGAGGAGATGCTGCCACCTGCCGGTTCTACGCCTCAGGAGCAGCGGAATTTCTATACGTCCCGTAAAGTTGCAGTGACGGAGGTGATAGAAAAGACCTGGTACGGAATCGTGGTGGAGGATGCGATGCTCTGGGAATGCAACAAGTGCCATGTGCTGCACAACAATCCCATGGAATGCGCTGTGAGGGAGTTCGGCGGAACCTGGATAAAAGGCAGCCACACCGAAATAGTATCAGCAGATACGCCCGGAGCAAAGAAGTTTACTGAGAAGGTGGGCGAAAGAAAAGTTTACAGACGAGAATAAGCGTTTATGGCGGACAAGAACGACCTGATGAAAGTCCTTATGGAAGGGATGAAGGAGGCGCCCCAGCCTACTGCAGCGGCTCCTCAACCCACTGCGGCGGCACCACAGCCGACGGCATCTGCCCCTCAGCCCACCGCATCGGCTCCCCTTTCCAGCGGGCCGGAGAATCCCTGGAGCTCATCGGCTTATGCTCCCGGGGATACGGTCAAGGCTGGAAACAAATCCTATACGGTAGAAAAACTGATCGCATCCGGCTCCGAGGGAGACATCTACATCGTTAACGGAGGAGGCCGCCGCTATGCCTTGAAACTCTTTCATTCGGGGTACAAGGCGAATACGAAGGTCCTGCCTGCTCTGGAAAAGCTAAAGGGAAAAGGCTACATTGCCGATATCATCGCATGCGACGAGACTTTCGAACTTTCTGAGTTTTTCCCTGAAGGCAATGCTGCCGGAGCCGGAGTCAAAGGCAATGCGCAGGCCATACTTGCAATCGCCCTCAAGACCGCTGTTGCGCTCGATGCGATGCACAAGGCGGGGGTCCTTCACAAGGACGTCAAGCCTGCCAACATACTAATCAAAGACCGGGAATCCTGGGACAGCCTCCTGTGCGACTTCGGCATATCCGATCTGCTGGACAAGAACGGCACATGCGCCACCCTACAGCTTCGCACTCCCATATATGCGGCTCCTGAAGTCTATACCGACACCGTTACCCTTCCGGAAGGAATATGCATCGAACTCACCTCCAAGGCCGATTTCTATTCGCTTGGCATGACCATACTCTCGCTGTGGATGGGAGAGAGCGCATTCAGGGCTCAGGAACGTGTAATGGCTCTGGATAAGGTGAAAGGGCGCATCGCAGTGCCCTCCGACATGCCCGACCCTCTCGCCAGGATATGCCGCGGACTGCTGATAAAGGATCCGGCCAAACGCTGGAATCTGGACGAAATTGAGAAAACGCTCGAAGGTAAGGATGTGCCGGTGGAGGAATCGCTGATTATCGAAGACCTGAACATTACCTACAATGCATCCAAACACCAGATAGCGAATACCCCGGAAGAACTTGCGGGATTCATGGACGAAGATCTCGAGCTTGCGAAAAAATACCTCTACCGGGGACAGGTCGAGCGCTGGCTTAAACCTTATCCCGAACTCTCCACTGAGGTTCAGGATATCGTGGAGAAGCGTTACCCGAAGGATCAGGGCCTCGGCGTGATGGCTGCAATCTACCTGCTCGACCCCGCACACGGCTTCCCTCTTGAGGGATATTCCCGCAAAACGGGAAAGCAGGTCAGCGCGCTTGCCGTCACTTTCAAGGACGTCAGCGATTTCTTAGGCGGCGCCATCCCCAATCCGAAGACGGCATCCCTTGTAGCGGGACCGGTGTTCAAGGAGTGGGTATATTCCCGCAACAAGTCGCTTGCAGCTGGACTCGAACCTGACAGCGGGACTTTCGAAACATACATGCTCAGGGTTCAGTCTCTTGATCCTCTTTCGGATATAAATCTCCGCAACGACCCCTCCGACCCCGATTATGCGATGACGGGCGAAGGGCTGGGGAAACTGCTCAACAAGGTCTATTATATCTTCTGGAATGTATGTGGCGGAGACATCTCGAAGGTTGCCCAGATTTGGACAAGGGAGGAGTATTTCCCGATGAACCATGAGGTGCCCGTCAGCACAGTCCTCTCAATTGCGGTAAACTTCCTTTCTCCTGAGGACTATCATTATGTGACAAAATCCCTCGATACCAAGGGGAGACGTTTTGAGCAGCAGCGACAGTGGTTCGTGTACTGTACCGACCGCGGCAGTGACGATTATCAGAAAAAAGCGGGCCCCAAAGATGACATTTTCCGCGCCCAGGCGGCATGGATGAAGGTAATAAAAGGATTTGGTGCAACGCCGGAGTACAAGATTGCCGGCACCGGAGAAGTCTATACTTCAGCGGAGGCCGTTCTTTCGCTGGATGAATCTCTGCTCCGGGCAGAATACGACGACCGCGGCCTCAGGGGGTTCCTTGCAGTCTGCCATCAGGAAGACCCGGGGGCAGATCTGAGTGCCCGCTTTGCATATGAAAACCTGCTTTACGATTATCTTGAAGATCTCCGGAAGATAGACAGGGGGCTTGACCCCGTGGCGCGTTTTGACGAGGCCCGCCAGGAAGCCGACCGGATCCTTTCGGAGGGAAAGGCCAAACTGAGAAGTCTCGAAGCGAGGAGCGTGCTTCAGCGGGTAGCTACGGTGCTGTTTGCTTTCATTCCTACCCTGATACTGTTCGTCATGCTGGTGTTTGCCATCATCGACAACCCGGTAGTGGATGTCTCGAAGGTTCGTTTCGACAGCTATATCTGGCTTCTGGGCATTGTGATAGCCGGGGTCGTGTGGCTCTGGGCAGACCTCGAAGGATGCCTGCTCCCGATTATCATCGGAGCGGTTTCGGCCGGCCTTTTGGGTGTTGCCGGAAGATTCCTCGGGGCATATATACTTTACATTTTCGCAGTACTGGTACTTGCCGCACTGGTATTTTTCAGCATCAGGACGGTGTTCGATACCAGCAAGTATGCCAGGAGGGCAAGGAAGTTCTCAAAACCAGGATTCGACGAAAAGGTTCTGGAACCCCTTTACTATGCCTTCAGCAGCGAAACCGTTTTTGATTCTTCGCTAAACGGTGCATTCAACGACGACGAGATAGATAATTGGAAGGGAGACCTTCGCCGCCGCCGTATCTTCATGTTCATATTCATAGGTGCGGCCTGGCTGTTCATACTGCTGAGCCTTTCGGCTCCCAAGAGCGAGCGCTTCGAAAAGTTCTCGGCCCCCGTTACCGACAGGATAGAGAAAGTCTTTTCGGGGAATGAACCCCGGCTGATCGGCGCCCGCAGCCTCAAACAGGGCGACAGGGGAGAAGATGTAGTGGCGCTTCAGAAATTCCTGAAGGCAGAAGGTTACACCTGGAATTCTCCTGACGGAGACTACGGCCCCGGTACCAGAAAGGCTGTCTCGGAATTCCAGCTTGCCTCGGGGCTTGATGTGACCGGAGAAGCCGACCACAGGACAGTGAAGGCCATCAACAGGCATGAGACTGCCAGGGCGCTGGCCTCCGGTACAGTTCCCTCGCCCCAGGCGGCGCAGAAATCTCCGGCTCCGGCAGCGAAAACCCAAGGGTCGGCACCCAAAACTCAGCCGGCTCCTGCCAAGACCGCTCCTGCAAAAACAACTCCCGCTCCTTCGAAAGCGGCTTCACCTTCGAAGCCTGCAGTAACCCCTTCCGGAGTCGAGTCGGGAGCCATCACCCTCGACCAGCTCAGGGAACTGGCTGAGAAGAATAAAAACAAGTGATTATGACCTGTAAGAATTGCGGAAAAGAAAACCGGACGGAGGCGAAGTTCTGCCGCTTCTGCGGAGAGGCAATCGCCGCCGAATCCGGCAGCCAGACACTGATAGCCAAGGACGGGATAGGCCCGATGCTGGAAGAACTCGACAAAAAACTGCATGTGGCGAAGGAGGTGCTCTCCGGTGGTACCCGCATCGGGCTCGACTGCCTCATTCTCGGGGATACAGGTACCGGAAAGAGCTTTATTGCACATCTCATTTCAGACAGGATGCTTTCGGCCGGCGTGGCCAGGCAGCCTCTCAAGGAAGTCGATGCTGCGGACTGGGGAGAATTCGAGAAGGATTTCGACAAGAATATGGCTTCGCTAAAGGACGGCGTTCTGCTCATTACCAATGTCCAGAAGCTGCTTCCTACCACCAAGGCCACGAATCTTAACCAGCTCGACAAACTCTTCAACCGCATGCGCAATACCGAGGGCGCGCCGATAGTGCTGCTCTGCGGGCTTCAGAACGACCTCGCGCAGTTCCTTGAGAAGAACAAGGATGTGAGCCGTCTCTTTGAATTCGAATTCGTGCTTCCGGCTTTCGGGCTCTCCGACCTCACTGCACTCACGGTCCTCCTTCTGAAAGACAAGTACAAGGTGGAAGTGGCAGGGGACATTGAAGCAAAACTGAACGCGCACTTCGGCTGGTATATGCGTCAGGCCGACCTCGGCCATGCGAACGGTCATCTTTCGGAAAAGGTTGCCGAAAGCCTGTACGTGGCGGCAAAATTCCGCGGCAGCAAGACCGTGGAGTCTTGTGACATAGATATTTCCGAATGCTTTGTCCCCAAAACGGAGGAACAGATATTTGCCGAACTCGACAGTTTCGTGGGCCTTGAGAGCGTGAAGGAAGAGATCCGCGCGATCGTGCGTAATGTCAAGACCAGGAAGGAGAAGGGAATCAAGGACAGGCTTCTCAAAGACCACTATATATTCACCGGCAATCCGGGAACGGGCAAAACCACCTTCGCACGCAAGATGGGAGAGGTGCTCAGCGCAATCGGAGCCCTGCCTACCGGGCAGTTCGTCGAGGTGTCGGGCAAGGATTTCATAGGACAGTTCGTGGGCGACTCCGAGGCCAATGTGAGGAATTATGTGAACAAGGCCATGGGGGGAGTTCTGTTCATCGACGAGGCATATGCCCTCAAGGGGAGCAGCGGGGATAAAGGCAGTTACGGCATGGATGCGCTCAACACCCTTCTTACCCTTCTGGAGAACCGCAAGGGAGAATTCGTGTGCATAATGGCCGGATATACCAAAGAGATGGCCGAATTCGTGCGGATGAATCCGGGAATCCCTTCCCGCTGCAACGTAACCATAGAGTTCCCCGACTATAATGCCCGCGAGCTTGAACAACTGTTCAGGATGTATATGGCACACAATGATGAGCATACGGTTTTCTCCCTGGATTCCAAGGCAGAAGAAATGCTTCCGAAGGTTTTCGACCGCATGTACCTAAAGCGCACGGATACTTTCGGCAATGCCCGCGAGGTCCGCAATCTGTTCGACCTTGCGGTGAAGCGTCACCGTCTGCGCGCTTCGCAGGATGATATCCTCAGCTACTGCGACATCGTCGGCGAGGAGAGCACGAAAGAGCTGTCCGTGGAGGACGTGATGAAGGAACTGGACAAGTTCGTCGGGATGAACGGCGTCAAGGATGCAATCCGCCGCATCGCCCAGGAGGTTGCAGTGCAGAAAAAACTCATCGAGATGGGTGAGGCTTCGGAAGGGCTTACAAAATTCAACTTTATCCTCACCGGCAACCCCGGCACCGGCAAGACTTCCGTAGCGGAGACGCTGGGCAAGATATTCTTCGCCCTGGGGGTCACCTCCACCGACAGGGTTACGAAGAAAGAGCCCAAGGACATAATAAGCCAGTACTCCGGGGAGTCTGCGAAGGTGATGGACGCCGCCGTTACCGAGGCGATGGGCGGAGTGCTTTTCATCGACGAGGCCTATGGCCTGAATCCCGTGGATGAGACCGGACAGGGTACCAGCCCCGAAGGGAAAAAGGCCCTTGAAACCCTTATGACGCGGATGGAGAACGAGGCGGGCAAGTTCGTTGTGATATGTGCAGGTTATCCCAAGGAGATGAACGATTTCCTGGGCGCCAATCCCGGACTGAAGCGCCGTTTCTCCCATACCATCCATATAGATGATTACACCGCCGAAGAACTTCTGGAAATCTACGAGCGTGCCGCCAGGGCGAAGAAGTACAATTTCTCCCTTGAGGATGATGCCGCCAGGGCGAAGGCCCTTAACATGTTCCAGGAAATGGTGGCGATGAAGAACGAGAAATTCGGGAATGCAGGCGAGGCCATCAAGAAAGTTGCCGAGACAAAGACCAACATAAACAACCGCATATCACGCATACCTCCGCAGGATTGGACTCCGCAGGTCCTTGCAAGCGCCCGTGTGGCTCTTGCCGAAGACATCCCCTACGATGAGCCGGAGAAGGTTTCGGTTGAGGAGTGCCTCAAAGAGCTGAATGAGCTTATAGGCCTTGAAAGCGTAAAGACAAGCCTCGAGAAGCTGGCTCATACGATCAACAACGAACTTGAAAGCTCACGCCTCGAGGGGCGCCGTCCCGATATCCCGCTGGGACACTATCTGTTCCTCGGCAATCCGGGAACGGGAAAGACAACGGTGGCCCGTCTCATGGGCAAGATACTCTACTCCATGGGCGCCCTTCCTTCGCCTAAGGTGATAGAAGTTGACAAGAGCAAACTGGTCGGACGTTATCTTGGCACAACCGAGGCCATTACCAGCAATGTCATAAATTCGGCAATGGGCGGAATCCTTTTCATAGACGAGGCCTATCAGCTGGCTCCGGGGCGCGGTTTTGACGGATACGAGAAGGATGCCCTCGAAACACTTCTCAAACGCCTTGAGGACGACCGCGGCAAGTTTGTGTGCATAGCGGCGGGATATACCTATGAAATGCAGGCCTTTATAGAGTCCAATAGCGGAATCGAATCCCGTTTCCCGCGGCGCAACTGGATTGCTTTCGAGGATTACAATCCCGATGAACTGCTGAGGATATTCAAGCTTTTCGCTTCCAGGGGAGGGTATTTGCTGGATCCACTGGCCGAGAATGCAGTGATGGCCAAACTGACAATGCTTTACAACGGCCGCGGGCAGAGTTTCGGAAATGCCCGTGAAGCAAGGAACCTCTTTGATGAAGTAAAGAGCAACCTGGCCGCCAGGCTTGCGGAGGATGGCCAGCCCCATACTCCCGAAGAACGTAAAACCATAATGATGGAGGACGTGCTATGATACAGTGCCCGGATTGCAGGCAGATGATTCCCGATGACAGCGCATTCTGCGACCAGTGCGGGAAAGAACTCAGATGGTGCCCCGAATGCCGGCGCCCCAAGCGCGGTACGGAGTGTCCGGTGTGCGGCAGCTACCTCGTTGACGGGCGAAAATGGCTGTCCTCGGCCCCCGATCCCGTTAGCGCCCCTGCACACGCCTCTGCAGCAGAGGAGCCTTCTCGCGGCGAATCTGGCCCCCTTCCTCTGCAGCCGGGAACGACAAAGGCTTCCGGAGAGGACTGCGCTGCGGAGGCGAACGCCCTGGTCGGCAACGGCTGGACCCTGGCCCTCAAGGAGGGCCCCTTCGGGCGGATAGGCGGTATCTGGCCCGAACTCTCTACCTGCCCGTATGTATCCGGCAATCACGGACGTATCGAAAAGGATGCCTCCGGCTGGATTCTGGTGGATGTGGGCTCAAAGAACGGAACTTACGTGAACGGCACCCGCATCCAGAGGGAAATCCTTCGCAAAGGAGCCCGTGTGCGCATAGCAACCCTTGATTTTACTGTAGAATGAAACTCGAAATCCAGGCAATCTGTTACAGAGGACTCGTCCGCGAGGGGAACGAGGATGCGGTAAGCGTCGGAGGAATGTTCCTTCGGGACGATTCCGTGTCCCTTACGGTCGATACTCCCCAGGACGGCTTCTTCTATCTTCTTGTAGCGGACGGAATGGGTGGCCATGAGAAAGGGGAGCAGGCAAGCCGCTTCGCCCTGGACGAAATAAAAGAACAGCTGGTAATGCATCAGATACGCCCCGACACCTTCGAGGATGACGCCCGTGAAGCGGCCCGCTATATCGCTTTCAAGCTTAACCGCGCCGCTGCCGATCAGGGGCAGGCGAGGCCGATGGGCTGCACCCTTACTGGCGTGATCTGGCACTACGGCCGCATCTGGCTCATAAACGCAGGCGACAGCCGCACCTACCGCCTTCGCGGGGGGATGCTCCGCCAGCTCACCACCGATGATACCGAAAGCGGCATCACTGGGGATCCCGGAGCCGGAAAGCTTCTTCTGAATTGCCTTGGAGGAGGATGCGAGGGGCATCTGGCTGTCGCCGACCTGCAGGAAAAACTCCTTCCGGGGGATACTCTTCTCATCTGCTCGGACGGGCTCTATGACATGCTTTCCGATGAGGAGACCGAGGATGCCCTATCCGGCGGCGCCACTGCAGCCGACCTCTACCGTATGGCATGCGAAAGGGGAGGGGCGGACAACGTTTCGGTTATTATAGCAAAATTATTATAACACAATGGTATTTATGAAAAGGATTAGTTCAATCGCATTGCTGCTCTTCCTTACGGTGCTCGTGGGTTTTACCTCGTGCTCCCGGCGCCACAAGAGGGAGAGGATTACCGATCCGGTGCAGCAGGAAGCCCTGAGGACGAGGAACAAAGACATCCCGGTGGACTCCCTGTTTACAGCTGCTGCCATGAAGGAGGTGGCATCTCCGTTCAAGAAGATTGCCATCGGGAAACTGTTTGCCGACGTGAAGCTTTCATATAAAGCTTCTGCAGAAAAGGCTACTCGCGAAAAATATGCGGAAGACAAGCTGATGAAGGAGAACAAGATGAAGGAGGAAGCGGCAAAGAAGGCGGCCGCGAAGGCATCTGCGGAAGATATGGCTGAATACAAGGCCAACTGGGCGGAACGCATCGTAGTAACTTTCCGAGACCTCCCGAAAGATGCATACAGCCCGACCCTGACCATTTATTTCCTTCTGGTGCTGATAGCCTTCGTGGTGATATTCACCATAAGGGTCATAAAAGCTTTCTTCATTTCACCTAAATAAGCGAAGCCATGGAAGAAAAGTATCTGAGGCATAAGCCGCTCCCCATTGACGACGCGGCCCGCAAAAGGGTCAAGGACCTTATAAACCAGTATGCTTCCCGTTCCGAAGGACATCCCTTCGGCAATTACGGCGACCAGATCATACTCCAGAAATACGAACTCTGCCCGACATATGTCGAGCACCTGCATTCCCAGTACGACAAGCGTCCGGTAGTGAACAGTCAGTACCCTTATAAAGGAGGGCAGATATATACGCGCAAGTATTATAAACCTTCCGACGTGGACGTCTGGAGCTATGGGCTGCTTACCACTGAGAAGTTCGTTCATAACGGGGAGAAATTCGAAGTGCCGGGTTCTCACCACGTCGAGCCTTGCGGAAGATGCTCCGGCCGCGGCAGGGTTACATGTCCCCGCTGCGGTGGAACCGGAGACCAGACCTGCAGCGTCTGTAACGGAAACGGACAGATAAAGAAGACCCGCCAGGTTTACAGGCATACGGCGGACAAGGTTTATTCGGACGGACACCGCGAGCCTGTTTACAGTTATGTGGACGAGACCTATTATGTGACCTGCTCCAATTGCGGAGGAGACGGAAGGGTCAACTGTCCCCGTTGTGACGGAAACAGGACAATCCAGTGCGAGGTGTGCGAGGGCTACGGAAAGAACGTGCACTGTTTCGTTATTGCCCAGACTCTGGAAGACAAGGTATCTTCCCACTATTTCCATGATCCCAACGTCGCCAAGATCCAGGAGTTCACAGATCAGTATAAGAATTATCGCGGCCAGCATCATTTCCATTCCCGCGCCAATGCCATGCGCAAGGGCGTCTTTACCGAAGAAAGCGAGCTTGCCGGAGTGCTGGACTCCTTCATAGGCGAACATTCTTCGCAGACAAACGCCAACTGCCACATCCTTTTCCAGGAAGCGGATATCTTCAGGGTAGATGTATGGTGGGTGCAGTACACGTACAAGGGCAGGACCTACGACGGGTGTATTACGGAAGCCTTTGGTGATGAGCGATTCATCGCCGGAGTCTCGCCCATAACGGAGCTCGCTGACAAATGGCTCAAGGAGGCCAGGAAGAAGGTAGGCGGCGTGGGTACCATCAAGGCCAGGAAAATGCTGGAGCAGGTGGACAAGCTCAATGTCTATGGAAGGACCGGCGTACAGGCTGGGATACAGGCCAGGGTCGATACCCATCTCAACACCCTCTATAATCTGGGTAACGACCTGATGTTCTGGCTCATTGCGCTGCTTGGCACACCTTTCATATACAATTTCTATGACTCCCTTAATCCCGTAATGCGTTATGCCCATTTCCTGAACGATCCTGCGTGGGGACCATACGGCTGGGTGCCGGTAGTGCAGTGCATATTGTTCCTGGGTCTGCTGTGGTTTGCAAAATTCTATATCAACGAAAGCGATCACAGCAAGGGGCGCCATCTGACGGTGTTCGGTTTCGTATTTACCGGAATGGGACTCTATCTGCTCATTGCCGTAGGCATACTGGCCGTGCTGCTGGGGCTCAACTATCTCGGACTTCCTGCCATTACCGCCGGAATATTCTGGCTGGCCTGGCGGGTCATAAGGCTGGCGCTGATGATCCTCATTTATGTTTTGATCATTGCATACGGAATCCTCAGATGGCTTTTCGGACTGCTGGTCAAACTCTGGCATCTGATTTTCTGATAAACGAAAATGAAATCAAGAGTTCAGTTCAGCCCTGCGGGCAAAAGGATAATCATCGTGGTGGCGACCGTGCTCACCATAGTCGCCTGTTTCCTCCTCGTGGGCGTCTTCCATCTTGGCGATGAGGCGGCGGTGGGCGTGTTCGCCCTTGCGGCTACCCTCGTGGGAACCATATTCATCCCTGTGGAGATAAAGAACTCCCAGGAGGTCACCTGCTGCCAGATGCTCATCGACCAGAACAACTATTTCCACGACAACGACCATCTGATGAAGGTGTACCGCGTGCTCGAGAGGATGCAGTGCGGAGATACCGGTTCCGAACTATGGAAAGATGTCGAGGAGACGGACATCGCCTGCTACTGTACCTTCTTTGAGAACCTGTATCTGCTTTACAGTCATAAGATTGCGAGGATAGAAGACCTGGACGACCTGTTCGGCTACCGTTTTTTCATCTTTGCCAACAATCCGTATGTCCAGGAGAACCATATACTCCCGACCTCATCTTCGTATAGCGAGATTTTCCAGCTGTATGAGGCCTGGATTGCGTACAGGAGAAAGAAGGGTGCCCATGTGCCCGGGGATGGATATGCCTTCACAGAGGCGTATCTGCATGAGAGGCTCTATCTGCATGATGTGGGCTTCCCGTCAAAAGAAACCCGGTCCGGCATCCGCAAACTTGGATTTCAGGATATCCCCCAGGTGCTCTCTCTTCAGGCGCGTGCATGCGAAGAGTTGCAGGACAAGACGGTGTTCTATCCCCTCAGCAGGGAAGAACTCATAGAGAGCCTGCATCTGGATACCGTGCTGGGCAATTTTGCTCCTGACGGGACCCTCAGAGGCTTCGCCCTCTTTGTGTCCTGCCGCAATTCCCCGCGTAACCTCGGCTTTGACGCAGGTCTTCCATGGGAAAGGTCCTATACCTTCGACGTGGTGGTTAGCGATCCTTCCTGCCGCGGACTCGGAATCCATAAGCAGTTTATCGACTGTGCCGTCGAGGAGGCCCGCAGGTGCGGTGCGACGACAGTGCTCGCCACCGTTTCCCCTGACAATGCCGCCAGCATGCATAATTTCGAGGCAAAGGGTTTCGAGGTGCTTAAAGAGAATCTTGAAAAGTATTCCGCTCTGCGCCGTACCCTTCTCTGCCGTAAAGTCTGATGCAGATGATAGGAATTACGACCACAAAGGGGAACGGACCCCTTTTCGGAAAGAGCAAATGGTGGGGCAGCCCGGACATGCCGGAAAACCTTGAATACCCCGAGGTGCCTGTGAATGTGGACGGGCAGCTGTATTACGACCCCCTCACATTCATCTGTCAGATACGTTGCGAGGACCTTGCTGCACATGACCCTGAGGGACTTCTGCCGCACGGGGGGATGCTATGGTTCTTCGCCGCACTCGATTATTTCCTCGGGGACCAGGATGCCGACGAGGCGCCCGGTATGGGGGAGTGGAGTCCTCAGTACTTCAAGGTCTTGTATTCAAAGGATTGTTCAGGCCTGCATACCCACAGCGTGCTCTACGACGACGGGACTCCAGCCTGCATGCCGGAAGAGGAAATTGTCTTCCGGGAAGGAGGGGAGTCCTGTACAGGATTTCTGGGGAAACCCTACTTTGAGGAGGTACGGGAGGCTATGCCGGGAATGCTGTCGCTGCTGCAGATTGACGGGGAGGACAGGTGGAACCTTCGTTTTTTCGACTGCGGGATGCTGAACTTCCTCATTTCTCCGGAAGACCTTGCCGCCCGCCGTTTCGGGCAGGTCCGCTGCTATCTTCACTCGTTCTAGCAGGGAATCTTGTCGATACGCCTCTGATGACGGCCTCCTGCGAAGGAGGTCGTCAGCCATGTACGCACGCATGAGACTGCCATCCGGTAGCTGATGAAGCGGGCGGGAAGCACGAGCACGTTGGCGTTGTTGTGCTCCTTGACAAGGGCCGCGATTGACGTGCCCCATGCAAGACCTGCGCGAACTCCTTTGTGATGGTTGAGCGTAATGGCCATTCCGTTGCCAGTGCCGCAGAGGGCGATTCCGCAATCGACCTCCCCATTTTCCACGGCGGAACCGAGCGGATGGGCGAAGTCGGGATAATCGCAGGATTCAGGGCTGTCGGTTCCGAAATTCACGACTTCGTAACCTTTCCCGAGCAGGTAAGAAATAAGCCGGGTCTTGTATTCCAGACCGGCATGGTCGCTGCAAATGCCTATTTTCATTCTCCGAGAGTTTTAAAAGCCGAATCAATTCTGCGGACGGCCTCGTCAAGGCCTATCGTGTATATTATTTCAGCTATGCCCAGCCCGCTGGCCGCGCCGGTGAGGGCGAGCCTGAGACAGTTCATCACCTTCCCCAGAGGCCATTCATTATCCTTTATGAAACCTTCGATGGAAGAGGCTATTCCGGCCACTGTCCACGGGCCGCAGTAGCCTGCTATGTGGGCCTTCACTTCGGGAAGATGCTCATGGTTTTCCTTCTTCCAGAACTTTGCCACGTCTTTCTCCGCGTATTCCGAAGGAGCGGTGAAAAGATAAGGTGCGGCAGTCCAGAAGTCTTCCACGAAGGTGGCGCGGTCTTTTATGACCGATATGGCCTTGGCGGTGTATTCCAGCGTAACTTCAATGCCATGTTCCCTGAGGATTGGGAGATAGAGTCCGGCAAGCTCCTCGTCACTCTTCATGCGAAGATATTCCTTATTGTACCATTTGGCCTTTTCGGGATTGAAGCGGGCTCCGGATTTGATGACCCTTTCGAGAGAGAACGCCTCCACAAGTTCAGGCAGTGAGAGGATTTCCCTCTCATCGCCGGGATTCCAGCCAAGGAATGCCAGCATATTAATGAAAGCTTCGGGGAAGTATCCGTCTTCGCGGTAGCCGCGTGTAACTTCGCCTTCGGGGCTTACCCAGCGCAGCGGGAAAACCGGGAATCCGAGCTTGTCGCCGTCCCTCTTGCTGAGCTTGCCCTGGCCGCTGGGCTTGAGCAGAAGCGACAGATGGGCGAAGCGAGGCATGGTGTCTTCCCATCCGAAAGCTTTGTAAAGCATATAGTGGAGAGGGAGTGAAGGAAGCCACTCTTCGCCGCGGATAACCTCGGTTATCTTCATCAGGTGGTCGTCAACTATGTTGGCCAGATGGTATGTGGGGAGTTCGTCTGCCCTTTTCCAGAGCACCTTGTCGTCGAGGGTGTCGGTATTGACTTCGATATGCCCCCGGATGAGGTCGTCCATCTTTACCACGACGTTCTCTGGCATCTTGAAGCGAATGGTCCAGGATGTCGTTTCACCAAGCAGCTTCGCAACTTCTTCTCCGCTGAGCGTTAGGGAGTTGCGAAGGCTCTTTCTGGAGACCTGATTGTAGATGAAAGTCTGGCCCTGCGATTCCGCCTCCGCCCTTTTCGCAGCGAGCTCCTCGGCGGTGTCGAAGGCGTAATAGGCATAGCCGGCCTCTATGAGCTGTTCCGCGTATTTGCGGTAGATGCTCCGCCTCTGGCTCTGGCGGTATGGGCCATACGGATGCTTTTCGCTCGCTTCTTCAACAACCTTACCGTTCTCCACTCCTTCGTCGGGGGTGATGCCGCACCAGCGAAGGGCTTCGATGATATACTGCTCCGCTCCGGGGACGAATCGGTTCGAATCGGTGTCCTCAATCCTAAGGACGAATGTGCCTCCGTGCTGCTTTGCGTAAAGGTAGTTGTAAAGTGCAGTGCGGACGCCGCCTATATGCAGCGGCCCGGTGGGTGAAGGGGCGAAACGCACCCTGGTTTTTCTTGCTTCTGTCATATGGAAAGCAAAGATAGCTTTTTTTTACAAGATTAATATGGCCTCTAAGCCTACAGTACTAGTCCTTCTTTGCCACGCGGCGGATGGCCGGGGTGTTTTCGAGGGCGGACAGGTTGTCGCCTTCGCCAACGAGCAGGGCAGGGCGGTTGTCGGGGTCGTAGCGGAAAGCGCGCTCGTTCTCCTTGCTGGAGAAGCCTATGTGCGAGCTTCCCTCGCCGGAGAGCGGTATGCCTTCGCCCTTGGAGGTCTCTTCCTTGTCGTAGGTGTAGTTCTTGTCAATGATGATGTAGTTGTCGAGGTCCTTCTCATTTTCGCCGAGCACGTCCGAGAAGCGCAGGCCGGTGACGATTGAGGTTATCTGGATGCGGTCGCCTATCTCGGGATCCTCGTCCCAGATGAGGCCGCTCTTGAACTTGTTCGCCCCGCCTGTGTATTCGTCTATCTTGTCGTTGATAGTGCGGAGGTCGGTCATCGTGAGGCCTTTCTCGTTTTTTCCGCCCGTAATGTTTACGAGCACGTTCTTGGCGCTGGAAAGGTCGAAGTCGTTGAGAAGCGGCGATTCGAAGGCACCCTTCACGGCCTCTTCGATTCTTCCGGGGCCTTTACCCGTGCCGCATCCCATGAGGGCCATGCCGCTGTCTTTCATAAGGGCCTTCACGTCCTCGAAGTCCACGTTGATGTAACCTGGCTTCTTGATAATCTCGATTATGCCCTTGACGGCGGTGGAGAGTACCTGGTCGGCTTTCGGGAAGGCGTCCTGGATGAGCTCGTCACCGAAATACTCATAGAGCTTTTCGTTATTTATGATTATGAGGCTGTCAACGTTCTTCTCCAGTTCGTGTATTCCTTCTATTGCCCTGGAAAGCGCCCTCTTGCCCTCGTTGAGGAAGGGGATGGTGACGACGGCTACTGTGAGTATCCCGCGGTCTTTGGCCATCTTGGCTATCACGGGACTTGCTCCCGTTCCGGTGCCTCCGCCCATTCCGGCGGTGAGGAAGAGCATCTCGGTGCGGCCGTCGAACAGGTTGGCGGCGATCTCTTCCTGACATTCAAGCGCGGCGTTGCGGCCCTTCGTGGGGTTGGTGCCCGCTCCTAACCCGCGCCCCAGCTGAATCTTGGTGGGCACGCTGCTGCGGGTGAGTGCCATGGAGTCGGTGTTGCAGACTACGAAACTGCAGCCCGTAATACCCTGTTCGTACATGTAGGTTACGGCATTGCAGCCGCCTCCGCCAACGCCGAGGACCTTTATCGTTGCATCGGAAACAACCCAGTCTGAGGGTGTGATGAGTATATCGTTTTCGTTCATAAGCGTAAGTGATGTTTATTCTTCCATTCCGTCGTAAAGGTCTCCCATGATGTCGGTGATCTTTTTCTTTGTCCAGGTGAAAATACCGGTGGGCCTCTTTGGAGGTCTTTGCCTCTGTTCCTTTACCGGCTTCACGACTTCGATCTGGTCGTCTCCGAAGAGATTGTCTTGGTGGACTGTTTCGTTTTCTTTTGCTGCAGGGGCTGGCGCGTGGTCCCTGCGGGGTGCACCGGCCACCGGTTTCTTCTCGGTTGCGCAGTCGATGTGGCTGTCGGCTGTGGCGAGGAGCAGCATGCCGATGGTGGCCGCGGCTCCGGTTTCACTGATTCCGGCACATCCGCTGGCCGACATTCCGCGTGCCCTGGGATAGCCGATGCGCACGTTGTAGCCCGACATCTGTTTTATGAAACTGCTGCTGTTCACGAGGTTGGCGCCCCCTCCCGTGAGTACGATTCCGTTGCGGAGCTTGTCCGCGAAGCCGCTTTCCTGAATTTTGAAGAGGATGGCATCGACGATTTCTTTCATTCTTGCCGTAATGACTTCCGAGAGGTACTTGACGCTGAGCTGCTGGGAGGTGCCGTCTTCTTCGTTACGTATCTGCAGCACCTTCTCGCTCATGTTCTGAAGCCTTTCGGGCATGCATGCTCCGAATCCGAGCTTGATGTTCTCGGCAAGCTTTTCGGTGAATCCGCACTCGTATTTGATGTCCGTAGTGATGTTCCTCCCACCGAAGGGGATGGAATAGTAGTAGCGGAGAATGCCGTTCTGGTAGATGGTAACGCTGGTTACGCCTGCTCCCATCTCGACGAGGGCGACGCCGTTCTCCTTTTCTTCCGGAGTAAGAATGGCATCTGCCGTGGACATCGGAAGGAAGTATTTGGACGCTTCGGCCACTCCGGCGGCGCTGAGCATTATGTCGATGTTGGAAACTGCTTTCTTTGCTCCCACGAAAACCTTGAAGTTGCCGTCAAGGCTGCGGGAAGGCATTCCGACGACGTCTTCCTCGCTGTAGTTCAGCGCATCCTCGGTACTGAAAGACTGTGCTACGGCTCCGTACATCTCTTCGTTCTCCACGTCTTCCAGCGGATAGGTGTCGAGCGCCATGTTCTTGACGGCGTCTATCTCATCCTGGGAGATGCAGGAATGAGGGTCGCTCCGCTGGGAGGAAGCGCTTGCGGTTTCCTGCCTCACTCCGTAACGCGGCAGCCCTATAACCACCTGACGTATCTTGATGCCGAGTTCTTCTTCGGCCGCCGACAGGGCTTTCTTCAAGGGGATTGATGCTTTGGTCGGGTTGAAGATGCGCCCGTAGCGGACACCGTCCGAGGGCGTCTCCCTGTAGTAGAGAATCTGTACGTCTTCTCCTGTAATCTTGGCCACCGCAAGTGCAATTTTCGATGTGCCGAGGTCAACTGTGGCAATGTAACGGTCTTTCATATATTGTAATTATTTCTTTCTGCAGATAATCTGTCCGGGGTATTTTACGTTTACGCTCCGGTACCAGCCCTGTTCCTTTGCCGGCTGGATGTATTTATAGTATTTTTCGATAAGAGCGAATTTCTCCTTCGCCCTGCCGCTGTCCCCGAAGATGAAGCGCTCGCGCCCTTCCCGGGGGATGAGCACCAGTTCGTTTTCGGACAGGACGGAAATCTGGGCAATGTTCTCGCTCCAGGTCCGGCTGCGGGAGATGAAAGCTACGAGTTCCAGTATCCCTGCCATCCAGGCCTTCTCCTTTTCGGATATGAGTTCACCCTTATAGCCTTCCCTTACAGTCAGGGGGATGCTCCCGTCGATGACGGGTACGAGGGGAGTCCAGTTCTTCTGGAGCGGGAAGATGAATCCCCGGTCGTCGGCATAGTAGCCGAAGCTCCCCGTCTGGAAACGGACTACCGGGTCCCGCTGGGTAATGCTTATATGGAGGATGCCGTCCCGGGTCGTCCATGCCTGGCATGAACGCACGGCGCTGCGCCCTTCCAGTACAGACTCCATCCGGCACAGGTCGAGGCTGTCGATGCGGACTCCCTTGCATGGACCGTAAAAGTCCCTTAGGTAGTCTTTTACGTCCTGTTCGCTGACGAAGGACGGTTCTTCCTGCAGGCGGATCTCAAGGTCGGTGCAGGTGGTCTCGTGCCTCTGCCTTTCGGCACTTCCGGTAACGAGGACTGTGACCGCGGCGGCAAGCGCGACGGTCAGTGCAGTCATCAGTATCCGGACCCACTTTTTCATATCCTTCCTTCCAACATTCTGGTTATGGGTTCAACGAAGCGGTCTATGTTGCCGGCGCCGAAGGTTACCAGCACGTCAAGTGTTTCCTTTTCCAGCAGCGGCATCAGCTCGTCCTTGTTTATGAGCGTCTTTTCGGGAGCGGTGACATCCTTGAGGATGATTTCGGACGTGACTCCCGGTATGGGCTCCTCGCGTGCCGGGTAGATGTCGAGGAGTATGAGCTTGTCCACGGCGCTCAGAGCCTTTGCGAATTCAGGCGCGAAGTCGCGAGTACGGGTGTAGAGATGCGGCTGGAAGATGGCAGTTATCTTTCTTCCGGGGAACATGCCGCGGATGGAGGAGATGGCGGCCGCAAGTTCTTCGGGGTGATGCGCATAATCGTCTATGTATGTTACCTTGCCGTTGTTGACGTGTTCGTCGAGACGGCGTTTTGCGCCCTGGAAACTTCCTATCGCGGCTTTCACTTCCTGCGGATCGCTTCCATGGCAAAGGCAGATTGCGGCGGCGGCCACGCTGTTCTCTACGTTGAGGGCCCCGAGCGTTCCTACGCGTATGTCCCTTATCAGCCCTTCTGGCCATGCGAGGTCGAAGGTGCAGTGCCCGAGTGAGTCGGTGCGGATGTTTTCGGCGTGGAAATCGGCCGAAACGTCGTCAAAGTGATAGGTTTGGATGCGTGCGGGAGTGTCCTTTCCGGAAATGGGGAGTCCCTTCTTTATTATGAGCACGTCGGATACCTGCGCCGCGAAGTCCCGGAAGGCCTGCTGATAATGCTGAATGTCGCCGTAGATATCCAGATGGTCGGCGTCCATTGCGGTTATTGCAGCGATGGACGGATGCAGCTGGAGGAAACTGCGGTCGAATTCGTCGGCTTCGGCAACCACGACGCTGTTCCGGCTGACCAGCATATTGGTGTCGTAGTTCTTGGAAATGCCCCCGAGGAAAGCGCTGCATCCTTCGCCGCTTTCGGTAAGGATATGGGCGACCAGCGTGCTTGTAGTTGTCTTTCCGTGGGTGCCTGCAACAGCGAGGCAGGTCTGTCCCAGGGTAATTTCGCCAAGCATGCGGCTGCGCTTGATAACCCTGTACCCGTGTTCCTGCACATAGCGCAGTTCGGCAAGGTCCTTGGGAACCGCAGGGGTGTAAACGATCAGTGTCTCCTGCGGGTCGGAAGGTATGCGGGACGGGTCGTCCTCGTAATGTACTTCAATCCCTTCCGCCTCCAGCTTTGCCGTGAGCTCCGAAGGAGTGCGGTCGTATCCCGACACTTTCAGCCCCTTGAACGCATAGTAGCGCGCTATTGCGCTCATGCCAATCCCGCCTATTCCGATGAAATATATGTTGGAATAACTGCTCATTTTGCTGCGAGTTTATAGATTTCGTCTGCAATTGTCTTTGCCGCGTCGGGACGTGAGAGCGGCGCCACGTTCTCGCAGATGCGGGCAATCCTTTCGGGGTTGTGAACCAGTTCGAGGGCGGTGGGAAGCAGTTTTTCCGCCGCTTCCGCGTCGCGTACGAGAAGGGCTGCGTCCTTGCTGACAAGGGCCATGGCATTGTGCGTCTGGTGGTCCTCGGCGACATTCGGGGAGGGGACGAACACTGCGGCCTTGTGCGCTGCGCAGATTTCACTCACGGACGACGCTCCGCTGCGGGAGATTACGACGTCGGCGGCTGCATAGGCGAGGTCCATCCTTGCGATGAAGTCGCTGTACTGCACACCGGGCACCTCGCGCCCGTACATGAATTCATCTATGCTCTTTTTATAGTAACGCCCGCACTGCCAAAGCACTTCAACGTCTTCTCCTCCAGGGCATTTATCGGAAATCCACTTTTTTATGGCATTGTTCAGGGTAGCGCTGCCGAGGCTTCCGCCTACTACGAATATATGGCGTTTGCCCGGGGTGAGGCCGTAGAACTGCAGCGCCTCCTTGCGCTCCGCCTCGCTGTATGGGTGGATTTCGGCCCTTATGGGGTTGCCGCTGAAGACTATCTTGTCCGCCGGGAAGAAACGTTCCATCCCTTCGTATGCGACGCAGATGCATCCGACTTTGCCGCCGAGCATCTTGTTGGTAAGGCCTGCGAATCCGTTCTGCTCCTGGATGAGCGAAGGGATCCCCAGGCGGGTTGCCTGTTTGAGAAGGGGAGCGCTGGCATATCCGCCTACGCCTACCGCCACGTCAGGACGGAATTCCCTGATGATGCGGGAGGCCTTCCGCTGGCTCGCCAGCCACTTGAAGGGCACCTGTATGTCGTTGAGGATGTTCTTTACCGTAAGGCGCCTCTGGAGCCCGACGATGGGCAGTCCCACTATGCGGTAGCCCGCCGCGGGAACCTTTTCCATTTCCATTTTTCCTTCGGCTCCTACGAAGAGAATCTCCGTTTCGGGATTCAGCTCCTTCAGCTTGCCGGCAATCGAGAGGGCGGGGAAAATGTGTCCGCCGGTGCCTCCTCCGCTAATGATTACCCTTAATTTACCGTATTCCATCTTCGAGTTCGTTTAATTCTTCAAGTTCGTCAAGATTCTCTGCAGCCTCACCTTTGGTTTCGAAGTCGTCGAGGGCGTCGAGGTCCTGCCGTATTTCTTCCCTTTCTACGAGAGGAGCGGACTGCAGCTGCTCCTTCTTTATCTTTCTGGAGGCATATCTCGATATGCTCAGTATTATTCCGAAAGCTACGCAGAAGCACAGGAAAGCCGATGCTCCGTGGCTCACGAGGGGCAGCGTCTGCCCTGTCATGGGACCTATGTCCACGTTTACGAATATGTGCAGGAATGCCTGCAGGACAATAAGCATGGTGAGTCCGGCGACCGCCAGCTTGGGGAACAGTTCGGTGCCGCAGTTGCGCACTATCAGGGAGCCCCTTGCCAGGAGGCTTATGTAAAGCATGAGCACCACTATTCCTCCAAAGAAACCGTATTCTTCGATTATGAACGAATACATGTAGTCTTCCGAGATGTCGGGTACGACGTATCGCTGCGTGCTCTGTCCCGGGCCTTTGCCTATGACGCCGCCTTCGTGGATGGCGATTTTCGCGCTGTAGGGCTGGCGTATTTCGTCGAGGGCTTCATAGTACTCGATTGAGCCGGTACGGGAATCCATCACCTTCTGCTCCCAGTCGGTATGCTCGAAGATGCGGTTGATGCCGGTGCCTATCCTCCCCATCGCCTTCCCTCCGGAAAGCTTGAATATCCCCAGGACCAGAAGGACCATCAGCAGCCCTGCGCCCAGAAGTACGGCGAGGTCGCGCAGATTGCCTCCTCCGATGAGGATGGTGATGAACATCATGCCGCCGATAACCAGGGCCGCCGAGTTGCTGCCCGGGATTATCATCAGGAAACTCACCACGAAAGGTGCGTATATGTAGATGATTTTTTTTGCGAGTTCGGTGTTGCCCCATTTGAGTTTTCCCCGGCTCAGGGCATCCATCGCCCAGGCGAGGTACATTATCATGGCAACCTTCACGACTTCGAAGACGTGAACCTGTACGGGCCCCACCTGGAGAATGCGTCGGGCGCCGTTTATTTCAATCGACCTTATGAATCCGAGGTCCACCTTGAGGTCCAGAAGGACCAGCAGTATGAGCGAAAGTGCAAAGCCGAATTGGCTGAGCCAGCGAAGCAGGCCGAGTTTGCGGATATTGTAGATTACTATGATGATGCCTATCCCGGCTGCGACCAGTATCAGCTGGTCTTTCACCACGTCGAGCCTTGACTGCCCGCTGGAAAGGAGCCGCGAGGTGGAGGAGAACATGCAGAGGACGCTTATGAGCATGAGCAGCAGGACGATCATCCATACCACCTTGTCACCTTCGAAGTTGTCGAAGATGTTCCACAGGTTCCTTTTATTCTTAGTTCCGGCGGCCATGTCTCTCGCTTACAGTCTTCTTACGGCATCCTTGAATTTTTCTCCGCGCTCTTCATAGCAGGAGAAGAGGTCGAAGCTGGCGCAGCAGGGGGAGAGGAGCACGACGTCGCCTTCGGTGGCGAGACGGGCGCTCTCTTTCACCGCTTCTTCTGCGGAAAGGGTGTCCACCATCCTGTCTTTCCCGACTATCGGTTCAAACGCTTCGTGGATCTTGCGGTTGTCCACCCCGAGGCAGACGATAGCCTTCACCTTGTCCCTTACGAGGCCCTCCAGGCAGGAGTAGTCGTTGCCCTTGTCGGTGCCGCCTACTATCCATACGACCGGACGGGTCTGGGCGTCGAGCGCGTACCAGGCGGCGTCCACGTTGGTGGCTTTGGAGTCGTTGATGTAGAGCACGCCGCCTACGCTCAGAACCGGCTCGAGACGGTGCTCTATGGCCTTGAAGGTGCGGAGACTGTCGCGGATTATACTGTTGTCTATCCCGGCCGCCTTGGCTGCAAGCGCCGCTGCCATCGAATTGTAGATGTTGTGCTTTCCTCCGAGTGCGAGTTCCTTGAGGTATATGCTGCTCTCGTCCTCGCCGTAGCGGAGCACTATTTCGTCGCCTCCGCGGAGGAACGCCCCCTGTCTGACTTCTTCTTTCTGGCTGAAGGGGAGCGCCTTGGCTTTGAGCACAATCTTGTCGAGGTGGGCTATCGTTATGTCGTCGTCGCTGTCGAAGATGAAGCAGTCTTCGGGCCTGAGGTTCCTCGTTATGCGGAATTTGCTGCGCACGTAGTTCTCGAGTTTGTAGTCGTAGCGGTCGAGGTGGTCGGGAGTGATGTTGGTAATGATGGCGATATCGGGCCTGAACTCATAGCATCCGTCGAGCTGGAAAGAGCTGATTTCCAGCACGTAGTAGTCGTGCTTCTCGGTTGCGACCTGCAGTGCGTAGCTCTTGCCGATGTTGCCTCCGAGGCCGACGTTGAGCCCTGCGTTCTGCAGCAGGTAGTAGATGAGCGACGTGGTCGTGGTCTTCCCGTTGGAGCCGGTGATGCAAATCTTCTTCGCGCTGTCGTAACGCGAAGCGAATTCTATTTCCGAAATGATGCCGGTGCCCCGGTCGCGGAGTTTGCGCACCAGAGGGGCGGTGTCCGGAATGCCCGGGCTCTTTACGACCTCATCGGCCGAGAGCACCTTCTCCTCCGTGTGGCCTCCTTCTTCGAAGGGGATGTCCCACTTGCGGAGCATGTCTGCATACTCCTGCTTTATTTTTCCGTTGTCGGAAAGGAAAACGTCGAAACCCTTGACTTTTGCGAGGACGGCGGCGCCAACTCCGCTCTCCGCTCCTCCGAGAACTGCCAATCTGCTCATTATCTTACTTTTAATAATGCCAATGTACTTACAGCCAGTATAATTCCTATAATCCAGAAGCGGGTGACGATGCGTGGCTCCGGCATGCCCTTTTTCTGGTAGTGATGGTGCAGGGGCGCCATCAGGAAGATGCGGCGGCCCTCGCCGTATTTGCGTTTGGTGTATTTGAACCAGCCTTTCTGAAGCAGCACGCTGATGCTTTCCATGAGGAAAATCCCGCACAGAAGGGGAAGAAGGAGTTCCTTGCGGATGAGTACGGCGGCAACCCCGATGACGCCTCCGATGGTGAGCGAACCGGTGTCGCCCATGAAGACCTGTGCCGGATAGGTGTTGTACCACAGGAATCCGATCAGGGCGCCGACGAAGGCCGCCATGAATACGGCCACCTCGCCGCTGCCGGGAAGATACATTATCCCGAGGTATCCTGCATTGAGGATGTTGCCGCCCAGATAGGCCAGAACGCCGATGGCGACGCCCACGATGGCGGAAGTGCCGGATGCCAGGCCGTCGAGCCCGTCGGTAAGGTTGGTGCCGTTCGAGCAGGCCAGGATTACGATGATGATCATCACCACATAGACGCCCCACGAGAAATACATGCCCCACTGCCCTTTGAACGGGGAAAGCCAGGAATAATCGAATTCATTGGCCTTTACGAACGGGATCGTAGTGACGAGCTGCTTGGGACCTTCTCCCCAGATGTCGGAGGAAAAGCAGAAGATGAGAGCGATTCCAAGTGCAAGGATGAACTGCAGGATGAGTTTCATCTTCGCGCTCATGCCTTCCTTGTTGTGCCTAAACACCTTTATGTAATCGTCTGCAAAGCCGATTCCGCCGCACCAGAGCGTGGTGAGAAGAAGAAGCTGGACGTAGATGTTTGTGAGGTCGCATACCAGAAGCACGCCGACGAGGAGCGAAAGGATGATGATTACGCCGCCCATCGTGGGAGTGCCTTTTTTCTGCATCTGTCCTTCCAGCCCGAGGTCGCGGATGGTTTCGCCTATCTGTGCCTTCTGGAGTTTCTTTATTATCGCTCCTCCGCAGAAGAAAGCGAAGAGCATGCTGATTACCACGGCGGCTATGGCCCTGAACGACAGATAGCTCATCAGGCCCTGCCCCGGGAAGTCGTAGTCCCTTAGAAGATTAAAAAGATGGTATAACATTACTGCAAAACTGATTTCACTATTTCACGCTCGTCAAAATGCCTTTTCTCGCGTCCTATTATCTGGTAGGTCTCGTGACCCTTGCCGGCAAGGAGTATCGTCGCTCCGTCGGGAGCAAACTGTATGGCTGCCCTTATCGCATCCTCGCGGCCGGTTATTCTTACTACGTTCTTCAGGCTGCGGAAGCCTGTCATTATCTCTTCTATTATGGCCTCGGGGTCTTCCGTGCGGGGGTTGTCGGATGTCACCACGACCTTGTCGGCAAGTTTCTCCGCAATGGCAGCCATTTCGGGACGTTTGCTGCGGTCGCGGTCTCCTCCGCAGCCGAACAGGCAGATGAGTTCGCGCTTCGGGGCGACATCCCTCAGGGTCCGGAGAACATTCTCCAGTGCATCCGGGGTGTGCGCATAGTCTATTACGACGGCAAGGTCCCGGGGGCCGTGTATCACCTCGAGCCTTCCCGGTGCCGGCTCCAGACGGCTGAGGGCGAGAAGCACCTCTTCCTTCGGAGTTCCCATCTCGACGGCGGCGCTGTAGATGGCGAGCAGATTGTAGGCATTGTGCCTGCCCACCAGCCGGACCCATGTTTCGGTGCCGTCTATCCTAAGGAGCATTCCGTCAAAATTCTCTTCGATTACCTTGCAGTGGTGGTCGGCTGCGCTGCGGCAGGAATAGGTGACCACCCTTGCGCTGCAGTTCTGCACCATTACGCTCCCGTTCTTGTCGTCGGCGTTGATGAGCGCCACCGCTTCCGGGGCCAGGTTGTCGAAGAACAGTTTCTTGCAGCGCAGGTATTCGGCGAAGGTCTTGTGATAGTCGAGATGGTCGTGGGTAAGGTTCGAGAAGATCCCCATCCTG
Organism: uncultured Bacteroidia bacterium; assembly: GCA_902797435.1. Taxonomy (GTDB): domain Bacteria; phylum Bacteroidota; class Bacteroidia; order Bacteroidales; family UBA932; genus Cryptobacteroides. Next base: position 27,527 of record CADBSV010000073.1, read on the forward strand.
AATTCCAGTCCGGCTACCCTTTCCTGTTCGAGACCGATGCTGCTGACTTCCATGAAGCAGTACTGGCATCCGCTGTCCACCATTTCTGAAAGCAGCGAATTGATGGTGATGGGGTCGGCCGTCGTATTGGCGGTTTCGCTGCGGCGGCTACCCACGTAATTGGCTATGGTGCTGAGAAGGCCGCATTCGTATCCGAGGCTTCTAAGCAGGTTGTAAAGCAGTGTGACAGTCGTAGTTTTGCCGTTTGTGCCGGTAATGCCTATCAGTTCCAGTTTCCCGCTGGGATGGCCGTAGAAGTTGTCGGCGCAGAGGGCGAGATCTTTCCTGGAAGCGTCCACCACTGCGGAAGCTCCTGCCTGCAGGGCCGCGGGGATGAAGTCGTGTCCGTCTGCGCTGCAGCCCTTTACTGCAATGAACAGTGCTCCGGGGGCAGCCTTCCGCGAATCGCTGCAGATACTGCCGATTTCAGTGTCGGGAGTCCCGTGGAGGATCGTCGCCTTTGTTCCTTTTATGATTTCTGAAAGTTTCATTTCAGTTCGATTTCTATGGTGCTTCCTTTCTTTGCCTTGGTAAGCGCTGCGGGGTGCTGCCTTTTCACCTGTCCGCTGCCGCTGTAGCTGCATTTGAAACCGGAATTCTCGGCAAGCCAGAGGGCATCCTTGAGCCCGAGTCCGGCCAGGGAAGGGATTGCTGCTTCGGGGTCTCCGCTGCGCTCGGGGATGTCGATGCCCGCCTTCATAAGCGGAGTGGAGCCTGTCTTCGCAAGCGAGCCCTGCCAGTAAGGCTGGGTGTCCACGAGGTGGTCCACCACGGTGCGCACCGCCCTCGCCGGTATGCCGCCGCCCTGGTATTGCCTGTGGGTCGGCTTGGAGTAAACGCAGCATATTATGCTGTATTGAGGGTCCTGGGCGGGGAAGAAACCGACGAAGGTGCCCTGGTATTTCCTGCGGCCTTCGGGGTCGGAATACTGCCCGTTTTCGAATGTCGCGTAGGAAGTGCCCGTCTTGCCGGCCACGGTGCACTTGGCCTTCTTCAGCCATCTTGCCGTGCCTTCTTCAGTTACGGCGACAAGAGCCCGGGTAACCGTGTCTGCGGTAGCCTTCGAGCAGATGCTGCTGTTGAGTTTGCTCTTTCCGCGGGCATCGGTGACCATCCCTCCTTTTTCTACGTCTTCCACGAGATAAGGCTTCATCATGCATCCTTTGGCTGCAATGGCATTGTAGAAAGTGAGAATGTGCAGGGGCGTTTCTTCGGTAGAATAGCCGAAACCGACGCTGCCCAGGGTCTGGGCGGGGAGTTCCTTCTTCTCCGGCACTCTCGGTATGGTAGGAGTCAGGAGTCCGTCGAGGTCGAAGTCAAAACTGTCTCCGAGGCCGTAGGAATATATCTTTTCGATGAAATGGCGGGTGCGGTTCCTGTAATTGCTTACCGCGATGGTGGAAAGCACATAGTTGCTGGAGATTTTGAATCCGTCGTAGATGCTTATTTCCCTTGTATTGTGCTCCCTTTCCCAATCGACAATGTGGATGTCCTGCCTGAGTCGGGCTCCGCTTACAATGCCATGGTTTGTGGGTATTGTCTCGTCGAGGGTCTTTATATATCCGTCCTCCACGGCGGTGAGCAGGGTGACTGTCTTGAAAACCGAGCCCGGCTCGTTTTTGCGTCCTATGGCATGGTTGGTGATTTCCTCCAGGCTGTTGCCCCGTGAAGGATCCCTCTGGAGATTGACCATGGCCCTTATCGCTCCGGTATGCACTTCCATCAGCACGAGGCATGCGCCTTCGATGTCGGCAATGCTGTCCGTTTCCGCCCTGAGGGCTCTGTCGGCGAGCTCCTGTATGTCGATGTCAATGGTGGTGCGGATGTCTTCCCCGTCAACGGCCTTCGTGTAAGTGCTGTCGAAGTCGCGCACCCTGCCGTAGTCCGTAATCCTCAGGCATTCTCTTCCGTCGGTTCCGTGCAGAACGGCGTCGAACTTGCCTTCCAGGCCGATGTGGGTATTGGATACGTTGCTGGAATTGTCCCTTACGAAACCTATGGTCCTGCGGGCGAGACGCCCATAAGGGTACTTCCGCACGAAGCGCTGCGCCACTATGAGTCCGCCCTTGTTGGGGCCTTCCCGGAATAGCGGGAGTTCCTTGGTCTTCAGCATCGTGCTGCGGTCGATACGGCTTGCGATATGGACGTATTTGCGGCCTCTCGAGCGGGCGTCCTTGATCATGGAATAATACTGGTCCGCGGTTTTTCCCGGAAAGAGGGACGCAAGTCCTTCGGAGAGAGAGGCGGCTTGTTCGAGCCATTCGTCCTCGCATGCCCTGGCGGCGCTGCGGTCCTTCATCTTTGCGAATTCGTCGCGGCGGACCGTGCAGTCCATGTGCAGGTCGTAAACGGGGTAGGACATGGCAAGCAGACGGCCGTTGCAGTCGAGGATGTCTCCGCGTACAGGTTCGAGCACGCGGGTCTGGCGGCGCGGGGTAAGAGCTCCTTCAATCTTGCCGTCCGGTTTCCAGAACATCTGGATATAGACGATCTTGCCTACGATGAGCACCGAGGCGGCCAGCAGCAGGATATACAAGGCTGTCAGTATGATACCTATCCTGTCCCGTTTCATCTCTCAAGAACCGTTGCGCTCTGGTCGGGTTCCCCTACCGAGGAACCCATTTCCCTGAGCCGTTTTGCCACTGCCATGCGGCTGCTTCTTCCTGCAGCCTCGAAGGTCCTGTCAGACCAGATTATCTGCAGCTCCTTGATGGCTTTTTTGTTTTCCTCCACCTTGCCCTGGGAATTCTCGACCCCGAGGCTCACGAGGATAAGCATAGCCATCAGAAAGAATACATAGACTATGTGGACGAAGTATCTGTCAATGCGCAGGCGCATCAGGAACTGCCCCTTGACTATCGCCATGAAGCTGTTCTTGAGGAACACCCCGATATCGGAGATTTTCCATTTGCGCATTCTGATCTCTTCGTTCATTGCTTTTCCGCTATCCTTAGTTTTGCGCTGCGTGCGCGAGTGTTTTCTGCTATCTCTTCCTCCTGGGGCAGGACAGGCTTGCGGGTCACGAGGCGCATGTTGTCCCTCATGAACTGCTTCACGGCACGGTCTTCCAGGGAGTGGTAGGTAATCACGGCAAGCCTTCCGCCCGGTTTGAGCGAAGCAAGGGCTCCGTGGAGGAACTTGTCCAGGGAACGCATTTCCCCGTTTACCTCTATGCGGAGGGCCTGATAGACCTTTGCAAGGAATTTGTGCCCGGCGAAAGACGGCAGGGCCGGCGCAACGGCATTGTCCAGATCATCTGTG
>CADBSV010000074.1 GCA_902797435.1 uncultured Bacteroidia bacterium
GAACCCGACATCTACAACGCCATCCGCCGCGACGCCCTCCTTGAGAACGTCACCGTGGACAAGGACGGCAAGATCGACTTCAACGACAAGTCAGTCACCGAGAACACCCGCGTCAGCTATCCTATCTACCACATCGACAAGATCGTCCGTCCCGAGAGCCAGGGCCCCGCTGCAAAGCAGGTCATCTTCCTCTCCGCAGACGCATTCGGAGTGCTTCCTCCGGTAAGCATCCTCGACCCCGAGCAGACGAAGTACTACTTCCTCTCCGGCTTCACCGCCAAGCTCGCTGGAACCGAGCGCGGCATCACCGAGCCCACTCCCACCTTCTCCGCCTGCTTCGGACAGGCCTTCCTTGAACTGCATCCCACCAAGTATGCAGAGGAACTCGTAAAGAAGATGAAGAAGAGCGGCGCAAAGGCCTATCTCGTGAACACCGGCTGGAACGGTACCGGAAAGCGCATCAGCATCCGCGACACCCGCGGCATCATCGACGCCATCCTCAACCACTCCATCGACGAGGCTCCCACCAAGAAGATTCCTTACTTCAACTTCACAGTTCCCACCAAACTCGAGGGAGTGGATCCCGCCATCCTCGATCCGCGCGACACCTACGCCTCCGCTGAGGAATGGAACAAGAAGGCGGAAGATCTTGCTTCTCGCTTCATCAAGAACTTCCACAAGTACGAAGGCAACGCCGCAGGCAAGGCCCTTGTGAAAGCCGGACCGAAGCTCAAATAAGTTTACCCGCATGATGAAAGCCCCGACAGACAGCTGCCGGGGCTTTTTCATTTTTGACGGAAAATGTCTATATTTACGTCGTGAAGAATCTGGACAGCGACATACAGTATCTTTCCGGAGTGGGGCCCAAAAGAGCCGCACTTATTAAGGCCGAGCTGGGCATTTCCACCATCGGAGAGCTCCTGCGCATCTATCCGTTCAGATACATCGACCGCAGCCGCTTTTACAGAATCGCTGAGATAGCCGGAGAAGAGGCCTATGTGCAGATAAGGGCAAGGGTTGTAAGCCGCACTATGTACGGCCCCGGCGGCACCGTGATCCCCCCGGGGGACAAAAAGCTGCAGTATGCGGTAAAGCGCCTGAGCGTCATTGTGGAAGACGGCTCCGCCCAAACGGAACTGGTTTTCTTCAAGGGCATAAAATACAACTACGCCCGGCTTGCTCCCGGCAGCGTGTTCGTCTTTTTCGGAAAACCCTCCCTCTGGAACGGTAAACTGAGCATGGTCCATCCCGAAATCGACGCTCCCCTGCCGGAAGGCTCCGACCTGCAGGGAGGACTCACCGGAGTTTATCCCAGCACCGAAAAGCTTCTGGCCGGAGGCGTCACCGGAAAGGTGATGTGCAAGCTGCAGAGCGCGGCGCTGGCCCTGTGTCTGCCCGAAGTGGAAGAGAATCTGCCGGAGTACATACTCAGCGAAAACGCCCTCTGCGGGGCAAGATACGCCCTTAAGAACATCCATTTCCCCGCCGACCAGTATGCCCTTCAGAAGGCCACCCGAAGGCTCAAGTTTGAAGAACTGTTCCTGCTGCAGCTGAGCCTCCTCAAACAGAAATACATCCGTTCCCACGGCAATCCCGGCCTGGTGATGCCTAAGGTGGGCTCCGCTTTTGGCGCCCTCTATGAATCCCTCCCCTTTTCCCTTACCGGAGCCCAGAAAAGGGTTATAAGGGAGATTTTCGAAGACATGCGCAGCGGCCACCAGATGAACCGCCTGCTGCAGGGAGACGTGGGTTCCGGAAAAACGATGGTCGCGGTGCTTTCGGCGCTCCTTGCGGTGGACAACGGTTATCAGGCCTGCATAATGGCCCCCACCGAAGTTCTCAGCCGGCAGCACTATGCCAATATTCAGAAGTATCTCTCCCCCACAGGCGTGAAATGCGCAATCCTCACAGGGAGCAGCACCGCGCGGGAGCGCCGCGGGATTCACGCAGGCCTCGAAGACGGCAGCATAGGAATAATAGTGGGCACGCACGCCCTTCTGGAAGAAGGTGTGGTGTTCCGGCGCCTCGGGCTTGCGATAATTGATGAACAGCACCGTTTCGGGGTTGACCAGAGGGCCCGTCTCTGGGGCAAAGGACCTCTGCTGGAGAATACCCCATCCGAGGGCGGTTCGCCTCACGGCCGCGTTCCTCTCCAGCATCGGGCGGCGCCACATGTGCTGGTAATGACCGCCACCCCCATCCCGCGTACGCTCGCCATGACCCTTTACGGCGATCTGGACGTAAGCGTCATAGACGAACTTCCCCCCGGCCGCAAACCGGTAAAGACCACCCTCATTTCCGACAGCAAAAAGGTGCAGGTGTACAATTTCATGCGCAAGCAGATAGCTCTCGGACGGCAGGTGTTCGTGGTTTATCCGCTCATCTTCGAAAGCGAAAAGATGGACCTTAACAACCTGGAACTGGGCTACGAGGAGATAGTCAAGTATTTCCCCCTGCCCGACTACAAGGTGGCAATCGTGCACGGCCAGCAAACCAACGAGGTTAAGAATTTCAACATGGAGGCATTTGCCTCGGGAAGGGCGGACATCCTCGTTTCAACTACAGTCATAGAGGTAGGGGTTGACGTTCCCAATGCCAGTGTAATGGTTATCGAAAGCGCCCAGCGGTTCGGTCTGAGCCAGCTGCACCAGCTGCGCGGCCGGGTGGGCCGGGGAGCGGAAGAGAGCTACTGCATACTGGTCCATGACTTCAAGACCAGCAAGGAAGCCCGCGAACGTCTGGAACTCATGTGCCGCAGCAACGACGGATTCGAAATCGCCGAGGAGGACATGAAGATGCGTGGCCCCGGAGACCTTGAGGGCACTGCCCAGAGCGGCCTCCCGATTTCCCTTAACATAGCCTCCCTCGCCCGTGACGGCGTTATCCTGAGCGAAGCCAGGGCCTATGCCCAGAAGGTGCTGGATGCCGACCCCGGGCTGGAATCGGCGCAGAACTCCCTTCTTCTAAAAGAACTGCGCAAAAGCAAATACGATATAAAAGACTACAGTAAAATATCATGAAATCCACAAGACTTCTGGCGCTCGGCCTGTGCCTTGCAGCCACAATCAGTTGTATGAAAAAAACAGAAGAAAGCGGGTACATAGGCCCGCAGCAGGTAGAAATTACCGACGGGAAAATGACCCCAGAAGTTCTTCTCGCACTCGGCCGCCTCGGCGACCCGCAGCTCTCCCCCGACGGGAGCAAGATCCTCTTCGGAGTATCCTACCAGAGCGTCGGGCAGAACCGCAGCTGCCGCAACCTCTTCATTTGCAATCCCGACGGCAGCGGCCGCGTGCAGCTCACGCGCTACGCAAAAAGCGTTTCCTGCGCCCGCTGGAGCCCCGACGGCAAATACGTCTATTTCGTTCAGGGCGGCCAGATATGGAAGGCCCCTTACAAGGGAGGGAAACTGGGCAGGAAGGTGCAGATAAGCAGCATCCCTGCAGGGGTCAGCGAGTTCGCCATCTCCCCTGACGGAGCCAACATAATGTACATATCCACCATCCATTCCGCAGTGGAAACTCCTGCCGACAAGGGGCTTGACAAAGCCCAGGCCTATGCCACCGAAGACCTTATGTACCGCCATTGGGACCACTGGGTCACCGAGGTTCCCCGCACCTACGTTGCAGCGCTGAGCGAGAATATCACTCCCGACGTCTCGTTCGACATCCTCGGAACGGAAGACCTTTTCGAGCTGCCCACCGAACCCTTCGGCGGCATCGAGCAGCTCTGCTGGGCCCCAGACAGCAGGCACATCGCCTATTCCTGCCGCAAACTCACCGGCAAACGCTACGCCTTCAGCACCGATACGGAAATTTATATATACGACATCGTCTCCGGCAGCACGGTGCATGTTCCCATGGGCGGAGGATACGATACCGACCCGGTATGGTCTCCCGACGGAAAGCACCTTGCCTGGATAAGCATGGAACGCGACGGCTACGAAGCCGACCAGCAGAGACTTATGGTGTGCGATGTGGATTTCTCCACCCCTGAAGAGCCTTCAGTGTCCGGCATCCGCCGGCTCGCAGCAGGCTTCGATCACGACTGCGCGGGCATCGTATGGGACGGCCCCGGGGCCATCTACTTCAACGCCCTTGTGGATGAAGCGGTGCAGAGCATCTTCCGCGCCGGGCTCGACGGTTCGCTCGTCAGGGTTACCCCGGGAGACTGGTGGTACGACTTTAATTCTCCGTTCGCCGTAACCGACGGCAAACTGCTCGCAAGTTACGCCAGCCTCAACTTCCCCAATGAACTGGTAGCCATTGAACTCAAGGACGGAATAGCGTCCGGCCTGCAGCGCATAACACATGAGAACGACGCCATCTTCGCCCAACTCACCGATCCGGTAAGCGAGAGCTGGCAGATTCCCACGGTGGACGGAAAGAGCATGCAGGCCTGGGTGACTTTCCCGCCGCATTTCGATCCGGCAAAGACCTACCCGGCAATCACCATCGTGCTCGGAGGCCCGCAGGGCAGCAACTCACAGGACTGGAGCTACCGCTGGTGCTACCGCCTCATGGCCGAACAGGGCTACATTGTGATTCGCCCCAACCGCCGCGGCACAACCGCATTCGGACAGCAGTGGAAAGAGCAGATAAGCGGCGACTACCCGGGGCTCAACATGCAGGACTACCTCTGTGCCGCAAGGACGCTCAAGGCCAAACCTTACGTGGATAAGATGGCCTGCTGCGGGGCCTCCTACGGAGGATATTCCGCCTACTACCTCATGGGCATACACGGAGACGTGTTCGACTGTTTCGTCTCCCACGCAGGTATTTTTGACGAGGCCGGACTCTGGTTCACCACCGAAGAGATGTGGTTCCCCAACTTCGACAACGGAGGGCTCCAGATTGCAAAGTTTGCAGATGACCTTACCATGGGACGCAACATAGGAAAGACCGGCCCCAACGAATGGGGCGGCATCGCCCAGGCCGGAGCTCCCTACAGCACAGCTCCCAAGGCCATGAGGCATTATGCCAATTCTCCCAAGGATGCCATCCAGAAATGGCATACTCCCATACTCTGCATCCATGGCGGCATGGACTTCCGGATTCCCTACACCCAGGGAATGGCGGCCTTCAATGCCGCCCAGATGATGGGAGTCCCCAGCAAGCTGGTGGTCTTCCCCGAAGAGACGCACTGGGTGCTTCAGCCCCAGAACGCCCTGTACTGGCACCAGACCTATTTCGAATGGCTCGACCGCTGGTGTAAGTAATGGAGCAGCCTAAAGTAGAGCGGCTTCTGAGGCTGATGAAGCTCCTCACCGGGAACACTTCCTATACCGTGGAAGACCTGGCGGAGAAGCTGGACACCTCATACCGCAGCATCTATCGCTATCTGGACACCTTCAAGGAGGCGGGCTTTGCCGTGCGCAAGGTCCGCTCCGGGGTGTACGAGCTGGTGGCCATGGGCCGGCGTTCGCGCGATCTGGACAGGCTCGTGTACTTCTCCGACGAAGAAGCGGGGATAATCAACTCCCTCATCGAAAGTCTCGACAACACCAACGCCCTCAAGCAGAACCTGCACCAGAAACTCGCCGCAATATATGACGTCGCCCCGGTGACCGACTTCATAAGCAAACGCTCCAACGCCATGAACGTGCGCGAGCTTTCCGACGCCATCCAGGACCGCCGCTGCGTGATTCTCCACGACTTCAAGTCTTCGTCGGGCAGCACCGCCGACCGGCATATCGAACCTTTCGCTTTCTCCACCAATTATATACACGTATGGGGATACGACCTCGCCGACGGGCGCTGCAAGCTCTTCGGAATCGCCCGCATAGGAGAGGTGGAGATTCTTGAAAATGAAGGATGGAGCCATGAGGAAGAACACCGCCGCACCGAGATGGACGTTTTCCGCATGAGCGGCGAACGGAAGTACCATGTGCGTCTGCAGATGGATATCCTCGCACGCGACCTGCTGCTCGAAGAGTATCCCCTCGCCGCTTCCGACCTGACTGAGCTTCCCCCGGAAGGCGGTGCCGGCAGTGCGGATTCGTGGCTTCTGGAAACGGATGTCTGTTCGATGCGCGGAGTCGGGCGCTTTGCCATCGGCCTTGCCGACCATGTACGTGTGAAAGACTCCCCCGAACTCAGCGAATACATCAGGAGTTTTGCCGCAAATCATCTTTCATATTGACGTCAATTCCGCTTTCCTCAGCTGGAGCGCGGTGAAGCTGGTCCGGGAAGGCAAGGCGGACATTCGCCTCGTCCCTTCGGTGGTCTCAGGCGACCCTTCCGACCGCAGGAGCATCATCACCGCCGCTTCCATCCCTGCAAAGAAGCTGGGAATCAAGACCGCACAGCCGGTCTCGATGGCGCTCCGCATCTGCCCCGACCTCGTAATAGTGAGGGGAGACTGGGCCTGGTACAAACAGTGCTCGCAGGGGTTCATATCCATCTGCCGCAGCTACTCCCCCGTTCTCCAGCAGTTCAGCATCGATGAATGTTACATAGACATGACATGGCGCTGCTCTCAGGAGGACCCCGTTTCGGTGGCCACCCGCCTCAAGGACGAAATAAAGTCCAGTCTCGGATTTACCGTGAACGTCGGTGTCGGCTCCAACAAACTCCTTGCGAAAATGGCCTCCGACTTCGAAAAGCCCGACAAGGTGCACACCCTCTGGGAGAGCGAAGTTCAGAAGAAAATGTGGCCGCTGGGCGTACGGGACCTGCTATGGGTAGGCAGGAAAACCGAGGAAAGGCTCATCTCGAACGGAATTCTTACAATCGGCGACCTCGCCGGACTCGGAATGGGAACGCTCAGTCAGTTGGTAGGGCAGAAATTTGCCCGTCAGCTGCACGAAAACGCCAACGGCCGGGACGACTCCCCTGTCGAAACGGAGCATGCCGAAGCAAAAAGCTACAGCGCAGAAAGGACTTTTTCGAAGGACCTGTCCGACCCGAAGGACATTGACCGCGCCCTTTTCAAGGTAGCATGCATAGTGGCGCACCGCATTCGCAAGGACGGTTTCCGCGCTTCAACCGTATCGATGTTCGTAAAATACAAGGACTTCACTGTTTCCCAGAAGCAGTGCCGGACGGAAAAGCCCACCGATGTAACTGCGGTTATCCTCAATGAGGCAAGGCACCTGCTGTCCGAGGCATGGGACGGAGTGACCCCTGTACGCCAGGTCGGCCTGGGCGTCTCAAAGCTCACCCACGAAACCTCCGAGCAGATGTCACTTTTCGAAGACCCAAAAATGGAATACTACCGCGAGTGGGACAGGGAGTATGACAAAAAAATGAAATAATTTAACTTTTTGACGATACCTGGCAAAATGCCGACATATCTTTGCATCGTGGAAAGGATTCCACGCAGAATTGTAAAACCAAAAGTACAAAGATATGTCAGCAACAGAACTTTTCATCATCCGCAGCCAGGTTTCCAGCGAACTCACAGCCAACCGCGGCTTCAGGCCCGAAGATGCAGCCACCATCAGCCGCAGCCTCTCCAAAGACGCCCTCAGCCTCATCGCAGAACTCGGTCTCGAGGTGGCGGCATAGACATTCCACTCGGGAATCCTGCCTACTTCTTCTCCGGACGGAGCTTTGCGTATTTGAGCAGCAACTGCTTGCGGCCGTAATCGTCGAAATCCACCACGGCCTTCATTTCAGGGGCGGTGCCTGTTATCTCCAATATCCTGCCCGCTCCGAAACGGTTGTGTTCGATGCGTTCACCCACGAAAAGCTGGGTCATCGGAACTGGTACAAACCCGGGATCAATTACCGGAGGAGCAGCCGAAGGCCTGACTACCTGGGACGGATGCTGTTCCGCAGGAGCCTGAGGCCTGCCCGAAGAAAAGCCGGGATTCTGGCGTTTTTCGTATGTCACCGCCGACGAAGCGCCATAGCGGTAGCCCGCAGAGCCTCCCCTTGTACCGGAATAACCTCCTCTGCTGCCGGAATAGCCCCCCCTGCTCCCCGAATAAGCCCCTCTGCTCCCTGTTTCCGAACCATAGCCGGAGCCGAAACCTGCTCTGCTGCCAAAACCGGAACCGAAGCCTCCGGCGGCACCGCCTCCAAAATCCTCCTTGGGGAGCGGATTCTCCACATACAGAGAATCTATCTCCCGAACGAAGCGGCTCGGCGAATTGTTCTCATGCTTTCCGTTACGCATGCGGGTCGATGCGAAAGAGATGCTTACGGCCCTCTTGGCGCGGGTCACCGCAACGTAAAAGAGCCTTCGCTCCTCTTCAATATCCTGTCTGGATGCCGTCATTCCCCCGCTGGGGAACAGATTCTCCTCGCATCCGGCCACATAGACATAGGGGAACTCCAATCCCTTTGCAGAATGCACTGTCATGAGAGCTACCTTGTTATTGGTATCCTCATCTGTAGATACGTCAACATTCGACAGGAGCGCTATGTTTTCAAGGAAGTCGGCCAGATTCACCACCGGGAATTCTTCTTCCGGGATGCCGTTGTCGGCAAATTCGTCCTGACGCTCCTCTATGAAGGATTCTACTGAGTTGAGCAGTTCGTCAAGGTTTGCTGCGCGTGCCTGTCCCTCTATGGAGTTGTCGGCCCTGTAGAAAGGCAGAAGGCCCGACCCTTCGGCTATCCTGCGGGCTATGTCAAATGCGTCCGAGCTTGCCATAGAGGCTGCGAAAGCATCAATCATGCGGCAGAAATCCTGAATCTTCTGCGCAGCGGCAGGACGGAGTCCGTACACGGAGCTGTCTTCCATGAAGGCAGCCTTGAAGAGGGAACAGCCGTGAGCGCGGGCACATTCGTTAAGGGCCGAGACGGAAGTGTCCCCTATACCCCTTGCCGGCACGTTCACAATCCTTTTGAAACTCTCGTCGTCATTAGGATTGACCACCAGTTTGAAGTAGGCCATCATGTCCTTTATCTCCGCCCTTTCGAAGAAAGAATTGCCGGAGTAGATCATGTAGGGCATGTTTCTGCGGCGCAGCTGCTCCTCCAGGGCGCGGGACTGGGAATTGGTGCGGTAGAGGATGGCAAAATCCTGATACTGGGCCTTTTCACTCTGCATCCGGGAGATTATGTCGGAGGCTATGGTAACCGCCTCGTCCTGCTCGCTCCAGGCCTTTATCAGATGTATCTTTTCGCCTTTCTCGCCTTCGGCGTAGCACTTTTTGGGAATGCGCCCCTCGTTATGGGATATTACCGAATTGGCAGCGTCAACAATGTTGGAGGTCGAACGGTAGTTTCTCTCCAGCCGCACTATACGGCTCTCGGGATAGTCTTTCTGGAAATTAAGGATATTCTCTATGCGGGCCCCGCGGAAGGCGTAGATGCTCTGCGAATCGTCGCCCACCACGCAGATATTGTGATGCCGTGAGGCGAGTTTGCGCAGGATAAGGTACTGTGCATAGTTCGTGTCCTGATATTCATCCACCAATATATATGAGAAACGCGCGGAAATCTCTTCGAGCGCATCGGGATTGTTCTTCAGGAGGACGTTCATCTGCATCAGGATGTCGTCGAAATCCATTACCCCTGATTCTTTGAGGCGGCGCTGGTAGAGTTCGAAGATGTCGCCGATGCGCGGGCGCTTGGCAGCCTGGTCCATGGTGAAGAACTCGCTTCTTGCCTTGTAGGCGGCAGGAGTGAAAAGCGCGTTCTTGGCCCAGGATATGCGGGAAAGCACATCCTTGGGCTTATATGTTGCCTTTTCGTCCAGCCCGAGTTCCTTTATGCAGGCCTTCACGGCACTCGTGGAGTCGGACTGGTCATAGATGGTAAAGTTCTTCGGGTATCCGAGACTTTCGGCATAGTCGCGCAGGAACCTTACGAATACGGAATGGAAGGTGCCCATCTCCAGCCTGGCGGCACGCTTGCGCCCCACCATCGCGGCTATCCTCTCCTTCATCTCCCCTGCCGCCTTCTTGGTGAAAGTCAGGGCAAGTATGCGGGCCGGGTCAAGGTCTTCCACGGCAAGGATGTATGCTATCCGGGATGTAAGGACACGGGTCTTTCCCGAGCCCGCCCCGGCCACTATCAAAAGCGGGCCATGGATGCTCTCCACAGCCTTCCGCTGCTGTTCGTCCAGCCCCGCCAGTATTCTTTCTGCGTTCTCTTCCATTGCAGGGCGAAGGTACGAATATTATTTGGAAGGACATTTGGCCGATGACTTTTTTCTTTGCAAATTATGGCAATCTCTTCAAAGAAGACTCCAGTGCTTCTGGCAACGTGAAATACCATGGAGGGCGTTCCAGGGCATTTTGTGTTGCAAAAGCGCGAGCAATCAAACCATGTTTTGCAAGGCAAACGGCCACTGAGGACACCACAAGGCATTTCGTATTGCAAAAGCGCGAGCAATCAAGCCTTGTTTTGCAAGACAAACGGCCACTGAGGACACCACAAGGCATTTCGTATTGCAAAAGCGCGAGCAATCAAACCTTTTTTTGCAAGCTAAACGGCCACTGAGCGCACTCCAGGGCATTTCGTGTTGCAAAGGCGCGAGCAATTTAACCATGTTTCGCAAGACAAACGGCCACTGAGCGCACTCCAAGGCATTTCGTGTTGCAAAATCAAAGAGATGGCGTAGATGGGTTTACCTAAACAGGACAGCGGCAGCCGGCATACTGCCGGACCGGAAGAGTTCTTAAGGAACAATCTTGCTTTTAATGCAGAAAAATGTTAATTTTGCAGGATATTTTATTTGCTTGGCAAATTCGAAATTACACCTAACAATATGTCCAACAAGATCGTTTTGACAAAAGGGCTCGACATCCCCGTAATCGGAGAAGCCGAACTCCGTGTCGCCAAGACAGTCAGCCCGGACACCGTCACCATCCGCCCCTCAGACTTCAAGGGTTTTGTCCCACGTCTGCTGGTAAGGGAGGGTGACAGCGTGAAGTGCGGGTCCCCCGTCCTTGCCGACAAGAGGAGGCCGGAAGTTCTGGTATCCTCCCCTGTCAGCGGAACGGTTAAGGAGATTGTACGCGGCGAAAAACGGAAACTCCTGGCAGTCGTCATCGCTTCAGACGGCAGGCAGGATGCCCTCGACTTCGGCATCAAGGATCCTTCCTCGCTCGAAGCAGGGAAAATCAAGGAAGCCATTCTCGAAAGCGGCCTGTGGCCCTTCATTATCCAGAGGCCCTACGGTATCATAGCCAATCCTGAAGACAGGCCGAAGGCAATCTTCATTTCGGCCTTCGACACCGCTCCGCTTGCAGCATCTCCCGAATTCACCCTCGGAGACCGCATCGCAGACCTCCAGAAAGGTATCGATGCGCTTGCACGCCTCACCGACGGCGGTGTCCACATCGGCCTGAATGCAGCATCCTACGCAGGCACTCCTTTCCATAAACTCGAGAATGCAGTGATGCATGTTTTCCAGGGAAAGCACCCCGCCGGTAACGTTGGCGTACAGATAAGCCACGTATGTCCCGTGACCAAGGGCACCACCGTCTGGACCGTATCCCTGATGGGCCTCGCCGCCATCGGCGCCCGGTTTGCCACCGGCAGGTACGATGTCCGCCGTAAAGTTGCGGTGGCCGGCCCTGCGGCAATAGAGCCGGCTTATGCCGACACCTATCCGGGAGCTCCCATGAGCTCGCTTGCCGGGTTCTTCGGCAACACCGAAGGGCTGCGCGTGGTAAGCGGCAACATCCTCACCGGCGAAACTGTGGGTCGGGACGGCAGCCTCGGTTTCTACGACAACTGCGTCACCGTACTCAAGGAAGGCACCCAGCCCGAACTTCTCGGATGGGCCAACCCCATAAGGTACAAACTCTTCAGCACCGACCACTCCTACTTCTCATGGCTCACCCCGTGGCGCAAGTACGACATGGACACCAACCTGCACGGAGGTCCGCGCGCATTTGTCATGAGCGACGCCTATTACTCCAAGGTGCTTCCGATGGATATCTACCCGCTGTATCTCTTCAAGGCCTGTCTTGCCGGCGACATCGATGCGATGGAGAAGTTCGGCATCTACGAGGTTGTCCCCGAAGACGTGGCCCTCTGCGAGTATATAGACCCGTCGAAGAACGACATTCAGGAAATAATCGCAAACGGCATCCGCCTATTGCTCAAAGAAATGGAATAGTATGAAAAAGTTTTGGGCAGCAACAGTTGACGCGTTTGCCACTTTCCTCCACGTCCCCGGCACAGTTACCCGCAAGGGTGCTCACGTGCGCGACGCGGTGGATCTCAAGCGCATTATGATAATAGTGGTGATAGCCCTTGTTCCGGCAGCACTCTTCGGAATGTGGAACGTCGGTTATCAGCATCAGATTGCAGTGGGCGGCGGATTCGCAGCCAATATATGGGCCAACTGGTGGTGGGGCTTCCTGAAGGTGCTCCCCCTGTATGTGGTTTCCTATGCGGTAGGCCTGTTCATCGAGTTTTTCAGCAGCGGTCTTCGCGGCGAAGAAGTCAATGAGGGCTATCTCGTATCCGGCTTCCTCATCCCTCTCATAGTTCCCGCTACCACTCCCCTGTGGATGCTCGCTCTGGCGGTTGCCTTTGCGGTCATCTTCGGAAAGGAAGTATTCGGCGGCACGGGAATGAACATCTGGAATCCTGCACTCCTTGCACGTGCATTCCTGTTTTTCAGTTATCCTTCGGCCCTTTCAGGAAGTGAAGTCTGGATTGCCCGGAAGGCTGGCGAGACTTTCGCCGACGGCTTCACGGGAGCCACTCCCCTCGCCCTTGAAGGTGCGGCCCAGTACAGCAACACCGTCTGGAGCCAGTTCCTCGGAACCATTCCCGGCAGCGTTGGTGAAACAAGCGTCATTGCCATACTCCTTGGAGCATTCATCCTTCTCTGGACTGGAATCGCAAGCTGGAAGGTCATGTGCGGAAGCGTGATAGGCGCTCTTGCGGTAGGTGCGCTCGGCGACCTTGCCGGCGTCAGCACCATCCCCTGCTGGAACCAGCTCATCGTCGGCGGCTTCGCCTTCGGTACCGTCTTCATGGCAACCGACCCGGTAACCTCGGCCCAGACCGAAACCGGCAAGTGGATTTACGGAATCCTGATAGGAGCCCTCTGCATCACGGTCCGGCTCTTCAACCCCGGCTACGCCGAGGGCATGATGCTGGCCATACTCATGGGCAACACCGCAGCTCCGCTCATCGACCACTGCGTCGTCACTTCTCACATTGGCCGCAGGGCCCGCAAACTTAACGCAAAAGCCTAGCCATGAATACTAACGGTAACATCTACACTATAGTCTATACCACTCTGATAGTAGTGGTGGTGGCTGGCATACTCGCCGCGGCGGCTACCTTCCTCAAGCCCTCGCAGCAGGCCAATATCAAGGCTGAGACAATCTCGCAGATGCTGCAGGCAGCGCAGTTCGAAACCGCCGGCCTCAGCAATGCCAGCAAGCTCGACAAATACGCAGAGGAAATCGAATGCGCATTTGTAATCGACGCTTCCGGGGCAAAGGTCCGCGATCTGAGCGTCAGCCGTGATAACATACAGCTTATCGACAACCTCAAGGCTCAGAACTATGCAATAGCCGGAAAGGGCGGATACGAAACCGGCCTCCCGGTGTACATCCTTAAGAACGGAGTCACCATCATCCCCTGCTACGGTGCGGGACTGTGGGGCCCGGTCTGGGGCTATCTTGCCATAGAACCCGACGGATGCACCATCAAGGGCGCATACTTCGACCATGAATCCGAAACCGCAGGCCTCGGCTCCCGTATCAAGGACGACCCGGCTTTCCGGACACAGTTCTGCGGAAAAAAGATTGCATGGGGCCAGAAGCCTTCGTTTGAAATCATAAAGGGCGGAGCCCCCGAAGGACAGGAGAACGCCATAGACGCCATAACCGGCGCCACAATGACCTCCAGGGGACTCGACGCTGCAATCAACACATGGCTGGCGGCTTACGAGCCTTATTTCACAGCCGTTAAAACCACAGAGGAGGAATAAGTCATGACACTTAAAGAAACATTCCTTACACCTCTTTTCAAGGGTAACCCGATTACCGTGCTCGTGCTCGGTATCTGTTCTTCCCTTGCAGTTACCGTCACCCTCAAGGGTGCACTGGTCATGGCTCTGTCGGTAACCGTGGTCACCGGCCTCAGCAACCTCGTGCTCAGCCTTCTGCGCAAGGGCATCCCCAACCGTGTACGCATCATCGTACAGCTCGTGGTGGTGGCCCTGCTCGTGATTCTTGTGGACCAGATCCTCAAGAGCATAGAGGTAACCTTCCCCATCGACAAACAGCTCTCCGTTTACATAGGACTCATCATCACCAACTGCATCGTGATGGGACGCATCGAAGCCTTCGCCCTCGGCAACAAGCCCATCCCCTCGCTCATCGACGGCCTTGCAAACGGACTCGGCTACGGCATGATCCTCATCGTGGTAGCTTTCTTCCGCGAACTTTTCGGAAGCGGCACCCTCTTCGGACTCCAGGTAATGCCTGCCGGCTATGTCACCAACAATCTTGTAATCCTGCCCCCCTTCGCACTGATCCTCATCGGATGCATAATCTGGATCCACAGAAGCGCGGACAAGAGCCTCCAGGAAAAATAACAGCACTGCCATATGGAATACGTAAGCTTATTTGTAAAGTCTATTTTCGTGGACAACATGATATTTGCCTACTTCCTGGGTATGTGCTCATACCTGGCGGTAAGCAAGAATGTCAAAACCGCGAACGGACTCGGACTCGCAGTAATATTCGTACTGCTCTGCACCCTTCCGCTCAACTACCTCCTCAACAAGTACGTCCTGCAGCCCGGAGCCCTCAGCTGGCTCGGCGGGCAGTTCGCAGAAGTTGACCTCAGTTTCCTGAGTTTCATCCTCTTCATTGCCGTCATAGCCGCATTCGTGCAGCTGGTGGAGATGGTAGTGGAAAGATATCTTCCCAGCCTCTACTCCAGCCTCGGCATATTCCTTCCGCTCATTGCTGTGAACTGCGCCATCCTCGGCGGTTCCCTGTTCATGCAGCAGAAGGATTTCGCAAATGTCGGTGAAAGCGCCGTTTACGCCCTTGGTTCCGGCATCGGCTGGTACCTGGCTATCGTGCTTCTGGCCGCCATCCGCGAAAAAATGGCCTACAGCAATGTTCCAAAGCCTCTAAAGGGCATAGGTATAACCTTCATCACCGTGGGTCTCATGGGCATCGCGTTCATGATCTTCATGGGAATCAGCTTATAAGGAGGGAAGAATATGAGTCAGGTAATATTCAGCGCAATAATAATCACCGTTCTGGTAACGATCATACTGGTTATAGCCCTGCTTTGGGTAAAAGCCAAGATTACGCCATCCGGAACGGTCAAGATAGACATCAACGACGGCAAACGCGTGCTCGACGTACCGCAGGGCGGAGACGTCATGCACACCCTTGCCGACAACGGAATCTTCCTTCCCTCCGCATGCGGCGGAAAGGCCAACTGCGGACAGTGCAAAGTGCAGATGATTGAAGGCGGCGGAGAGATACTCGAAACCGAGAAGGGACAGTTCAACCGCAAGCAGATCAAGGAAGGCATGCGCCTGGGCTGCCAGGTCAAAATCAAGGAAGACCTCAAGATCCGCATTCCCGAGAGCACTCTCAGCGTAAAGAAGGTGGAATGCGAGGTTATCTCCAACCACAACGTAGCCTCCTTCATCAAGGAATTCACCGTCCGCATCCCCGAAGGCGAGCATCTCGACTTCAAGAGCGGAGAATACATCCAGATCGACATCCCGAAAGGCACTTTCGACTACAAGGACATCGAGGTGGACGAGCCCTACAAGGCAACCTGGGAGCGTTACGGCTTCTTCGACCTCAAGTGCGTGAACCCCGAACCCACGGTGCGTGCATACTCAATGGCCTCCTATCCGGCCGAAGGGCAGATCATAAAGCTCAACGTCCGTATCGCCACCCCGCCGTTCGACCCGTCGGCCCCCAAGGGAAGCAACAAGCTCCTCCCGGTTAATCCCGGTATCGCATCATCCTATGTATATACAAGGCATCCGGGCGACAAGGTAACGATAAGCGGTCCGTTCGGAGACTTCCTCCTTCCGGAGAACGATCCCATCGAAACCGAATACATCTTCGTGGGCGGCGGCGCCGGCATGGCTCCTCTTCGCAGCCACATCATGCATCTGTTCCGCACCCTGAAGACCAAGCGCAAGGTATCATTCTTCTATGGCGCAAGGAGTCTTTCCGAAGCCTTCTACCTCGAAGACTACTGGGCCATCGAGAGGGATTTCCCCAACTTCAAGTTCTACCTCACCCTCGACCGTCCCGACCCTGTTGCAGACGAGAAGGGTGTAAAGTACACCGCCGGTTTCGTAGCACCCGAAATGGGAAGGCTCTATCTTAACGAGCATGAAGCCCCCGAAGACATCCAGTACTTCATGTGCGGCCCGCCGATGCTCGTAAAGACCGTGGAGAATCTGCTTGACAGTCTTGGAGTCGATCTCGAGAACAACCTCCATTTCGACAACTTCGGTTAGCAGACATCCCTATGCTTTCGTACCCCCGCAGCCACTTTGGCACGGGGGTATTTATTTTGCGTTTTTTCTGAATTTTAAAAAACAGAAATAACTGCACGGAAAAGTTTTACTCCATTGTTTTTTGGTAAAAGCCTGCATAGATTTGCACTCGGACGACCGCACCAATCTCTATGCTACCTGACTTCATTTTTCGTGTGTTTGTAATCCTTGCCGCTGCGACAGCGCCACATTGCAGCGGGCGTCCATCGTCATTCGAAACGGAAACCGCCGGGAGAATGCCGCCGGGAGGCGACTCACTTTCTATCTGCATAACCGCTCCCGGCGGAATCCGTGTCCTTGACATCTTCCTTTACAGGGATGTCCCTACAAGACCGCTCGAAAGGCACATGCGCATAGAAGAGCCGGTTCTCCGCAGGATCCGCCTGGAATCCGCCTCCGGGGAAAGATTCATAGTTCTTATTGCAAATTCGCCTGCGCCCTTCAATATCAGCGCACTGCAGAGCCTCGATGGCGCAGAACAGCTCGAAATGCACTACCGGGACGAAGACCCTCTCTTTCCGCTCATGAGCTGCGTGTGCAACACGGGGACAGACGCCGCCGAAGCGTATCTTACTCCCCTTCTTTGCCGGGTGGCCGTAAGGAGCATCAGCAATTTTACGGGACAACCCCTCTTTGGTGCCTCGGTTTCGCTGCGCCGGGTGAACTCCCACGTGCAGATGCTGCGTTTCGACGGATTCAGGCCAGTCGAAACCGTAGATTCGCCTGCCTGGGCAGCGCATCCCGAAATGCTCTCCAGAGCGGTCGGCGGAGTAATCGGCGAGGAAGAGGTATATCCTGACATTACGCTTTTCTGCTACCCTTTCGACGGGGACGGCCCTTCGGGAACCCTGCTCGTATTCTCGGCAGAAAGCAGCTCAGGGCACCTGGAACGCACTTTCGCCTTGCCTCCGGTGAGCAGGGGAAGCAGCATGGATATGTCGCTCTGCATCAAATGAATATTTTTTTGTATCTTTCCGGTCCAGACGAAAAAAAAATGGCAGTAGCGGTAAAACTCATGACGGAAACGACGGTGTCCTATGCCCGTCTTGCAGACCTCATACACGAGGCCTTCGCGGAGCGCACCGCTCAGGGCCTGCGTTTTACTTGCTCATCCATGTCGGCGGAAGAATTAGAGGACGACATGAAAGACGGTTTCGTTTTCGTCGCGCTCGAAGAAGAAACCTTAGAGTTGCTGGGAACTGCAACCATTCACATCAAAACGGACAGGCGTGGGCGCAAATTCGCCCGGCATGAGTATCTGGCGATACGTCCCGGGGCCAAGCGCAGCGGGATAGGCACGTTCCTGGCACAGACCTGGACGAATTTCCTGCTTGAAAAGGGAGTCTCCTATGTCATGAGCGACACCGCCTGCAAAGCAGCAAGCTCCGTCAAATGGCACAGGAAGAACGGATTCATGATATACGGCCTGAAGTCGTTTTCCTCAACCAACTACCTGTCGTATATCTTCATCAAGTATCTTGATGATTCAGTAAGAAAAAGCAGATTTGCGGTCGCGCTGCACTTCCTCGGCTCGGCGCTCCGCTACTTTTTCCGTTTCCAATAGAAACGCAGATACCCGCTGGATTTCCATACCCGCTGATTCTCAGGCGGAAGCTGCATGTAGTCTCCGAACCATTCGCGCAGCACGCTCTCGTAACCGGACATCACGCTGAAAGACGCATCCTCAAACGGAAGGGATGTAAAGGAAGCGAAGTCCTCCGCCTTCAGCCACTCACGGATATTGCAGTCGGGACAGCCGAACTGGGACAGATGCCCGGTAGGCGAGGAGCACAGCCGGCGCATCAGGAAGTCAAGCCAAGCTGCCGCCTGCTCTGGCGACTGACGGGTTACCCGGCGGTTGAAACGCCTGCCGTGCGCAATCCGCTTGATATGGAATTTTAAGGGAAGCCCCGGAAGAGGAAGGACACGCGTCTTGCGAACCTTGTTCGAGAGTTCGTACAGGGAGCGGAACATCTTATACTGCAGATTATGCTCTTCTTCATTGTCGGGAGCGTAATCGAGGGGGAATATATCTATCCATACACCCTGATCCTGAACCTTTCCGCACCAGGGGATATAAGTGCGCGACTCGGTCTCCTTCATGTCCGCCACCCTCGCAAAGGCAAGGTAATAATCTTCCGTGTTCGAAGGGCTGAACAGGCTGTACTTTTCGGACGCATATTCACGGCAGAACCGGTCATAGTCTTCCCGAAGCATTACGATGTCGATGTCGTCGTCCCACGGTATGAAACCCTTGTGCCTTACGGCTCCCAGAAGGGTGCCGTAAGCAAGCGAATAGCGGATGCCCTTTTCCTTGCAGAAAGCGTCAACGTCCTTGAGTATATCCAGACTGACCGCCTGCAGTTCTTTTAGAGTAAGCTCGTTCATTACAGGTTAAATGGTATCTTCGAATTCTTTTATGCGCGCGGCAAGAAGCGACAGTTCCCCATCAGTCTGTTCTCCCATGTGGGAAATACGGTAGAAGCCGGGGATTGAGCCGGGCATTATGAAGGTTGAATATTTTTCTATGAGCCCGCGGAATATCCTGCGCGAAGAGTCGTCCGAGGTCTGGATGGCCGTAATGGCAAAGGTCTTGGATTCGGTGGGCATATCCCAGCCGTATTTTTCACATTCCGCCCTGAAGAACTCCGCCCTGTGATGCACCCTGGCTATGTTTGCCGATTCTCCTCCTTCGGCTTCCAGTTCCTTCAGACGGGCATGGAGCTGCAGGAAGATGATGGTGGCCGGGCTGAAGGGCGTCTGTCCCCTTGTGAGATTGCGCAGGTTCTCCTCGAAATCCCAGTAGTAACCCCTGTGCAGGAAGTTGAAACGGGAAGCCTTTTCGGAGAGGAAAATGACCGACAGTCCGGGAGGGATGTTAAGCCCTTTCTGCGTACTGGTTATGCAGATGTCCGCACCCACCTTGTCCATGTCGAAAGGCTCCGCAAGGAAACTGCTGATAACGTCCACCACAAGGGACACGCCGTAACGGCGGCATATCCCGCCTATGCGCATGACGTCGAAGAGCACGCCTGAGGAAGTCTCGTCGTGCTGGCAGAGCAGCACTCCGGGGCGCTCCGAGGCTATGGTGTTCTCGAGGGCATCGTAGTCGATATCTTTTGCAAAAGGCACCTTGAAATGCACGAAAGGCAGCGAATAATAGCCGCAGAGATCCGCCCAGCGGTGCCCGAACGAACCGCCGTCTATGACGAGCGCCTTGTCGAAGGCAGCTGCATAATTCTCCACGACGGCGCTCATCGCACCGGTGCCGGAGCCGGTATAGATTATGGTGCGGCCGCCTTTGCAGTGGATGAGGTCAAGCAGGATACGTTCCGACTCGAGATTAATGCGGGAGAACTCTTCCGTACGCATGTATGGGATGGGTTCGGAGCCTATTTTAGCTATGCTCTCAGAGAGGTCTCCGGGGAATGCGTAAGAATGCATTTTCATATTCATTTCAGTATTCTGAGATTCTGACCGGCATTGAAAGCCTGCTGAATGCCGGCCATTGCAATTATTTCTTTCTCTGGCAGTTTGGAATAGAAATATCCCTGAGCCACCGCCGCCGAAGCGAATTCCTTGATTTCGTAACGGAGCCCCTCACCTGCGAAGGGATAGAAATACTTTTTATTCTGATTCTGGTCTTCGTATCGAAGTTCGAAATAATCCGTCTTCCACCAAGGCGCGGGGACATAGGCGTAGCCCTTTGTCCCGGAAACCACCATGCTTCCTTCCGTTTTGGCGCCGAGCCCCACTTCGAAACTCGCGGAAGCGCTGTCGAACATCATGATTACCTTGGTGTATATGTCCACTCCGCCCTTCATCCTTGCTATGAAGAAGGTATCGCGGCAGTCGGTTCCGAGCAGATGGAAAATCGGTAGCAAGGGGAAACAGGCATTCTCGTTCATGCTGCCTCCGCTACGCGCGCTGTCCATTTTCTCGGAGCCGAGGTCGGTGATTGTGGTGGTAGCCGCCTTTATGTCCACTATCTCCCCTATCGCACCCGACTGCAGAAGAGTAACCAGATGCCCGAAAGCGGGACAGTAAGCCGTCTTATGTGCCATCATCAGCACCAGACCCTTCTCCCTCGCAAGGGCGAAAAGCTCTACGGCCTGATCCTTTTCAAGCACGAGCGGTGTTTCGCAGAGCACATGTTTACCGGCACCAAGGGCCGACTTTACGTAATCGTAGTGGGTATAATGGGGTGAAGCCACATATACAGCGTTGCAAGAACCGTAGAGTTCTTCGGCGGAAGCTGCGCAGAGAGGAATGCCGAACTCGCTGCAGAAAGCCTCGCATTCGGCCTTGTCCGGATTATATGCGCCTGTGATGGCCACGCTGTTAACGCAGGCGGATTCGGGCACGAACCGCCTGGCTATCCCTCCGGTTCCTATGATTCCTATGCGGAGCTTCGCCTGCTCCTCGCGCAGCATGGTACTCGAAATACCCTGTGTGCGGGGAAGATAAACCACCTGGCAAAATTCCTTGAGATAATCGAAATAACCTTCCCAGTCGGAACCGATGGCAAAGATGTCCACTCCGTATTTGTGGATATCGTCTATTTTCTGTCCACGGTATTCCTCTATGATAATCTGGTCTGCAAGGCCGGTCGCACGGACTGCCTCTATCCTGTCCATCACGTTGTCGCAAGTGTTCAGCTTCCCCCTTTCGAGGTCGAAGTTGTCCGTGGTAACGCCGACTATGAGCCAATCGCCGAGTTCTTTTGCCCTCCTGAGCAGATTTATGTGGCCTTGATGGAGCAGGTCAAAAGTCCCGTAGGTTATTACTTTTTTCATAGGCTTGCAAATATAGTCATTTCTGGGGAAGTTCGAAAACGGACAGGCTGTGAGTCTTGCGTTTGTTTTCGGGCGGAAGCTGCATGTAATCGCCGAACTGCTGGCGCAGGAAATCGTCCCAGTCGCGGAATGCCATGAACGAGCCGTCCTCGAAAGGAAGCTCCACGTAATTCTCGAACATTTCCCGCGGGAAGATTTCAACCGTGCCGTTGAAGCGGGTCGATATGCTTCCGCACCAGCGGGACCCCTCGAAAGGTATTGCTTTCATGCGGGATGTAATCTCGTCCATCCAGCCCTCAGGGGTCTTTCGGTATGCCTGCAGGTGAGGTATCAGCGGGTCGTGGAAACTAAGCGGCCAGAGAGGCTTGAGCCTCAGATAGAGCCTGTGCACAGCCCGGCAGATGCCATGCTCGTAATCCCTGTGGACCGAAACGTCATCGGGCTTGCCGTCAACGGGGAAAACGTCGATATTGAGCCCGAAACGGTATGCCGGCATGCGACGCTCGAAACTGCGGGTACGGGTGTCGTGCACCTTGGCGAAGAACTGAATGAAACTGGCGTCAGGCCGGTTCGTGGCATAGAGCACTTCATACGGCCCGTGTTTTCCGTATTCGCGCACGAAGCGCTCGAAGTCCGGACGCGGCATAAGGATGTCTATGTCGTCATCCCAGGGTATGAAACCCTTGTGGCGAACCGCCCCGAGAAGGGTGCCATAGGCCATGGAATAACGCAGCCCGCGTTCGCGGCAGAAAGCATCCACATCCCTGAGTATGTCCACAAGGCGGAGCTGTATTTCACGCCTTGTCATCTTTTCCCCTCCCATACCGAGACGGTGCATAAGGAAAAGCGCTATCCTCTGATTCTCGTCCGCGGTGCAGTAATCCAGCGAATTGAAGCAGGCGAAGCGGGCGGTTTCGTTGGCGGCAAAGCGGTCGAGCTTGCGCCGGACGTAATCCCTCCCGCCGTGCTTTTTGAAATACAGCACCTGGGGTTTATCGTCCCTGAGGTCCAGAAGGCCCTTGGCCGCCATGTCTATGTAGAACGGCTCCTGGGCTTCGAACTGGCGCACCGAGCGGAACTTGTCGGCAAGGTTGTTTTCCACCATGTCGGGACGGCTGGCAGCCCATGAGCAATACCAGCTCTTCAGAAGAGGATGCGGAGTGTGTCCCATGAGGACAAAACGGCTGCCGCCTCCCATCAGTTCAAGGGCTCTGAGCATCGATGCCTTGAAACCTATGTGCGAGGGTTTCAAGGCCCTGAGCAGCCTTGCCTGCCAGGCAGGATACCAGCGGCCGTAGCAAACCACCTTGCCGTCGTGGAAAAAGTCCTCCGGCCGGACCGGTCGCATCAGAAACACATCGTCGTTGGTATAGATAAAATGCTCGGAAAGATCGGGGATATTCCAGATAAGAGTGTCTATCGAATTGGAGTTGAACACGGGAAGCGCTTCCTCCCTGCCGGCGAAAATAACCTTGTGATCGACAATTACGACATCGCCCGTCCGGTCGGGAAAATGCCTTTGCAGCATAGGGAGAAGACCGGGATCCTGCCCGTCAGTCACGATGAAGACCTTGCGCACCCAGGGGGCGAAACGGAAGATGGAAGCTACGCTGAAGCAAATCTCCCCAACCTGACGGTACCTCGTGGCGCCGCCTTTCTCATCATTGGAAGATTCACCGGACGCTGCGTACAAAGCCCTCTTTTCCGAAAGGAGTG
This sequence comes from uncultured Bacteroidia bacterium, assembly GCA_902797435.1. Classification (GTDB taxonomy): domain Bacteria; phylum Bacteroidota; class Bacteroidia; order Bacteroidales; family UBA932; genus Cryptobacteroides. Next base: position 22,932 of record CADBSV010000074.1, read on the forward strand.
GATCATCCCCATCCACCCAGGGCAGCACGAAATCTATAGGAAAATCTGTCATTGTCTAAACGATAGTTTTGAAACGCTCCGGAATGCGCACCACCTTTTTACGGCCGGGCATGGCCGGTTTGTCAAGGGCATACACGGGACGGAAAAAAGACTGAAGACGGCGGGCTTTGCGCACCGAGGAGTCCCAATCCGAAGCCGGGATATCGGTACAGTATGCAATTGTGGCAGCCCGGCGGCGGAGATGCTCGCTCCATCCTTCCCGCAGGGCCATGTCGCCTCCCATCTTAGCCTTTATGCGACCAAGGTCGCAGGAACCGAAATGAAACAGGAACAATCCGGGCAGAATATGGAAATTATGCCCTCTCACCCGGTGGAAACCCGACCCCCAGCGCGCAGGTTTAAGAAGGACGCTGGCCTTGGTATAGCGGGTATTAAGAAAAGCCCTGGACCGCTGCGACAGAAGCGGAGCGTCAGAACTGACAGGCCCTTCTTCTCCGATTATCTGTCCCACGTCTATTCCAAGCCCCGAAACGCTTGTCCACGATCTGTCTGCCGTGGAAAGGATTTCCGCAAGCGAAAGGCCATGCTCAGGATCGGGGACGAGGAATTCATCCACGTCCGTTCCTATAACCATGTCGTAAACGGCAAAGAGCTTTTCCGCCTCGCCCGACAGGAAATCTATCCGGTGGCGGTCTCCTGCAAGACGCTCCAGATTACGATGCTCGCACTTGAGTACATGCACTCCTTCGCAGAACGGGGGCACCTGCTGATCGAGACCGTCAAAGAAAACATAGAGGTTTTCGCGCCCGAGCGCCTTTCCGTAATAATCGACCCACCTGGCGAGGAAGAACTCGTCATTTCGGAGCATCGTCAGGGCTGCAATCTTTGCCATGTTACAAATATAATCAATTATTTCTCAGGAACCTGGCCGTATATCCGTCCGACTTGGTGACCATGTCTTCCGGAGTGCCTTCGAATACGATTTCTCCGCCCTGCGCTCCGGCATCGGGTCCAAGGTCTATCACCCAGTCGGCTGCGCGTATGACGTCCGTGTTGTGCTCTACGACAACGATGCTGTGCCCCGCGTCGAGAAGCGCGTCAAAACTGCGCAGCAGCTTCTCCACGTCGTAGAAATGCAATCCGGTGGTAGGCTCGTCGAAAATGAAAAGGATACGCTCGGAAGAACGCCTTCCGCCGCCACCATCGCCGTTGAGAGAAAGGAAATAAGCGAGTTTTATACGCTGGCTTTCTCCTCCCGACAAAGTGCTTGAACTCTGCCCTAGCTTGATGTAACCCAGTCCCACGTCCACAAGGGGCTGGAGCCTGCGTGCAATCTCCTTTGCCCCCTCCTCCTTTCCGAGCGAGAAGAATGCGATGGCTTCGTCCACGCTCATCGAAAGGATGTCGTCGATGTTCATTCCCCGGTAACGGACTTCCAGAATGTCGGGTTTGAAACGTTTGCCTCCGCATTCTTCGCACACCATCGTAACGTCTGCCATGAACTGCATCCCTATGGTCACCACTCCCTCACCCTGGCATTCAGGACAGCGGCCGCCCTCCTGGTTGAAGGAGAAGAAAGACGGGCCGTAACCGTTCACCTTGGCATACTGCTGCTCCGAAAGGAGCTTGCGGATTTCGTCGTAAATCTTCAGATACGTCACCGCATTGCTGCGGGTGCTCTTGCCTATCGGGTTCTGGTCCACATATTCCACCCTCGAAATGCGGTCGAGGTTGCCGCCCAGTCCGCGGTGTGTCCCCGGTGCATCTCCGCCGCCTCCGAGATGACGGAAGAGCGCAGGATAGAGGATATCCCCCACAAGGGACGACTTGCCTGAACCGCTGACGCCGGTAACCACGGTAAGAGTCCTGAGGGGGAAACGCACTGTGATATCCTTGAGGTTGTGTTCCATTGCCCCCTCGACGCTGATGCTGTAGTTCCAGCTGCGTTTCGGGCGCACGTAGCGCTGCCTGCTGCCGGAAAGATACTGAAGGGTCAGGCTGGCTCCGGCGGCATCCTCCTGCCTGGAGGCCGGTTCCGTCCGGAGGGAACCCTTGAAGACAATCTCCCCACCTGCAACTCCTGCCCGCGGCCCCATGTCTATCAGAAGGTCAGCCGCCTTTATGATATTCTCGTCATGTTCTACGACGATAACCGTATTTCCCAAATCGCGAAGTTTGCGCAGGACAGCTATGAGGCGCTCCGTATCCCTCGGATGAAGGCCGATAGACGGCTCGTCAAGGACATACATGCTCCCGACAAGGGAACTGCCGAGCGCCGTCACGAGATTGATGCGCTGGCTCTCGCCGCCGCTCAGCGTATTCACGGTGCGGTTAAGGGTAAGATACCCAAGCCCAACTTCCTTTATGTACTGGAGGCGGGAACGGATTTCCTTCAGCGGTTCTTCTGCAATGGCAGCATCATTTCCGCTCAGGGCGAGTCCGTCCATGAAAACCAGCAGGTCGTCAACTGTCATCGCCTGCCACTCATGGATGTTTTTTCCCCCTACCTTCACGTACAGCGCTTCGGGACGGAGCCTGCTGCCATGGCAGGAACTGCATACCGCACGTCCGCTGAACCTGCTCTCCATGAAACGGTACTGTATCTTGTAACGCTGGGTATGCACCCAGTCGAAGAATTCCTGAATGCCGACGATGCTCTCGTCGTCTCCGGGTTCGCTGTGACCGTTCCAGATGGTGTCCTTTTCCTTTTCGGTAAGATTGCACCACGGCTCGAAAGGCCTGATTCCGTAGCGGCCGGCCACGTGAACGAGATGATCCTTGAACCAACCCATCTTGTCGCCGCGCCAGCATGCAATGGCTCCGTCATAGATGCTCTTGCTCTTGTCGGGCACGACCAGGTCTTCACTTATTCCGCTTATTTTCCCCAGGCCTCCGCACACAGGACAGGCGCCGAGAGGAGAATTGAAATTGAGCAGATGCTCATCGGGATGGCGGAACGCCATGCCGTCGAGTTCGAAGCGTGAACAAAACTGTTTAAGAGTGTCGCCGCAGATTACGGCCATGTCTCCCCCTCCCCTCTCGAAGGCGTCGGCTACGCTCTGCAGAAGACGGGTGCGAAGGTCGGGATCCGAAGTTATCTGAGAAGCGTCCTCCAGACGGATTCGGTCGGTGAGGAGCATCGCCCCCCTGGGGTTCTGCCGGCTCTGGAGGATATCGTCTATCTCCTTCACCCCGCCTTCGGCATAGAGGCGCGAATACCCCTGCTGCTTAAGGGAGAGAAGCAGCTCGATATGGTCGTCCCTGGTGTCCCAGTGAAGGTCGGAAAGGATATAGAAGACGGTTTCTCCGCTCGCTTCCATGCAGCGCAGCACATCCTGAACGCCGTCAGCCCTTACTTCCTTTCCGCTTACAGGAGAATAGGTGCGGCCGATGCGGGAGAAAACCAGGCGGAGCAGATCGTATATTTCCGTATTAGTCCCCACGGTGCTCCGCGGATTCTTCACGGACACTTTCTGTTCTATGGCAATCGCAGGGGGGATACCGTCTATAAGATCGACGTCGGGTTTGGACATTCTCCCGAGAAATTGCCTGGCATAGGAGGATATGCTCTGGGCAAAGCGACGCTGCCCTTCTGCATAAAGGGTATCGAACGCTAGCGAACTCTTCCCGCTGCCGCTGATGCCGGTTATCACCACCAGTTTGCCGCGCGGAATCTCCAAATCGATATTCTTGAGGTTGTTAACCCTCGCCCCCTTGATTACTATGCTTTCTGACATCCCACAAATATACTCAAAAAGGACGGATAATTTTAAAAATATCCTTGCAGGTTTGAAAAATATCCTTATATTTGCATCCGCGTTTGAGGAAAGGTATCCGAAAGGGCCTTCCGAAAGCTACCGGGGTGCGGTAGTTCAGCTGGTTAGAATGCCGGCCTGTCACGCCGGAGGTCGAGAGTTCGAATCTCTTCCGCACCGCTCAAAAAAAAGTCCTTACAGCAATCTGCAAGGGCTTTTTTCTTTTATTCTTCAGCGCATCCGATGCTCTTCGAAACAAAACGGCATGCCGAATAGATTAGCATCGGACCAAGACCGGAATAGAATGAAGCCGTAAATTCAGCCTGGATGTCCGGGACGTATTTCAGGATGATTCCAAGACACGACATGCAGACAATCAGTATCCATCCCCGAATCGGGAAAGCCTGCCATGCGGAAGTCTCTTCCGGAAGCGAGGCAATCCGAGCGGAGTACTTGTCAACTATGCTTTGACGCTTATTATCACTCCGGGGATACCCCACAGGGCCGCCGCGATATAATACAAATAATTCCTTCTCATACTCAACTGCTTACTGCTGCAAAGATATGCAAAACTTTTGCGTGTGCGGAATAAATAACTAAATTTGAACCTTCGATTATGGTTTCTAAAAAAGGGAATATACTGATCGTGGATGACAATGCGGGCATCCGCCGTGCGCTGGAGATTCTGTTACCTCTGCATTTTGCGCAGGTGAAGACCATCCCCTCGCCGGCGACTCTCGTATCCTCGCTGGAGCGGTTCCGCCCGGACGTGGTGCTGCTGGACATGAACTTCACAGCCAGCATCAATACCGGCAACGAAGGCCTCTACTGGGCTGGAGAAATAAAGAAGATGGCTCCGGAGGTGGAGGTTGTGCTCTTCACGGCGTATGCCGATATCCAGCTGGCTGTGGAGGGGATGAAGCGCGGAGCCTTCGACTTCATTGTGAAGCCGTGGGATAATGAAAAACTGGTGACCACGCTCACAGCTGCGCGGGACAAGGCCAGGAAGGCGATGGGAAGAGAGTGTCATCCTGAGCAAAGCGAAGGATCCATGCATTGGGGCGCCTCCAAATCCATGGCCGCCATCCGCAAAACCGTGGACAAAATAGCCCCTACAGATGCCACTGTGCTTATCACAGGAGAAAACGGCACCGGAAAGGATGTGCTCGCGCGTGAGATTCATGCCCGCAGCCTGCGGAGCGGAAAGTCCATGGTTGCCGTGGATGCCGGAGCCATCACTGAAACACTGTTTGAAAGCGAGCTGTTCGGCCACGTAAAGGGAGCATTCACCGACGCGCATACCGACCATGTCGGAAAGTTCGAACATGCCGACGGCGGAACGCTTTTTCTGGACGAAATCGGCAATATTCCGCTGCACCTGCAAGCCAAGCTCCTTCGGGTGATACAGAATCGGAGCGTAGTGCGGGTGGGCGGCTCCAAAGCCATTCCAGTGAATATCCGGCTAATCTGCGCCACGAATATGGACCTGGAGCAGTTGGTGCGGGAAGGCCGCTTTCGTGAAGACCTTTACTATCGCATAAACACGGTACATATTGCCCTGCCGCCCCTTCGGGAGCGCCGGGAAGATATCGTTCCGCTTGCGGAAAGGTTCATCGGTCAGTTTGCTGAAAAGTACCACCGGAGCGTCAGCGGACTGGATGATTCGGCCAAGGTTGTACTGGAGCGTGGCCGCTGGAACGGCAATATCAGGGAATTGCAGAACTGTATTGAGAAGGCTGTCATCCTTTCTGAAGGCACTATGCTCACGGCAAAGGACATTCAGATCGAACAGACCAGGACCGTAACTTCTGCTTCCGGCACGCTCAAATCCGTCAGCGAGGCGGAGGAAGAGAGGCTGGTGCGTGAAGCCGTGGAGCATTCGGGCGGAAACATTTCCGCAGCAGCCAAGGCCCTTGGCATCAGCCGGCCTACCATGTATGCGAAAATGAAGAAATACGGGCTATGAATACCCTTTCCATTATATTGCTCTGCATTGTCGTCGCAATTTTGGCGGCGGTGATTGCATCGTTGCGTACCCGCCGGAAGGATATCAAGAAAGTAGCCTATATGATGGATGCCCTGGAGGACGGGGAACTCAATTTCCGCTTCCAGGAAACCAATAAGTTCAACCGCACGCTCAACCGCATCCGGACCATCTTCGAGAAACAACGGCAGCAGAACGAGCAGGACTCCTGGACCAAGCTGATCCGGGTGCTTACGCACGAGATCATGAACACGGTCTCCCCTATCGCGTCGCTCTCGGATGCGCTTTCCAAGTCCATGGACGATAACGGCCACAGCGAGCTGGATGTAAAAACGGGCCTGGATACCATCAGCGACTCCTCCAAGAATCTCATCAAGTTCGTAGAGACCTACAGAGAGCTCTCCGGCGTGGCCCGACCGCTGAAGAAAGCCATTGACCTGCAGGAGCTGATGGACGGCGTCATCGCCCTTAACAGCGAATTCGCGGCCTCCTGCAACGCCGCCTGCACCTACCGGCCGGAAGAGCCGGATCTGATGATCTACGCAGACGAAGGACAGATTTCACAGATTCTCATCAACCTGATCAAGAACGCCCTGCAGGCCGGTGCCAGGCACATTGACATTTCTGCGCGGATGGGCAAGGACGACGAGGTAATCATCCTGGTGGCCAACGACGGAGAGCCGATCCCACCGGCCGCCCAGGAGCAGATCTTCGTTCCCTTCTACACCACCAAGAAAGAAGGTTCCGGCATCGGCCTCTCCCTTGCCCGCCAGATCATGCGGAACCATAACGGTAGCATTGAACTTTTAAGAAGCGATGCTGCCGGGACAGTGTTCGAACTTCGTTTCAGGTAAGATTTTTCTTTTTTAGGTATTGCGCATTCAGAATTAAGCATTATCTTTGCTGTACTTATTTAAGTACTTGCGATATGATTACAGCAACTTATACAGACCTTAGGTCAAATCTCAAAGACTACTTGGACAGGGTGGTCAATGACTCCGACAATGTCATCGTGAACCGAGGAAACGGTTCCGCCGTGGTGATTATGTCCATGGAGGAATATGAGTCCATGGTGGAAACGGCTTATGTCATGTCCCAGCCGGATCTGGTGGAAGCCATCCGCCAGGGAGACGAGGACGTGAAAAACGGAAACTACGAAGTTGTGAACGTCGATGAGTTATAAGATTGCCTTCCTTCCCCATGCACGGAAGGATTTCGATGAGTGGAAGAAAACCGACGAAAAGACAGTCGCCAAAATCAAGGAGATTCTTAAAGACATAGTCGAACATCCCTACTCCGGTATCGGAAAACCGGAGCCGCTCAAGCACAACCTTACAGGTAAGTGGTCCCGCAGGATTAACAAGGTCGATAGGATTATCTACTCTGTAGATGGTGACAAGGTTCTGATATATGTGTTCTCGATGAAGGGGCACTACCAAAAGAAAGTGTAAGAGTTTTAATTATCAGACGGGAATACGAGCAAACATTCATGGGCACTTGGTCCAAGTGATATAATATAAAGCCGCTTGTAATATAGTAAAAATAGTTATATTTGTAGGAAATTTCTAACAAATACAACTATGCAAGAGAATGACGACAAATACATCTTCGGCGTGGTGAAGGTGGGCGAAAAGGGCCAGATTGTGATTCCACGCGATGCCAGGAAGGTCTATGATATCAAGCCGGGGGATGCGCTGCTC
>CADBSV010000075.1 GCA_902797435.1 uncultured Bacteroidia bacterium
CAAACGTAAAGAAGATATGCACAGAATGGCCGAGGCCAACAAGGCCTTTGCACACTTCCGTTTCTAATCTGCATGCTAAATGGCTAAGAGAGATCTTACGTTCACACGCAACATCGGCATCATGGCTCACATCGATGCCGGAAAAACCACCACGTCCGAGCGCATCCTCTACTATACCGGGAAGACGCACAAGATAGGCGAAGTCCATGACGGCCAGGCAACAATGGACTGGATGGTACAGGAGCAGGAGAGGGGCATTACCATCACTTCTGCAGCAACCACCTGTTTCTGGGCCTACAAAGGCAAACAGTATCACATCAACCTGATCGATACTCCGGGCCACGTGGACTTTACTGTTGAGGTGGAACGTTCGCTGCGTGTTCTTGACGGCACTGTCGCAACCTTCGACGCCGTCGGCAAAGTACAGCCTCAGAGCGAGACCGTATGGCGCCAGGCCGACAAGTACGGCGTGCCCAAGATTGCGTATGTGAACAAGATGGACAGGGTCGGCGCCGACTTCCTCGGCTGTGTCGAGGACATAAAGAACAAACTCGGCGCCACCGCAGTTCCGATTTCGCTCCCCATCGGCAGCGAAGAGGACTTCCAGGGCATTGTGGACCTTATTTCCCGCAAGGCCATATACTACCGCGACGCCGACGAGCTCGTCAATTACGACGTCCGTGAAGTGCCGGCCGACATGCGGGAGGAGGTCGAGCTCTGGAGAGGAAAACTCCTTGAGGCAGCCGCCGAGAGCGACGAGGCCATCATGGAGAAGTTCTTCGAAGACCCCGAATCCCTGAGCGAGGAAGAAATAGTTGCAGCCATTCGCAAGGGTACCATCGCAATGTCGATAGTGCCTGCGACCTGTGGCTCTTCCTACAAGAACAAGGGCGTGCAGTTCCTTCTCGACGCGGTCGTGAGGTATCTGCCTTCTCCGCTGGATATTCCGGCAATCAAGGCCACGAATACCCATTCCGGGAAGGCTGAAGAGCTTCATCCCACCGCCGACGGTCCATTCTGCGCCCTCGTCTTCAAAATCGCAACCGATCCCTATGTGGGACGTCTGGCCTACCTGAGGGCCTATTCCGGCACGCTTAACGCCGGCTCGTACGTGCTCAATTCGCGCACGGGCAAGAAAGAGCGTGTCGCACGCCTCTATCAGATGCACTCCAACAAGCAGAATCCCATCGACTTCGTTGAAGCCGGTGACATCTGCGCCGCGGTAGGTTTCAAGGACCTCCGCACTGGAGACACCATTTGCGACGAGAGTCACCACTATGCCCTGGAGAGCATGGAGTTCCCCGATCCCGTCATCGGAATCGCAATCGAGCCCAAAACCCAGCAGGACCTCGACAAACTCGGGGTTGCCCTGGGCAAGCTCGCTGAAGAAGACCCCACCTTCACTGTCAAGAGCGACAACGAAACGGGCCAGACCATCATCAGCGGCATGGGCGAGCTTCATCTCGACATCATCGTGGACAGGCTCCGTCGTGAATTCGGCGTGGAAATCAACCAGGGTGCACCCCAGGTAAACTACAAGGAAGCAATCACTACAAGCGTCCAGCACCGCGAAGTTTTCAAGAAACAGACCGGCGGACGTGGAAAATTCGCAGATATCATCGTCGAAATCGGCCCGGCGGACGAAGGCGTCACAGGACTCCAGTTCGAAAGCCAGGTCAAGGGCGGAAACGTTCCGAAGGAATTCATTCCTGCAGTGCAGAAGGGATTCGAGAGCGCTCTTGTCAACGGCGTGCTCGCCGGATACGAAATGCAGAGCCTCAAGGTTACCCTTCTCGACGGTTCGTACCACCCTGTCGATTCCGACCAGCTGTCATTCGAACTTGCGGCCCGTATGGCTTTCCGCCATGCATGCCCGAAGTGCCATCCGGTGCTTCTCGAGCCCATCATGAATCTGGAGGTGGTAACTCCCGACGATTATATGGGCGACATCGTAGGCGACCTCAACCGCCGCCGCGGGCAGATCGTTGCCATGGATTCCACCAGCAACGGCGCAAGGATAATCAAGGCTCATGTTCCGCTCGCCGAGCAATTCGGTTATGTCACCGTGCTGCGTACTCTCTCAAGCGGCCGTGCCACCAGCACCATGTCCTTCGACCACTACGACGAAGTTCCGGGTGCCATGGCAAAGGACATCATTGAGAAAAGCGGGTACCGTGTGCCTCAAGATGAAGAATAATTATTATATTTGCACGCAATATGGCACAGAAAATCAGAATTAAACTCAAATCGTTCGACCACATGCTGGTAGATAAGTCTGCCGCCAAGATAGTCGAGACCGTAAAGAGCACCGGTGCCAAGGTGAATGGTCCCATTCCCCTTCCCACCAACAAGAAGATCTTCACGGTAAACCGCTCCACCTTCGTCAACAAGAAGGCCCGCGAGCAGTTTGAGCTCGATTCTTACCGCAGGCTTCTCGACATCGAGGACAGCAACGCCAAGACCGTTGACGCCCTCATGAAGCTCGAGCTGCCCGCAGGTGTGGACGTCGAGATAAAGGTCTGACGCATTGCGGGTTCACCCGCTGCCGTCACGGTCCCATAGCTCAGTTGGTTAGAGCATCTGACTCATAATCAGGGGGTCGTAGGATCATGCCCTACTGGGACCACAAAGAGGATGAC
>CADBSV010000076.1 GCA_902797435.1 uncultured Bacteroidia bacterium
AGACATGCATCGCCCCGGATTATCTCTTCCTTCACGAAGACATCAAGGACGCCTTCATCGCCGAGTTCAAAAAGCAGCTCGCAGGCATCTATCCGGAGGGGACGGAGAAGAGCGGATACTATGTCCACATGGTGCGCGACGAGGCTTTCGAGCGCGTAACCGGCTATCTGAAAGACGGCACCGTGGTGGCAGGCGGACGCAGCAACCCCGCCACCCGCTGGATTGAGCCTACACTTCTGGACGGAGTCTCCCCCGACTCCCCCGTTATGACGGAAGAGATCTTCGGGCCGGTCTTTCCCATCCTCACTTTCCGCAGCCGCAAAGAGGTGGAAGACTTCGTGAACGGCCGCGAAAAGCCGCTGGCATTCTACTATTTCGGAAAGAAGGCCGACGGATGGAACCTTATCCACCACACCAGCTCAGGAGGTGCCTGCATCAACGACGTGATAATGCACATCACAAACCCGCGCCTCCCGTTCGGAGGAGTGGGCAATTCCGGAATGGGCAGCTATCACGGGGAGCGCAGTTTCCTTGCCTTCTCGCACGAGAGGTCCGTCCTAGTGACTCCCACCCGCATAGACCTTAAGTTCCGCTACATGCCTTACAAGGCCTTCAAACTCGCAAAGGCCATGCTGGGGCTGGGGGCAAGATAACCTCCCTACATCCCTCCGGACACCTGACTGGAGATAGTGGAGCCTCCGCCGGCCCCGACGAGGTCGTCGTTGGAGATGGAGCGCTGGGTCCGCTTTGTCTGGATTCCCTGCTTCTTTCCGAAGGTGTAGCTGATGCTGAAAGAGGCGCTGCGAATTGGGATTTTCTGCCAGTTCTCGCTTACGAAACCGTTGCTGCTGCTATAGTTATAGAAAAGGAGCCGGCCGGTGCCGAGATTGCTCTGGGCACGCAGCGAAAGGCTCAGACGGTCGTCCAGGAAGGTTTTGGTGAGTCCGAGAGAGGCGAAGCCCATGCCCGAACGCCAGCCCTGGAGGTCATAGCCGCCGCTGTTTGCAAAGAGATTCCCGCTGATCCGAAGATCCCATGGCAGGGTATGCTGTGCCCCGAAACCTCCCTGCACGCGCCATCCGCCATTGGTAAGCCCGTCTTCTATGTTGCGATAGAATTCATAGCCGCCGTCTCCGAAGGCATAGATGCGTGTTTTGTTGCTTGCATTCCAGTTTACGTAAGCATTGAGCGAAGTGCGGCTGCTCTGCTGTATGTTTCCGTAGGTGCTGTTCAGAAGGCCTGCGGAATCGTAGAAGGAGTACTGTCCTATGCCGCGGTCGCCGAAACTCTCGATAAGCCTCAGGCTCAGCACCCACTTGGGGCTCGCCATATTGTATGAGAGCTGCAGCTGATGGCTCAGTTCTGCCTCGATTGCGGTGTTTCCGTAAGAGATGACTCCCAGCGAAGTGCTGTCAACATAAGGATTAAGATAATGTATGCCGGGCCTGCGGATACGCATGTTGTAGCTAAGGCTCACGTTGCTTGCCATTCCCATATTGTACTGCAGGCTCACGTTAGGCACCAGCACCGGGTAGTCCGCCCCGAAGTTCATGGCAGGATTGCTCTGGTAATCCACCTTTACCCAGGTTTGCTCGAACCTGACCCCGCCCTTTGCGGTGAACCTGCCGAAAGTACCGCTGTACTCGGCATAGGCCGCTCCGATGTTGTTATAGTAATCGTACACGGAAGGCGTTTCCCCCGCCGTTCCGGGGTTGAAGACGTCGTTTGCGCTGTTGTTGCGGTGGATATACTTAAGGCCTGTGCTAAGGATGTGGTTGTCGCTCCAGAGAGGAGTGGTGTAGTCGGCCTGGAAGGTATGTTCGAAATTCGCGTCGTCGCTTACGGAATGGTTGGAAATTGCGTCTCCATACTTTATGGTGCCGTCGCTGCCCGAGAAGCTGCCCGAGAACTGGTACGAGAAGGTGAGGTATTTGTTGCTGCTTCCGGGAAAACGGTGCTGGTAGTCGAGGCTTCCGTTAAGGTTGTTCCACGAACTGCGGCTGCTGCCGTCGTAGGAATAGTTTACGAGGGTGTCCCCGACCGCAGACAGGCTCAGGAAGCCGCCGTCGCGGGTATAGCTGTCGTTGGAGAAACTGTTCCCGCCGAGGCTTGCGGTAACGAGGTTGAGGGAGTCAATCTCATAGCTGGCATTGAGGCTGCCCCAAAGGTAGCGCTGGTCGGCATCGCCAGTATATGTGGTTTTGTTGGACACTCCGGTGGCGCGGTTAAGCTGCGAACTCTCTGCGATTACTCCGTCAAAAGGATCCGTTCCGGCGTTTATATTCGCACCGAAAGTCCACTTCCCTTTCTGCGCATTGAGGTTCAGCCCTCCGTCAACTCCTCCGCGGCTGTTCACCTCCGCGGATACCGTTCCATAGAGGCCGTCTGAGACAGCCTTGCTGCCGGAGCCGCTCTTGGTCTTTATGTCCAGCACACCTCCGGTGCCTTCGGCGTCGTATTTAGCACCGGGGTTGATTATCACCTCGATGCTCTTTATGAAACTGGCCGGCATCAGCTTGAACATCTGGGAAGGATTAGCGCTGAGCATCTGGTTGGGACGGCCATCCACATACACCTTGAATGAAGAGCTGCCGTTGACGGTGATGTTGTCCTGGGCGTCCACGGTTACCATGGGAATCTTGCGGAGCATGTCCAGGACGGTCATGGTCTTGGAATCCGCATCGCCTTCAATATCGTAGGTGAGTTTGTCGGCATCGATGCGGACAAGGGTCTTGAGCGCAGTGACCGTCGATCCGGCAAGGTTCTGCACGTCGTCCTCGAGAAGGATGTCTCCAAGCTCCACGGTGGCGGAGGGGCTGATGCCAAGCTCCACCGTCTTGCGGCCGAGATTCATTACCCTTACCGCCCCCTCCCCCGAGAGCTTCGCCTTTGCCGAAAAGCGGCCCAGAGAGTCGCTCACGGCATAACCTACTGTCTTACCGCCAGAAACCGGACCGTCGAAAACCTCCACCACGGCCCCCACTTCCGGCACCCTCGTGGAGGAATCGAGAAGACGGCCTTTGACGACCGACTGGGAGAACGCCTGCACCGATGAAAGTGCCAAAACCAACAATACCACTAACTTTTTCATTCTATTGTATTTATCTACAAGTATTGTCCAAGTATTCAACTTCCTTGCCATTCTTTTTGGCGTACTCGATTTCCGAACGGGTGCTATCTCCGATATAGCCTCCCACGTTGATTACAAATATGGAGTCCGCCATGTCGATTTTGCGCTTATGCATATCGTCGAGCATCTCCTTGGTGCCTTCCGTCCACACTTCGTCGTCACCGCTGTGGCCGAACAGGCCGACGCTGATTACGATGTTTCCCGCAAGGGTAAGACGCTTCTGTGCCTCAAGGAACTGCTCCTTGAAGCGTGTGCTGCCGCAAAGGGTTATGACTTTGTATTTGCCGATCATGGGGTTCGAAAAACCATTAATTCCTTTAAATGCCCTTCATGAAGGTTTCGCGATCGACAATTTTGTCGATACGACTCCAGTCCACACATTTCTTAAGAGAGCGGCGCAACGATCAAATCGCGCAAACTTTCCCGACGTGAGAGTTGACCGAACATATGAACTTTCAGCTGATTCCAGCATGAGAAGTGCTTTATGTAGCTGTCACCCTGATTCTTAGCGACAATGCGACTGAACTTGCTCCTGTTAAGGTGCGAAGCTAATTGAGCAAAAACAAACGACTGATTATGCATAACTGTCTGATTTGTAGGCAAATTTACAAATAAAAACCGTTCGCCCCTCAAACACCTTCTAACTATAAATATTTTCAAAGACATATATATAAATTTTTAGTGGACACTAATGTCTTCTTGATTTAAACTCCATTCAATAGCAGAATGAATCTGAACGATTAAGATTCGTATATTGCTCAATTGTCATTGTGCTTAAAGATTCAACCAGAAATCGTTTGATAAACTGATTGTATAACTAATATCTTATGTCCATATTCACATTTATTTAGTGCTACTATTATCATTTACAGATTCCCCCGTATTGAAACTATTCAGGTGCGCAAACATACCACTTTATCGTATCAACTATTATATATCAATTGCGCTCTTCCTATATGCAGTTCTGTATTGTTCTTGCCTCCAGCCACGTAAAGTTACATTTTTTTAGAGAATCCATACATTTTATTACTACAAGGTATGATTTACGGTTACATCAGAGTTAGCAGCGACAAGCAGACTGTTGAGAATCAGAGGTTTGAAATAAACAACTTTTGCAACAAAAATTCGATTTTGATTGATGGATGGATTGAAGAAACGATAAGCGGGACAAAGAATTACAACAAAAGGGCGCTCGGCATGCTATTGAAACGAGTCCAAAAAGATGATCTGATTATTTGTGCAGAGCTTTCACGGCTTGGACGAAATTTGTTTATGATTATGGAAATCCTTAATATCTGCATGACAAAAGAGTGCAAGGTATGGACCATCAAGGACAACTACCGTCTTGGTGAAGATATCCAGAGCAAAGTGCTGGCATTTGCATTTGGCCTTTCAGCAGAGATTGAACGGAACCTCATCAGCCAAAGAACCAAGGAAGCTCTTGCAAGGAAGAAAGCAGAGGGCATAATCCTTGGACGCCCAAAGGGACGATTGAATTCTCCGGGGAAATATAAG
>CADBSV010000077.1 GCA_902797435.1 uncultured Bacteroidia bacterium
GGGTGAGTGGCTGAAACCAGCAGTTTGCTAAACTGCCGTACTCGTAAGGGTACCACGAGTTCGAATCTCGTCCCCACCGCAAAAAGAGTCGCGTCAAGCTTTGTCGCGGCTCTTTTTGCACCCCGAGCTCTCCTCGCCGACCTTCCGGGGAGCAGGAGCACCCATTTTGCACCCCGGGTCCTCCTCGCTGGCCCTTCGGGGAGCACAGAAGCCTGATTTGCACCCCGGGCCTTCCTCGCAGAACCTCCCGGGAGCAGGGAGGCCCGTTTTGCACCCCGGACCCTCCTCGCAGAACCTCCGGGGAGCAGGGAAGCCTGTTTTGCACCCCGGGTCTTCTTCGCGGACCCTCCGGGGAGCAGGAGCACCCGTTTTGCACCCCGAGGCCATCTCGCCGCCCACCCGGAGCTTCCCCCGGACCCAGGCGTCCTCTCAAAGCACCATCGGCAGCATCCGGTGGCACTTCTTTTTTTATGCTTCCGGCGGTGCCCTTAGGGGCCCTGTTTTCAATTTTTTGTATATTTACAGTCTGTACGAAAGCCGATATATGTCAACAGAAAGTTCAAATATCCGTCTCGACGCCCATTCCGAGGCAATCATGGAACAGTACCGCAGGCTCCTTCCCATCTATGAGCAAATGTCTGAAGTTATTCCCGGGCGAATCCGCGGCTTCTTCGAAGAGGCCGGAATCATAGTGGCGGCCCTGGAGCACAGGGTCAAGACAGAGGCGTCGCTGCGGGGTAAACTGGAGCTTAAGGGCGGCAAGTACAAGGACATATTCGATATAACCGATATCCTCGGCCTGCGCGTGATAACCTTCTACATAGATGACGTGGACAAGGTTGCCACGGTGCTGGAGCGCCTCTTCGAGATAGACTGGGAGAATTCGGTGGACAAGCGCAAGGCCCATGACATCGACAGTTTCGGCTACCTTTCGCTCCACTACATCTGCCGCATCCCGGAGGAGACCTACTCCGTTCCGGAGCATCCGGAGCTCAACAAGATACGTTTCGAGGTGCAGATGCGAACCGTCCTTCAGCACGCCTGGGCCAACATGAACCATGACACCGGCTACAAGAGCGGGGTGGAGATTCCGAAAGAGTACCTGAGGAACCTGTCCCGCCTTGCAGGAATGCTGGAGCTGGCGGACGAGCAGTTCAGCCGCATCCGCACCGAACTCACCGACTACCGCCGCAGGGTGCAGACGCTCGTGGCTTCCGGAAATCTGGACGAAGTGACCCTCGACGGCGACAGCTTCCGCAGCTATCTGGAACTGAAGCCTTTCGAGAAGCTGAACAGGAAGATTGCCGCCGTCAACCAGGCCGAAATCCAGGAGGTTTCGCTGCTGCCTTATCTTTCGGTGTTCAAGGCGTTGGGGTTCAAAACGGTGGGCGATATAGCGAGGCTCATCAAAGACTACGGGGATGCCGCATATCAGATAGCCTGTTACCAGATAGGCATTACCGACCTTGACATCATAGCTTCTTCGCTCGGCCCTCAGGACCTGTGTGTCGCCCTTATACTCAAAAACGGCGGCGGAAAATCGGGGCTCAAGAGGCTTTTCGACGCTCTTAACGGCGAGTCCGAAAGCAATGAAATGATAGCAGAAATGCTGCTTGAACAGGCTCAGGACATGCCATTCATGAATCAATAGCTTATGGTAAACAAACCACTCGATACCGGGCTTCTCGACCGCGCCATCATATTTGCGGTAAAGGCCCATGCGGGCACCGAGCGCCGCGGAAAGGGATTCCCCTACATCGTCCATCCCATGGAGGCCATGGAGATAGTGTCCACCATCACTTCCGACCAGGAGCTGCTCGCCGCCGCCGCCCTTCATGATACCGTCGAGGACACCGACGTCACCCTGGAACAGATCCGTCAGGAATTCGGGGAGAGGATAGCGGACCTCGTTGCCGACGAGAGCGATACTATTACTCCGGGCGTGAGCGAAGAGGACAGCTGGCACGCCCGCAAGCAGGCGGCGATAGACCGTCTGGCAAAGGCTTCGCGCGATGCGAAGATAGTTGCCATCGGGGACAAACTCTCCAACATGCGCGCAATCGCCCGCGACTATGCCGTAAAGGGCGATGCCCTCTGGAACCTTTTCCACGCCAAGAACCCCGCCGACCATGCATGGCACTACCGCGGCCTTCTCGAGTCGCTGCGCGCCCTGGAGGGAACGGCACCCTTTACAGAATTTGAAACCCTTGTAAACCAAGTATTCGGAAAATAATGGAAGCGATAAAAATAACACTCGACGACTACGTCCTCTCCGGAGGAGGCGCCAACGGCGAAAGCTACGACCACCGCACCGACCCTTCGGTGATGCTGAAACTCTATTTTCCAGGCAAGATACAACAGCCGCTCGATGAAATGCTGCTGGCCCGCAAGGTTTACGACCTTGGCATCCCGACTCCCGAACCCGGCGAATACGTGGTTACGGAGGACGGCCGCTATGGTATCCGTTTTCACCGCATCCTGGGCAAGAAGTCCTACTCGCGCGCAACTGCCGACAATCCCGAAAAGATTGACCAGTACGCCGCGGAGTTCGCGCAGATGTGCCTCCAGCTGCACTCCACCAAGGTTCCTGTGGAAGAATTCGAGAACGTGAAGGACCGTTACTACCGCCTGCTGGAAGAGAATCCCTTCTTCACTGCGGCAGAAAAGGATAAAATCGGCCGCTTCATTTCCGACGTTCCCGACGAGTCCACCGCCATCCACGGCGACCTGCAGTACAGCAATGCCATTTTTGCCGGTGACAGGCGTTACTTCATCGACCTGGGAGACTTCTGCTACGGGAATCATCTTTTCGATACCGGAATGGTATATCTGTGCACCAATCTCAGCGACGACGCCTTCATAGAGGAGACCTTCCACATGGGAAAACCGCTCGCGATCGAGTTCTGGCGCCGCTTTGCAAAGCATTACTTCGGAGCAGACCGGAGCATAGCCTCCATAGAGGAGGAAATCCGCCCGTACGCCGGGCTCAAAACACTTATTGTCGAACGTGATACGCGTCGCCCCATGCCGGAGATGCGTTCCGCCCTCAAATCCATAATATGAAATTCCGCGACGTAATAGACAAGGTGTTCGTAAGGCAGTCGGCCAGGGCCGGCCTGATGCTTGTCATAGTGGCTGCAGTAACGCTGGAGGCAACCTCGCTGATTCAGTATATCTTCTCCCAGAAGGGAATCAGGGAAGAGGCCACAAGACGTGCCGAAAGCCAGCTTGAAGCTACCAAGCTCAAGATTCTCAACATCGTTGACCAGACCGAAACGGCCATTCACAACAGTGTCTGGCTGGCGCAGTGGGCTCTCGCAGTCCCCGACAGCCTGGTGGCCGTATCGCGCCGCATAGTCGAAACCAACCCCATCATTGTGGGCTCCACGGTGGCGCTGGTGCCCGGTTACGACAAAAAGCATCCCCTGTATTCTCCCTACTGCTTCCGAAGTCCCGGAGAAGAGAAGATAAGAGTCTCATCCCTTGCAACGGAAGAGTACGACTACACTTCGCAGGAATGGTTCGCAAAGCCGCTTGAACTTGGAAAGGGGTACTGGTCGGAACCTTACATCGACGTAGGGGGAGGTGACATCCTCATGACCACCTATTCGGTGCCCGTGCTCGATGCGAAGGGACGGCAGGCTGCGGTTCTTACTGCAGACATTTCCCTTGACTGGCTGACGGAACTTGTGGGCAACGTAAAGGTTTATCCGGAGGCGTTCTCTATGATGATAAGCCGTTCCGGACAGATAATGGTGTGCCCTGCGGAATCGCTGGTAATGAGGGCTACGGTGCAGCAGGCCGCTGAGAATCTTGGCGATACGGCCGCTTTCGGAGACCTCAACCGTTCCATGCTCGCCGGGCAGAGCGGAAGCCAGATAATACGCTACAGGAAGACCACCACGCATGTGTTCTTCGCCCCGGTAGAGAAGACCGGCTGGTCCATGTCGGTAATGATACCCGACAGTGAAATCTACGGCAGCATCCGCAGGGTAGGCCGCCTGGTCGTGCTTCTGCAGCTGCTCGGAATCCTGATGCTGGTGTTCATCCTCCGTTCATTCATCATCAACCAGATTAGGTACAACGACCTCAACGACCGCAAGAAGGTGATGGAGAACGAGCTTCATATAGCCCGCGACATCCAGATGGCAATGATTCCGAAAATCTTTCCTCCCTTCCCGGAACGCAGCGACCTGGACATGACGGCCGAAATCGTGCCCGCCAAGGAAGTGGGCGGCGACTTGTACGACTTTTACATACGTGACGAAAAGCTCATCTTCTGCATAGGCGACGTGAGCGGAAAGGGGATTCCTGCCTCGCTCGTGATGGCGGTCACCCGCAGCATGTTCCGCACCATCTCCAATCATGAGAACAGTCCGGCGAAGATTGTCACCCTCATGAACGACGCCATGGCTGACGTGAACGAGAACAGCATGTTCGTCACCTTCTTCGTCGGCATCCTTGACCTGAACACCGGTCAAATCCGCTACTGCAACGCAGGGCACAACTCTCCGGTGATGCTCACTGATTCCAAGTGGCCCCTCCCGGTTGAGGCGAACCTCCCACTCGGGGTGCTTTCCGGTTTCAAATACAAGGAGCAGGAGATAACCATCGGGGACGATGACGCCATCTTCCTCTATACGGACGGTCTTACCGAAGCCGAGAACTCCTCGCATGAGCTCTTCGGGGAAAGCAGGATGTACGAAGTGCTGGGCACCCGCCGCAGGTCCGAGGAGCACATGGAGGCCATAAAGGCGGCTGTCCGCGAATTCGTCGGAAAGGCTCCGCAGAGCGACGACCTCACGATGCTCTTCATCCATTATTTCAGGCGCGTTCACCTTACCCTCGAAAACGACATAAAGGAGGTGGCTAAGATTGCCGGTCTCATGGAGCAGATAGGCAGCGAACGGAATCTCGACCCGGGTTTGGTGTCGAGCCTCAACCTTGCCCTCGAGGAGGCTGCGAGCAATGTAATAATGTATGCCTATCCCAAGGATACCGCGGGCGCCCTCGAGATTGATGCCTTCATGCGCAAGGACAGTCTGGAATTCGTTCTCACCGACGGCGGAAAGCCGTTTGACCCCACAGCCGCTCCCGAAGCGGACGTGACGCTCGGCGTGGAAGAACGCGGCATCGGAGGCCTCGGCATATTTTTGGTCCGCAACATAATGGATTCCGTGACATACTCCAGGGCGGACGGAAAGAATATTCTGAAATTGATCAAGAAAGTATAACTAATGGAAGTATTTATCAGCAAGAAAGACGGCGTTACCACCGTCACTTTTGAGGGTCGTCTCGACACCCCTGCCTCGGCGGAAGTCAGCGAGAAACTTGCTCCTGTAGCGGAAGATGCCTCAGGCACCATCATCCTGGACTGCAAAAAACTGGAATACATCTCAAGTTCCGGCCTGCGAATTTTCCTCACCCTCCGTAAGGCAGCGGCATCGCAGGGCGGGAAGGTTATAGTGCGCAGCATCTGCCAGGATATCCGCACCGTGTTCATGATGACAGGTTTCCTCAACCTTTTCCAGATAGAAGACTGAGCGGCCCGGCGTTTTGCAATTATCGCCGTGCTGGCACATACTGTTATGCCGGGAACAAGGTTTTGAGTTATTCCCAGAACACCGGGACTCAGATTTATAACGCCTCAAATACCACATCTGTTTACTATACGCCGGCTGAATACACCGCTCATTACAATTCTGCCAGCGACAAGAACTATGAAAACTTGTTGATAGCAAAGGGTGATGGCTACTGGACCGTTTCCGGGAATACCTGTTCCAAAGAACGTTGCAAAGGCACAAAATATACTGTCGAATGCGAATCCACCGGAGCGACAGCCGGCAACACTTTCGATTTGAAATAGAATCATATCATCAAATACTATCCCTTTCCCGCCGCGCCAACCCCGCGGCGGGATTTGTTTTTCTGCTCCCTTTTGGGTATTTTTACGATATGAAAAGATTTCTTGTCGCAGTACTTGCCTGCATGCTAGTCATGAGCCAGGCCGCTGCAAGAACCGTCAAAGGGAGCGTCAAAGGCCCCGACGGACCGCTTGCAGGAGTAATAGTTTCCGATGGGTACGGTTTTGTAAAAACGGCCCGGGACGGATCGTTCCGCATAAACACAAACAAGGAGGCCCGCTTCGTGTTCGTGGTGACGCCTTCCGGATTTGCGGCTCCCTTTGAAAGCGGTGCTCCGCAGTTCTATCTGCCTATAAAAGGGACTCGCCGCTTCAATTTCAGCCTGCAGCGTTTCGGGGCCGGGGAAAATTTCTCCATACTCGCAGTGTCTGACCCGCAGATGCAGAACGAAAAGCACAGGCTGCGTTTCTGCGGACGGCCCCTTGGCGACCTTACGGGTACCGCTACAAGGCTGTCTGCCGAAAGGACCACAGTGGGTATTGCCCTTGGCGACATCGCCTGGAACCGCCTGGAAATGTTTTCCGAATACAAAAAGGCGATCGCCGGAACCGGAATTCCCTTCTATGCGGTGATAGGCAATCACGACTATATCCAGAATCTTTCCGGAATTCCTGCTGCAGCATCGTTCGAAAAGGCTTTCGGCCCCTATAACTGGGCTTTTTTCCTTGGGAAGGACCTTGTGGTAGGCCTCAATAACATCGAGTTCGTCTCAAGCGGCCACTCGGACGCTGCGAAATCTTCGAACAAATACCATGAGGGCTATTCGGCCGAGACTCTTGGATTCCTCCGGGGGCTTCTGTCCCTGATTCCTGGGGATACTCATATTTATATCGCGCAGCACTGTCCGGTAAACCATAATGGGCGGTTTATCGGCGCCTCTAAGGAGCTTCTTTCCCTTCTCGAAGGACGCAATGTGGAATTTCTATCGGGACATACCCATACGCGCGGTGAAGTGCAGCTCGCGCCCGGTATCGTCGATCACAATCCGGCAGCTGTCGGAGGAGCCTGGTGGGCTACGGACCGCTGCTGCGACGGCACCCCCCGTGGGTACGGAATAGTGAGCAGCACCGCAGGCGTGCGCCGTTTCGACTGGCACAGCATCGATTATCCCGACGATTACCTGGTTGAATTCATCCCTATGGACAAGTCTCCGATGCATCGCAATTCGGTGGCGGCATTCGCCTGGGAGGCCGATGAAGACTGGACCTGTACCTGGACGGAAGACGGTGTCTATAAGGGATCCCTCCAGCTCGATACGGACAAGTCTGCAGCCTACACGGCAGAGATTCTTTCCGTGTACAACGGGGATTCTTCCAAGATTCCGGGCTATAAGAGGCCAGAAGCCAGCCGTCACTACTACATAGCTACCCCGTCGCAGTATGCATCCAAGGTGGAGATGAAGGTTTCTTCTCCTGACGGCCGTAGCTGGTGTCATGAATTCGACCTGCGCGGTTCATATACCGACCTGCAGGCCCACAGGGGAGGTGCAGGCCTGATGCCGGAAAACACTGTTTCTGCGATGCGCAATGCCATCGACCTGAATGTGAATACCCTCGAGTTCGACCTTCAGCTCTCCTCCGACGGGAAGGTAGTGGTTTCGCACGACAACTACTTCCATCCCCGTTATTCCACCCGTCCCGACGGCACTGTGGTGCGTAAATCCGATCCGAAGGAATACCTCTACACCATGCCATACGACAGCATTGCCCGCTACGACGTGGGGCTCAAGCCGGTGGCCCGCTGGCCCGACCAGAAGAAGGTCGCTGAGCGTAAACCCCTGGCATCGGAGCTCATCGACTTTGCAGAGGCTTACAGCCTCGAAAAGGGCCATTCCGCCCCAAGGTACAATATAGAAATCAAGTCCACCGAGGGAGACGGCGAGGGAGTCCTCTGGCCGGGTTATGAGGAGTTCTGCGACAAGTGCATCCCGCTTCTTCTTTCCAAAAACCTTGGAGACCGCCTCGTGGTTCAGTCGTTCGATGTGAGGGCGCTGAATTATATTCACGAAAAGTACCCTGAGGTGCAGCTTTCCTATCTTACGGAAGAGGAGCCCGACGTGGTGGAACTTATGAAACTGCTTACCTTCA
Organism: uncultured Bacteroidia bacterium; assembly: GCA_902797435.1. Taxonomy (GTDB): domain Bacteria; phylum Bacteroidota; class Bacteroidia; order Bacteroidales; family UBA932; genus Cryptobacteroides. The sequence goes on from CADBSV010000077.1 coordinate 8,012, forward strand.
AGCCTCGCTGGTGGTCGCCTCACTACAGCGTTGTGACCCATGCAAACGTTGCATGGTGCCACGCCATGGGCATAAAAGTGGTTCCGTGGACAGTGGACGATCCCGCCGAGATTCACCGCATGGCCGAGTGCCGCGTAGATGCAGTAATCTCCAATTATCCCGACCGCCTGATTGCCGAATTCAGGTAGGCTCTTACCTTGCTTCCAGAACTCCTGCGTGGGGGCTGCCGGCGACGGCCTGCTTCCAGAAGTCGGTGTAGCCCGGCTGGGTGAGCCCCTCGGGGATGCCTTCGGAGTACTCGCTGTGCTTGAAGGAGCCGTCTTCGTTCTGTGCCTTCACGTTGCCGTCGATGAACTTTACAAGAAGCGTCTCCTCCAGTTTCGCCCAGGCTGAAAACTGCTTCTGCGCAGTGTTCACCGTATATTTGGTCATAAGGCGGCGGGCCTTGCGTGAGCGGTGTCCATTCACCAGACGGGCGAGTTTTGAATCCATCTCGGGAACAGAGCTGAACATCTGCTCCTGCTCAAATGCATCCGCACTGCAGCGAGCCACCGGAGCCATGTAGTTGTACATCTTGTAGCAGGCGTTGGTAACCCTGTTGCACATCCAGAACTGCGACGTGGCCGAATAGTGGAGAAGGTCGCCGTTGCCCTCGCGAAGGCACTCGGGCACCTTCTTTGTGCTCACGTAAATTGGTGTAAGATAGGAAGTTGCAGCATCATCACAGCCAAACCATACAAGAGCCCCCACTTCGTCGGGAAGCTGCGGCCTGGCCTGCGCCACGAACCAGAACCCGGTCTGCTGGGTGGCAATGGCCCTTTCGTTCACATAGGTCTTGCCGTTCCACTGAAACTCCATCGGCCTCCAGCGGTAGGGAAGGGCGTTTCCGCCTGCACCCACGTCCTGGGTCATGTCCATGGGAGACCCCTCGAAGTGGTCGCGCATCACGTCGGCCACATCTTTCGGAGTAATCTTATGCTCAGGCTTTATCCATAGCGGCATCTCCCCGGAGAGGTCGTAACCCATTGCGTAAGGCAGGTATTTTTCTGCATCGAAGCTGCTTCCTCCAAGGATGCGGAACATGCTCCAAACGCGGGCGTCGCAGCCGCGCACGGTGCCGAAGTCCAGCGGACAGTAGGCTTCGCGGAACGAGAACTGCTCGTCGGAACCGCTGAAGTAGCCTTTCTCGCGGGCGAAGGAAATAACGTCGGGAGCGTAGAGCGTTTCCGGATCGTCGAGTGGGAACCGGGTGATGCGGCACTGGTTGGCATGTCCGCAGATGTAACCGTCGGGGATGCGGCGTGCCACCCAAACTATTCCCTTGTTGTCCGGGCCCTTGCCGATAAGGTCCATGACCCAGGCTTCGGTTTTGTCTATGATGCTGAAGGTTTCACCCTCCGATGCATAGCCGTATTCATTTGCAAGAGAGACTATTATGTCTATCGCTTCGCGGGCAGTGCGGGCCCTTTCGAGAGCGGTGTAGATGAGCGACCCGTAGTCCATTATGCCGGTGGAATCCATCAGCTCGAGCCTGCCTCCCCAGGTGGTTTCGCCTATGGCAACCTGGTTAACGTTCATGTTTCCTACCCTCTGATAGGTGAAGGGGACCTGCGGAATCTGCCCGAGGGGCTTGGCTGTATCCCATTCGATTATCTGCCGGAACGATCCTTTCGGATGCCGACCTCCTTTGAGGAAGTAGAGTTCTCCGAAAAGATAGTGGGAGTCTGCCGCGTAGGAGACCATCGCGCTGCCGTCGGCGCTGGCACCTGGGGTGACTATCACGTTGCTGCAGGCGTCTGCCCGGAGACTGAATGCCGCCATGGCAAGTCCGGCCGCCAGATAAACGAGGATTTTGGATTTCATGTTTCAGCGGTTATAGATTCGGACAAATATAACAAAAGTTGCAGTTTATTTCTTAAATTTGCAGTCTGATGAATATTAAATCCATAGCATTGTCCTGTGCAGTGCTCCTTTTGGCCGGAGCGGCGGCTTTTGCCCAGCAGCAGGAGCCCCAGACTCCCGAACAGAGGGAGAAGCAGCTCTATGAGAGCATCCAGAAGCAGGTTGACGGCTATGCGGAATCTCTCGACCTGGAGGACTGGCAGGTGTTCTATGCCGATTCCATACTCACCGCAAATTTCGGCAGCCTGGCAAGGGAGTTCGAGCAGCTGGGGCGCAACAAGGTGTCCGATACCGACGTGTATTCGCGTCTGCAGGACGACTGCATGGAGAAGAACTATAACGCATTCCGCAAGATTCTCTCCGATGCCCAGTGGGCAAAATACCTTAAGACGGGTGCCGCAAGGGACAAGAAGGCGCGGGATAAACGCGCTGCAAAAAGAGCTAAACAGTTATGACAAACGAACAGATACAGCAGGTCGTTGACGAGCTCAAGGCCCTCAACGTCAAAACGGCAAAGGAAGTGGAGGAGGCCCGTGTACGTTTCCTCGGCAAGAAAGGAAGCATAACATCCCTCTTCGAAGAGTTCCGCACAATCGCTCCCGAATACAAGAAACTCTACGGCAAGGCCCTCAATGTACTGAAACAGGAGGCCATAGCCAAAATCAACGAGCTCCGTGAGACTGCAGAGCAGGATATCGCTTCCGGCCGCCCGGCCGAAGACCTTACCCTTCCCGGCGAAAACTTCGAACTCGGTAGCCGCCATCCGGTGAGCATCGTGCGCCAGGAGATAGTGGATATCTTCCGTAAATTCGGATACGACGTGGCCGAGGGACCCGAAATCGAGGACGACTGGCATGTGTTCGAGGCGCTCAACTTCCCCCCGAACCATCCCGCCCGCGACATGCAGGATACCTTCTTCATAAGTGCAGGGCACAAGAATCCTGTGCTTCTGCGCACCCATACCTCCAGCGTGCAGGTTCGGGCCATGGAGAAGATGGAGCTCCCGATACGTGTAATCTGCCCCGGACGCGTGTTCCGCAACGAGGCCATTTCGGCCCGTGCCCACTGCATATTCCATCAGGTGGAGGGTCTGTATATCGACGAAGGCGTCACGTTTGCCGACCTCAAGCAGGCAATCCTTCTGTTCGCCAGGGAAATGTTCGGAGAAGACGCCAAAATCCGCATGCGTCCGAGCTACTTCCCCTTCACCGAGCCTTCGAGCGAGGTTGACGTTTCCTGCAACATCTGCCACGGCAAGGGGTGCAACATCTGCAAGGGAACCGGATGGCTGGAAATACTCGGTTGCGGTATGGTCGATCCCAATGTGCTGGAGGCCAATGGAATAGATTCCAAGAAATATAGCGGATTCGCTTTCGGAATGGGCATAGAGCGCATAGCCATGCTCAAGTGGCAGGTGAACGACCTGCGTCACTACTTCGAAAACGACCTCCGTTTCCTCCATGAGTTCGACACCGCGGTAGAGGTATGATGCACCGCCCCCTTGTTGTCGCCGCATTACTGCTTGCGCTTTCCACTGCGGCGTGCGGAGGAAGGCCGGCTTCTGACGGAAGGCGGCCCCTTTCCCACAGGGACAGCGTCCGCATCGCCCATAGGGCACACCGTGACAGCATCCGTGCGCTGCGCCGCAATATGGAAGGGCGCAGGGACAGCCTCAAGGCGGCGGCCCTTGCCGAAGCCAGCAAACCTCGCCTGGTGGATACCCTGCAGTACACAGCTCTCATGGACTCCCTTGCAAACGGGGATACTACCGGCCGCTGGCCTGTCAAATCGGCACCCTATCCTTACGAAGGGGCGATTCTTCCCTATCACAGGGTTGTCGCCTATTACGGCAATCTATACTCCAAAAAAATGGGGGTGCTGGGAGAGTATCCGCCAGACACCCTCTGGCAGAAGCTCCGCAGCGAAGTGGCAGCCTGGCAGAAAGCCGATCCCGCCACGCCTGTCGTTCCGGCTATCCACTATATCTGCACAACCGCGCAGGGATGGCCCGGACGCGATTCCCTCTGGAGACTTCGCATGCCCAAGAAGCAGATTGATTCGGCCCTTGCAATTGCTGCCATGGGGGATGCCCTGGTGTTTCTCGACATCCAGGTGGCACTTTCAAGTGTTCAGGCAGAGGTTCCTGTGATTGAGGAATATCTGAAGCTTCCTCACGTTCATCTTGCAATAGATCCCGAGTTTATGATGCATGGCGGAAAGAAACCCGGCAGCGTAATAGGCTCTATGGATGCCAGTCAAATCAACTGGTGCGCCAGGTATCTGCAAAAGATAGTGCAGGACAACAATCTGCCCCCGAAGATGCTTGTAATCCACCGTTTTACCACCAACATGGTGAAAAACAGCGCCGACATAAAGCCGCTTCCGGAAGTGCAGATAATCATGGATATGGACGGATGGGGAAGCCCTCGCCTGAAGCGCAGCACCTATAACTGGTGCATCTGGCGCGAACCTGTCCAGTTTACCGGCTTCAAACTGTTCTACAAGAACGACCTCAAGCAGGAACCCCACCGTATGCTAACGCCGGAAGAGGTGCTCAGGCTCTCCCCGAAGCCGATATACATTCAGTATCAGTAGTTTTTCTGCGGGAGGCCCATCGTGCGCCCTATCGAGCGGCGTGTCATGCGGCGTGTCATGCGGCCCGTTGAGCGGCTTGTCATGCGGCGTGTCGAGCGGCACATAGAGCTGCCTGTCATGCGGCCTGTTGTGCGGCACATAGAGCTGCCTGTCATGCGGCCTGTTGTGCGGCACATAGAGCGGCCTGTCATGCGGCCCGTCGAGCGGCTTGTCATGCGGCCCGTTGAGCGGCTTGTCATGCGGCGTGTCGAGCACCACATAGAGCGGTCTGTCATGCGCCCTGTTGTGCGGCACTGAGTAGCAATTTAAGCAAAAAACGCGACCAACCCCGTACTAAAACCATGGGTCAGTTGCATTTTTCGCCATTTTCGCGACTAACGTCCGCTGGTTTTACCGGTGCGCGAAAGATGCCGGAACTCCCGCTGCGCATGAGCCATGTCCCGCCGGAACTCTCGGGATGTCTGCAGCCGTGCATAACTGATGGAAGCCACAGGCCTGCTGGCGTCCACGTCGCTCTGCCAGTGGCAGCCGGCAATCACGCGGCTCTCTCCTGAAGCCCATGCCCGGGAGAAAACAGCCTCGGCTGCATCGGGGTTAATCTCCGCCATAAGCAAGGCACAAGCCCAGGCGCGTATGGTGTGTCCAGACGGATAAGACCCTTCTGTGGCCAGCCATTCGTCATCTTCAGGAAAAATGGAAGGCTCTCCGTAGAAGGCAAATGGACGTATGCGAAAATAGTGGGCCTTGGGGCGGTACCGGATGTTTTCTATCGTGGATATTCCACGTGTCAGCACCTTGTAAATACGTGGGGTGTCCTTGGCCGAAACCTTGAGCCCGAAAGGCTCGCTCATTATGGCCAGGGTGGTGTCCAGGCTCCAAACCGCATCACGCATCGCCATCGCAAGGCGCGCGGAATCCTTCCGTTGCTGCTTTCCCCACTCATAGCGCACCTGGTCGTAGCCGAAATCAGGACTGTCCGCATCTGGAGGTGCCGGAACGCATTTCACTGCATCGGGAAGGGCTGATTCAGGAATGTAAGGCTGCACGGATGCCGCAGATTCGGGGTCTGGTCCGCAGGCAGCAAGCAGCAGCGAAAGCATGAGTGCCGCCGCTGAAGCAAGCGCCAAATGTGCCAGGAGTGTACGAGTATTCTTCATATCGTGCAAAGATAGCATTTCCGGCGTGTTAAACGTTTATAAACTAGAAGATAAATTTTTCCTTTCTACGAAAACAGAAAAAACTGCCGGCGAAACGTTTTACTCCGTATCAGAAGAGAAAACCAAGTCGTAACTTGCAGACATGACTCAGTACTTTCACTATTGTTGCAAGGGCCTCAAAACGGACTTGATATTTGCCGACAAGCGCGAGTTTATTGCCGGCATGAACCGCATAGGAGTGTGTTATCTCTATTGCATCGGAGAGAAACTGCCGGTGCAAATTGTTGCTTTTTGCCTGCTGAGCAACCATTTCCACTTTGTGTTATATGGGACTGAGGAAGCGGCGGAGTCCTTCATCAGCCATTATGTCCTCCTGACAGGAAAATGGATTCGAAAACATCGCGGGGAGAGGCTTCACGGTAAAATTGAAATTGGCCACTGGGTCGCCAGGACAACTGAGGGGGTTCGCAACAAAATGGTATATACCCTCCGCCAGACTCTGGAAGCGGGACTGCCGGTGACTCCGCAAGGATACCCGTGGTGCTCCGCAGGCTTGATGTTCAATGACCATGAGTTTGTCTTGAGTTCTGCGGTTCCTGTCTGCAAATACAGTGGAAGGGCGGCACTCAAGGCATTCAACACAAAAATCGGGTTGCCGGAAGACTGGGTTGTCGTTTGTGGCAATATGATTTGGCCCGGATGCTACACCGATATAAGCGGCGCCCAGAGGTTGTTTTCAGGCGTAAAGGATTTCATGTATTGCCTCAACAATGGTAATATAGACAAATCCGTCAGCTCTGAAATGATATTGGAAAGGCCCTCGATTCCGGATACCGAGTTGAGGAATCGGGCGTGCTCCCTGGCGAAGGGCTTGTTTGGACGGCGCGGCATGGGTTCATGCCCGGCGGAAGAACGGTCTCAAATTGCTGCTTTGCTCAGGAAGGAATTGCATTGCGGTTATAAACAGCTTGCCCGGATCGTGATGATGGAAGAAGCGGAACTGCGAAATCATATTTAGGTTGGTTGCAAAAACTGCCGTAAATGATACTGACCCGGGGTTGCAGCCAAGGGTTGGTAGCGTTTCGACCCTAAAACGCGACCAACCCGGAAACCCTGCCAACCCCGAAACCCTGTCAACCCCGAAACTCTGCCAACCCCGAAACCCTGCCAAGCCTAAAACGCGACCAACCCTAAAACGCGACCAACCTCGAAACGCTGCCAACCTCGAAACCCTGTCAACCCCGAAACCCTGCCAAGCCTAAAACGCGACCAACCTCGAAACTCTGCCAACCCGGAAACCCTGCAAACCTCGAAACCCTGCAAACCTCGAAACTCTGCCAACCCGGAAACCCTGCCAATCCAGAAACCCTGCCAACCTAAAACCCTGCCAACCTAAAACGCGACCAACCCCGAAACGCTGCCGCCTACTGCTCCAGCCAGGTCCCCAGTTCGGAGTAAATCTTCTGTGCAATGAATTCCATCCCTTCCTCTGCTGGGTGGCAACCCTTTTTGGTGGAAGGATTGAAGTCGTGCTTGGGCATCGGATTCCAGTCGGGATTGTTGGTGACTGCATTGAATCCGTTCACGGCATAAAGGTCCACCGGGCGGGCCCCATAGTGGTTTGCCATGTCTATGATTGCATCCGGAATTGCGGAGGTGTAGTAGTAGTCACCGGTAATGCAGACTATCTTTACGGAAGGATACTGGTTCTTCAGGAGGCGAAGCAGTTTACAGTAGGCCTCGCAGAATGTGGTGTCGGGAAGCGCGGCAATTTCTTCAAAACCTTTTGCCCTGTCGGCTACAGAATAGACCGCGTTCATCTGTTCACGCGAAGGCATGGTTTCGCTTCTCATGGGGTAATTCGGCGCCAGGTTGTCCACATTGTGTCCATGGTCGTTGGTGCCGCCGTGAATAAGGACGATATCCGGACGGCCCACTCCGCCGCATTCGAGGTATCGGGCGTTGAAATCGTGTCCGAACCAGGGCTGATCCGCAGACGAAGCTTTTGTGGTCTTTGTCACCGCCGATCCGGAGAAAGAGATGTTGGTGTCGAATACGGCATCGCTCATATAATTGTAAATGAGCTTGTACCAATAAGTTTGGCTGACCATGGTAACCGTTCCGTCGGCAGCGGGGTAATGTGTGCGGTAGGTGGAGTTCGCAAGGTATCCGCGGAATGTCGATATGGAATCGCCAATGACACTCACCCTCTTTGCCTTTTTGCTGCGGGGATGGGGATCTGCCATGAGGCAGGACAGGGTGGGATAGCCGTCAGCTCCTGCAATCCAGTTCTCTGCACCCGGAACCGACGCAGAGGCGTCCTGAAGCTTGCCGAGCAGCGTTCCGTCTGTGAACTGTCCGTCGGTGAGCCCTTCGCAGGACGTTTCCTCGACGGATGCGGATTTGGTTGAAGTATTAGGATAGGTTTTCGTATAGTAGCTATGCGAGAACTTTCCGGCAGAAGAGGATCTGCCATAGAGGGGGCCGCAGTTTTTGGTAGCCGCGGCGGCTATGGTAGTACCGCCGGTGAGAGTGTTTTCGCCCTTGAGGCTGGAGTAACAGGCTGTCATCGTCAGCAGGCTGGAATTGTTGAATCCGTCCAGAGCTGAGATGCCTCCGATGTGGCCGGCCGTGCTCCAAAGCAGATCCGCCCTGGAGAAGGAATTGAGGATCTGGGCGGAGCCTGTTCCCTGTACCCATCCGACTATTCCTCCGGCGAGGGCGTAGTTGTTGCTGTTCATCCCCGTAGCCTTGATGGTGGAACCGATGGCGGCACTGTTCTTTATGGTGACGACCACTCCGTCGGGTTTGGTGTAGGCGTGCCCGACAATTCCTCCCACGTTATATTCTCCCTGAATATCGGCATAAGACACGCATTTGTCGATAAGCGGCGCCTGTCCCTCAGACAGTGTAATGAAAGCTCCGGCAATGCCTCCCACGGAATAGTGGTAGGCTCCTACCTGGCCGGCGCTTCCTGCGGCGCAATGCTCCACGGTGCCGTCTTCGATGACAGACACTATACCTCCGGCGTAGGAGCCTTTGCTGTTTACCATCGCCTCCGATATGCAGTCGGCTATGCGGCCTCCCTGGAGATAGCCGGCGATTCCTCCCGCATTGTGATAGTCGGTATGGACTTCACTTCCTGCAGATATGCTGCAATTCTCGATTGCGGACTCCTCCGCCCAGCCTGCAATGCCGCCGACATATCGGGAGTCCGAAGCTATGGCAGCCTTTGATAGGGAGACATTCCTGACGCAGGCCCCTTTCAGATAACCGAACAACCCTGCCCCCGTCTTTCCAAATACCTTGATATGCAGATTTGAAATCGTGTGGGAGTCTCCGTCGAAGATACCGGTGAAAGGAATATCATCGGCATAGTTGCCTATCGGGACGAACTCTGCAATTGCGGAGAGGTCGATGTCGGCTGTCATCCTGTATGCCTTTCCGCAGAATTCATTCCTGGTTTTCGGAGATTTTACCAGCGCCGAAAGGGCCTCCAGGGCCATTGGGGAGTCAATGATGTATGGGTTTGTCTGGGAACCGTCGCCGGATGCAAAATCCTTGGTGTAGTCTCTGGATTCCTTGAGGGAGAAAACCCCGCGGAGCCGGTTGGAACCGCTTCCGAGGGTGGTAATGGGATTGCTCCCCGTGGAATTGGTCCGGGTGATTCTGTAATTTGCCGCGACGCGCAGCTTCAAAAGCAGGGTGTCCTTCACCTCTGACGCCAAATTGAAAGATGCCGTAAAATCACCTGCGCCCTCGTCAAAGCTGTCCTTTGCTTCTGCGTGGTATGAAAAAGTGTCTCCGGCAATTGTCATCTGGGAAGTCCCGTCAGCCGTCTTCCAGCTGGTGCCTTTGTCCTCGGAATATTCCACGATGAAGAAAGATGCCGCCGAACCGCTGCCGGCAAGGGAGCCGGAGAAAGTCAGTTCCGTTCCCGACGGGATGGACTCTACTGGGACGGTAACCAGGAACCCGTCGTCCATATAAATGCCTTTGATGTAAGGATGTCCGTTGGCAAAGGTCCAACCATTCATCGCACCGGCAGTTTTCCCGTCAGCCTCAAAAGTGGAGATGATGGATTCCCTGTCATTGTCGGAATAAAGGATATGCTTCTCCTCCCAGTCGGGCTGGGCCAGCGCAAGGGTGGCGTTTTCGGCATCGGAGCCTTTGATGTAGGAGAAGGTCCAGGTCTTTTCCAGAATAATCCTTTCCGGAACGTCCGGCCCGGCGGGAATCTTTTCATTCTTTTCGGGGGAACATGCCGGGAGAAGGGCTGCCATAGCTGCAGCGGCGGGTATCCATTTCACTTTCATAACTCTCTTTTTACTTTCCAAAAATAACGTTCAGCGCTTTTGCCAGCTGATACCCTGCCTTGCGCAACTCAAGTTCGGCAAGGCCGATGTTTTGCTCCACGAACTCCTGTCCGAGTTCGGCGCCCTGGGGGACGGTTCCGACTATAGGACGAACATCCCTTGCACAATCCTCAAACCACTCCCTGGCCCAGCCTTTGGTAGCCCGGCGTATATCTTTTCGGCTCCAGGTGTCCAGCCTGGTCGCATACTCGCGAAAATCGGCAAAGACAAGGCCGCTGCCGCGCTCAATCAGTTTGGAATCCCAAACGCGATGAAGCGTATCCATGGGTTTCCCGAAGAAGGAGACAGGGTACTTAAGGTCGTTCACATTGTCGGAAAACCGTACATGGGCAGGACAGTGGAAGTCTCCTACCATGTGGATTATGCACTTGATTCCCAGTAGGACGGTGCTGTCCGGAACGCTCTCCAGGTCCGAGAGGCATTCGCGCCAGAACTCCATAGCCGAGACGGCGTCCCTCAGGCCGCGCACTTCCAGCCTTACGGCAGGAGTGCACTTACAGTCGGGCGTGCACACGGAGGCATGCCAGCCTGCAAGTTTGACATCATAGGGCGGAGTCTTTACCACATCGTCCATCCAGTGGCTGTATTCCCAGAGGGGAGTGCCTTTGGTGTAGCGTTCAATGTTCTGTTTTGCCCGTTTTGTCAGATGCCTTTCGGCAATCTCCGCAATCGTTGCATGACCGAGCCGGCCCCAGCCGAATGAGGGGACGCCCAGCAGGCACAAGAGGACAAAAATCAAGGTTCTTTTCATTTCAACACAAAGTCAACGATGATTGGTTTATGGTCGGAAGGCTCGTAGAGGGGGCTTACGCCGCTCGCTCTCAAAGGAGCCCAGCACGCTCCGAGGACCTCGGCGTCACGGACGCTCCTGTAAAGAGCTTCGGAGAGATATACATAGTCGATACGGATGTTTTTCAAATGAGTCGGAACAAACACTCCTTCGTACCATGTGGAAATAAGATCGGTAAGGTTCGTACCTTCCAGGATTGCGTCCTGGGCAAGGAACTGAGTGTCATCCTCGGGGAGACCATAGTGGAAATTATCCCTTCTGGAATATGAATTCATGTCCCCCAGGACAATCCAGTCGTCGGAAGCATACTGCTTGTTGTTTACCGTATTCTTTACAAGCCACTGCATCTCGTACTGGCGGTAATAATCTCCTCCATGGGCCGCGGCATCTTCTTTCTGGTCTTCCTCCGCGACACCCTTGGCATAGGATTTCGGCCATAGGTGGGCTGTAAGGATGTTGATGTCGTGCCCCTTGACGCTTACCTTATGGAGCCCGGCCCCGTGGGCGATGGGTTTCGCGGCATCCTCCGTAACGGTAATCTTCATCAGCGTTTCGATTGGATATTTTGATGTGACCTCCTGCGGGCAGCGGTCGTGGTGCCCGCCGATTGCCGTGTAGCCGTGTCCATAACGGGAGGCCAGTTCTCCCCAGTGCTCGGGAAGATACAGCTGCTCTGCGGGAGTTGTGTCGTATGTGCCGGTATCGTATTTTGACGATGCCTCGCAGAATACGCAGATATCGGGATCTACTTCCTTTATCCAATTCACGAAGTTGTCGTAGCCGTTCGCCTGGTCCGCCCACATGCCGTACTGGATGTTCCAATACAGAAGACGCACGATATCCTTTCTCTGCACATCCGTACTCCGCACCGGGGTAATGGAGATGCTGCAGGCTCCCCTCAGACGGTTCGAGCCTCCTCCTCCGGTTGTGATGGGATTGCTCGCCGTAGCGTTGTTTCGGGTTATCCGGTAATTGGCGTTAGAACGCAGCCTTAGGAGCAGTTCCCCCGCGGAAGAATCCTCGTTTGCGGTAAAGGACGCGGAAAAATCCCCGTCCCCTGCCGCAAAAGAATCCTTCGGTGCGCTGTGGCAGGCAAAAGTGTTTCCGTTTATCGTCACTTCGTCTGCTCCGGAAGCGATTCTCCAGCTCTGTCCGCCGTCCAGCGAATACTCCGCCAGGAAAAAGCCTGCAGCGGAGCCGGACCCGGACATCGACCCGGAAAACACCACCTTTTCACCGACCTTTATCGTATGAGGAACATGAAACTCTATCCAGTCCCCGAAGTAAATTCCCTTTACATAGGGGTGACCATTGTAGAATGTCCACGTATTCATGCGCTCCGCCGTCTTGCCTGCAGCCTCTGCTGTGGTGATGTAGGCGTCCTGTCCCTGATCCGACCACAGCCTGTGGCCGTCTTCGGGCCAGGCACTCTGCCTGGAGGCGAGTGCTTCGTTATATTCGGCTGTGCCTTTGGCATAGCTGAAAGTCCAGGACCACGACCGGATGCCGCTCTCCTTCGGCATGCCGGCAGAAGGATTCTTGTCCGTACCGTCCGTGCTTACTGCGCCCGAGTTGCATGACGAGACGCACAGCGCCGCTGCTGCCGAAAGGAGTATCAGTATCTTTTTCATCAGGGATTAATCAGTTCCACTCAATTCCGCTGCCGTCCCTTGGAGTCATGTTCTCAAGGCTTCCCGCTGCGGCATCGGAGGCAGATTCGGAAGAGGAGAAAACTATCTGTTCCGCTATGCTTCTCATGCGTGCGGCATCCTCTGCGGGGAGTCCGCAGTCGGCAGGATTCGCTCCGAATTTCTTTCCGAACAGGGTGAGGTAGTTGACGCAGGATTTGAGATATGCCCCTATCCGGGCAGGATGGAACGCATCGGTGTAATACATCGAATAGCCCTCCGAACGGGCGACAGCGAAAGCCGGGCCTATACGGGAGACCTTGTCGAACTGGGGAATCAGACGCATGAGTGCATCCGTTCCGAGCGCGAGATACTTGTCAAAGCCTTCATAACCGTCATAGCCTTTGAAATCTCCCTGGGTAGTGGCATAGGCCCAGGTATGCTCAAGCATTATAGTCGCATCCGGAGAGTAGCGGCGCACCTTTTCGGCAATTTCCTTTGCCGCAAGGAAGATGTCGTCGTCGGCCTTATAGCCGTCGCGCGCAAAATTCGCCGCCGAGTAGGAAGTTCCCTGAAGGATGGCATAGTCATATCCTCCCTCTTCAATCACCTCGTTGGAAAATTCCAGGTTGTCAAGGTGCATGCGGAAACTCTGCCCTCCCTTGAGATTTGCCCTCATTGAAAGCTGGATTCCCTCCCTTCGGGCGATTTCCTTGAGCATCCAAAGCGAGCCGTAGTAGTAGGTGAAGGAGTTTCCGAGCGCCATCAGCGAACCCTTGTATTCCGCCTCCGGGGCCCCTTCATAAGAGATAAGATAGCAGCTCATGAATGTCATCCTCGGGAAATAGATTCCTCCGGACACATCGCCTTCGTCCTTGATGCGGCAACGGACTTGCACGAAATCATTCTCCAGGTCCTGCGAGAGAGAGAATGTCTTTATGAAGGTTGTATGGTTGGCGTCTTCGAAATGCTTGGTGCGGAATTCGCCGGCGCCCTTCCAGGTTTCACCGTCCCTGTACTCGAAAGCCCAGTGAGAGGGGGAATTGTCTGCAAGGGCATCCAATGTGAGCATGAAATCCACATCGGTTCCGGCGGAGATATGCCTGGTGGGAATGCTCCAGAGGATGTAGTCCCCGGTTCCCATGCCTTCTACCGCAAGGGTGTTTCCGGTAAGGAAATGCCTGTGCTCAAGGCCGCTTTCGCTAACGGTGGTTATGTACCCTTTGCCGCTTCCGGCAGTGGCAGTGCTGATGCCTTCCTTTATCCACCTCTGTCCGGCTACGGTTGATTCCGTGTAATAACTGCCGGAGATCTCCCATTTTGCCGGGAAACCCTCTTCGGAGGAATCCAGTCCGTTCTGCACTACGGGAATCTCGAGCCGTCTTCCTCCCTCCGAGGTGATGATAATCTTTCCTGAGCGATTACCCCTCACATTGGCGCCGGACGGCGTGAGATAAAGGGTGAAGGAGGAAGAAGCTGCGATTTGAGAAGAAGGATCCTCGGCAAGCCACGAAAGCCCTTCCGCGGTTACGGACACGCTTTCGGAATAGGTCCTTATGAGAACGGCTTCGGGGGCATAATTGCTCCCCGGGAAGCTTATGGATTCCTTGTTGGCCTCGAAGTCGGCGGGATGTTCGCCGCTCTGGGGAGAGAGCGACAGGGTGTATTTCCCGCGCAGTCTCGTTGCGCCTCCTCCGGTCGTTGTGATAGTGTTGTTCCCCGAAGGACGCGTTATCCTGTAATTGGGAGATGCCACAAGCCGCACGAGCAGCCTTTTTTCCTCAAGGTCCGAAGGGAGAGTAAAGAAAGCGGAGAAATCCCCGTCTCCTGCAGCAAAACTGTCCTGGGGGGCGCTGTGAAAGGAGAATTCATTTCCATCGATTTCCTCCTTCCGGGTGCCCTCTGCCATGAGCCAGGTGCCCCCTCCGTCCACGGAATACTCTGCCACAAAGAACCCTGCGGAGGAGCCGGAGCCTGCCATGGAACCGCTGAAAGCTACTTCTGCGCCGGCAGGCATATACTGAACGGGGACGCTCACAAGGTAATAATCCTTGTAGTAAACGCCTTTTACATAGGGATGTCCGTCCTTGAAGATGAAGGAAGATGCCGCCGTGGCGGTTTTATCTTCATTCTCTACGAAACCTATGTATGCAGCCTGGTCGGCATCGCTCGTGAGAATCCACTCCTCCGCCCAGCGGGGCTGAGCGGCTTCAAGGGCGGCGTTCTCTTCTTCCGTTCCCTTTTCGTAGCAGAAAGACCAGGTCCACGAGACCGCCTCGGCAGCCGGGGGATCCTGAGGCTCCTGCGGCTCGGGAGGAGTAACCGGAGGCGTGTCGCTCTTGGGCTTCGCGCAGGAAGTCAGAAGCCCAAGGCACAGAAGGAATGAAAGAATAAACTTGGTTTTCATGGCGATGGAATCAATCAGTCACCTGTGGGAAGTCCCTGGAGGGTAGGATATCCGTCGGCACCTGCAATCCACAGCGCTGCCTTAAGTTCTTCTGCAGCCGATGCGTTATAGGCATCCCTGCCGGCATTGAGGTTGGCAAGCAGCGTACCGTCCGTCATCTGGGCGGCAGTAAGGGCTCCGCAATGATTGGCATCGACGAGATAGGTGGAATTGTCTGCTGCGGTGCCGCTGCCGGAAAGATCGTTAACCCAATAAAGATATGACAACCTATTAGAAGCCCCTGAGGTGTTACTTCCGAACAACCCGCCAAGGAGAGTATATGAACTGGGATCTGCTATTTGAATTCCATTCACAGCCACATTATCTGCAACCAATGTTGAATAACAGGTATTGACAGTGAACAGTTTTCCCTGATTTTTGATTCCAACAAGTCCTCCTGAAGAAAATGCTGTTCCGGAGATGCTGCAATTCATTTCTGCCGGCCTGGTATAGCAGTTCCGTATTATCGGTCTATTTTTTGTTCTCAAGAATCCTGCAATTCCACCTGAATATCCATAGTCCGTGCTGGTGCTAGTCAGTGTACCTTTCTCGAATGCACAATTCAGGATAGTAATGCAACTGGTTGTCGATTCGAATGTATTGTTGTTGAGTCCTATTATTCCTCCAACATCATAAAGACCTTGTACAGAAGAGCTTACATAACAATTATTAACAATCAGTGTCCCTGCGCTTTTACCTCCTACTATTCCGCCAACGCCAGTTGAGGAACCGGTAATGCTGCCAGATACATAACAATCTGAAATTTTTATGGACGCAGCGACTTCCTTCGCAAGAATATCATCATAATAGACACAGTTGCCAGCAATACCGCCTACGAACTGCTTTCCGTAGAGATTCCCTTTGAATGAGCAATCAGATATTACAGTATTTCCCGTATAGGATTCTGTATAATGTATATACCCGATAATTCCACCAACATTATTTTCGCTAGCGGTGATTGTTGTTCCACTCAGGGCCTCACAGCCGGTTATGGAAAAATCTCCACGATACAGATACCCGAGGATTCCTGCCACACTCGTTGTCCCGCTGAATGCTCCCTGAACGGTGCAGTTGGAAATTGTTACAGGATTGTTGGCCTCATTGAAGGCATAAGCCACGATACCTCCTACGCGGTCCGCAGCGGAAGAAAGCGTTGCGTTTACATTGCAATCGGAAATAGATTTATGATTTGTCGCATCGGATTTCCAATAACCGGCGATACCGCCGACATAATGGGTTGCAGACGTTACCGATGAACCGGAAAGCACATCACAGTTTGCGACAGAGCCGCGCGAAAGGTGTCCTACGATTCCGCCGGCCCTTTCAGCTTCGTTTGTCAGCGTAACGGCGCCACTATAAGAACAATTCGTGATGGCCGCCCTGGTGGAGCAGACGCCGGAAATGCCGCCGAAGCCCCATCCTGAGTCCGTACCGGAGACATTTCCTGTTACAGTGCAATGGTCTATCGAGCCGTCGCTCTGAACGGTACCCGCAATCGAACCAAGCTTTCCGACGGAAGAAGAGACGTCGCTGCCTTGCAGCACGACATTCTTTACGGTTCCTTCGCTGATAATGCCGAACAGGCCTGCATATTCGGTAGTTGAATCAATCGTCAGGTTTTCGATAGTCTTGCTGTCTCCGTCATAGATTCCGCCAAACGGGTTGGCTCCGCCCTCGGCAGCTGCGTTGAAAAGAGGAGTGAAATTAACCACGGATGCGAGATCTATATCTGCGGTCTGCTTGTAATTCCGCTCCTTGAAAGCATTGTAGAACAGGGCGTCGTTGCTGTATTCCTGAAGTTTGAGCAGATCCTCCTTTGAAGAAATGAGGAAAGGAGACCCGGAAGTACCCATGCCGCCGCCGAGAACCTTCACGGAAAGGGCGTGGAGGGGATAGATGTCCGTGCGGCCGATGGTGATGGTCTGGCTGGCAGTTTTATCTACAAGGACACCTCCGTCGGCTGTCACGGCCTTGATATTGAGTCCCGAAATCTCTCCTGCGGGGAGAGGAATGTAAATGCACCCTTCAGAAGTCCTTTCCGCCTCGATGGGAAGGCTGAAAGAGATGGTGCTCTCCTCCGGCACGGATGCATTTGTGAGCTGAAGCTCCGTGTCCGTGGAAGAAATGGTATAGGTTCCAGCGATTTTCTTTCCGGGAACAGTGACCGTAATCTTGTCGATAGCGGCGTTCACATTGGAAAGAGGAATTCTAACGCCGCCTCCGAGGTGCTTGAAAGAGTAGCGCGTGACGGTTGAACCGTCGCCTGCGGGAACCTGGGCCGCATTGGATGCAAGCATGATGGACCTGGCGTTGGTTGAAGAATACTCATCCCAGAGGGCGGGGAGCACCAGGTTGATGGAAGAGCCGTCGGTAGTGCCGGCAATTTCGAAGGGATACACCGCAATGTTTCCGAGGGACTGACCGGCCTCGAGAGTTCCCTTGAAAACGGGGAATTCATCGGAAAGGGTGCTGGGATCGACTGTGAATTTGGTAAATCCGCTTCCGGTGAAAACGCCTATCGCGTCACCTTCTTCCCATGCCATGACACCGGTGGTGTTATTGACGGAGGCCTTGGTAGGCAGTCCGGCCTGGATGCGGACTTCGCCGCCTGTGGCGGGGGTCACTTCAGTGTTTTCTGAACCGGGGGCGGTATCTTCTGTAACATTTTTCAACTCCTTTGTGCAGGAGAATGTTGCAAGAGCCACTGCAACAATATAAATAACCTTTTTCATTTCCATTGCTTTTTTAGTGTTACTGCCAGAAATCTTCATCGTTCTCGTAGTCTTTTTTGAGAGTCATGTCTTCCAGCCCCGATGAATTTTGCAGAAGCGACTCGCTACAAATAATCCTGAACTGGACTATCTGAGGTGGTGTGTACTGTTTTTTGTCCATAGTATATGTGATTTTAGATTATTCTTATATACCGCTCAGTTCAGACACGGCGTATCGTAGTATATTGGCTTTTCTGAGTGACGAGGCGTCGTCCCGGCTGGCGAATCCGAGGAAGATTTCTCCGTCCTTGACCTTGAAGCTTTCCGGTTCCACATAACCGGACTGGGTGATTCCAAGGCTCTTCTGGACTTCCGTATCGGAGAGGGCCGTAATCCGGGTCCTGGGAACGACGACATCGCCTATATAGTTGAACATGGTCATATACCCCACTCCCTGGAATGTATCGGGGAAGTTTTCATCTTCCACGGCGTTCCCTTCATAGAAGTAGATATAGTTTCCGTAAATCTCATGCCCCTGGTGGGAATAGGAATACACGTCAGTAGCGGTGTTCTTCCCCACCGGAACGGTAATCTGCCCGAGAGCATGGCATTTTCCGAGGTCCCTTCCCATAATCTTCCTCGTCACTTCCGTAACGGGCATTCCCTCATATTCCGGAGTGCCTGCCTTGACAGTGATCTGCATTTCTTCAAGGGGAAGGTTGAGGGCCTCGTCAAGGTCGAATACCCAGAGGTAACGGGTTCCGGACTTCCGGCTTCCCACCAGCATCCGGCGGTGAACGAAATCGATGGAGACCTGCTGGTCGTACTGGGAATTGTGGTAGTAGCCGTTTTCGTCGTACGAGCCTCCCCTGTTGAGGAAAAATGTCTCGCCTGCATACCCCTGGTCGTAACGCGCGCCGGGTTTGAATTCGATTCTTGAGAACGAAAGGTTCTCATTGTACTCCCCGGTGGTTTCATCAACCGTTCCGTTGGTATTCACCCAGATGTAGGTTTTCCCGTCTTCTGCTTCCTCTGCCACGATCTGCGTCCCGTGACCGGCCCTGGAAAGCACCATGACGTCGTCAGTGGCATCCGCTCCCGGTCCTCCGGCCCGGCAGATGTTCACGGTGGAGGGATTGCTTCCGATCTGGGAATAGAAGACTGTGCCGGAAGGAGTGATGTCGAATCCCTGCATTATGCGCCTGCTCGCGTAAAGCCCCACGCCTTTGGACCATACAAGGGATTCGGTGAGGGGCGCGGAGAAAGCGGCGGCGATGTCGTATGCGGGCATGCCTCCGATAGTGACGGTGCACGAAGCCCTGTAGCTGCCGGAAACTGCCAGGATGCGTGTGATTCCCAGTCCGAGGCCGGTAACGAGGCCGTCCTGGGTGACAGACGCCACGGAAGGATTGCTGCTGGACCATTTGATGCTGACATCGGCGTTTTCCGGGCGTGTCAGCGCCTTGAGGCTTACGGTTTCGCCCACCTCCAGCCTCAGGGAACGGATGGACGCTCCCGAAGAATCAGTCATGAGCAGAGCCGACAGGACCGATGGCGTGTCGAACCTGCTGGCGCATCCCGTCAAGGCTGCAAGAGCCGCGATTGCTATAATCCACTTTTTCATTTTCAGACCTCCGCTGTTATCTTGAATGAACCTTTCAGGCGGGTGGAACCGCCACCGCCGGTGGTAATGGTTTTGTCCCGCGTGACCCTGACGTCGGCACATACTCTCAGGCGCACCTGGAGATAGCCGGAAAGCAGCGTCTCCGCTACGTTGAACGTGCAGCTGAAAGCACCGTCGGATGCAAGGAATGAATCGTAAACGGCTGCATGATAAGAGATTTCCTCATCCATAAGGGTTATCTTCGCAGCATCGGGCACCTCCGTCCAGACGGTTCCGTCCAGGGAATACTCCATAATGAGGAAGCCTGCCGAAGAACCGGAGCCTCCTATACTGCCGGAGACCGTAACGGCTGTATTTTCCTTGAGATTCCGCACAGGAACCCTCATCACGATGGCGTCGTTTACGTACAGGCCCTTGAAATATGCGTGACCATTATTGTAGGCGAAGCCGTTCACTGCTGAAGCGCTCTTGTCGTCGGGTTCCACGATGAAGATATCGCCGCTGCCCTTGTCAGCGTGCAGGACGTGCGTCGTGGCCCAGTCGGGCTGACGTGACTTAAGGGCATCCCTGTCATCATTCCCGCCCTGTGTTTCACAGAAATTCCATTGGACGGGAAGTCCCTCCAGAGGCAGCTCATCGATGGAATAAACCTTTGAGCGCAGGGTCCCGACCACCGAGCCGTTTACGGTAACGGAAATATCCGTATAACCGGCCTTTTCGGGCGTGCCTTCGACCGGCAGCACAAGAGTTCCTTCGCTGTCCAGAAGATTGAAAGCCTTTTCGTTTATCTGAATCCCGTCGCTGTCGCCTTCAAGCGTGGCGCCAAGGGTTATGGTCTCATCGCCGAAAGCCCTTGAAAAAGCTATTTTGAGGGATGCATCGCAGGGATTTCCCACGACGAGATTGCCTTCCAGTTCCGGGGTGCCCCATTTAAGGGAGCCTTCGGCCTGGGTAACCGTCAACGGGTATTTCTCTCCTTTGTATGTAAACCAGATGGTTTCGCTCCGTTCGGCGGCACGGTTGTCGCTTACTTTTACTTCGATGAAGATGAACTCTCCGCTGCCTGTCCCTCCGTCGGGAGTGAGGGTTATCCAGTTGCATCCTTCCGGAATTTCGCTGCCCCACGCTCCCTTGCACCTCAGAGAAATGTTCCTGGACTGGGCGAGGGCCGTATGGAAGGATATCCTGTCGGTCTCCCGCACAAAAAGGGTTTCATCCTTCTTGCAGGCGAAGAGGATTGTCAGGGCAAAGAGAATATACAGCAGTCGTTTCATATGAAGCTCGCTATTTTTCCCATCCTGGATTCTGTCCCAGATTTTCATTTACATTCAGTGCGTTTGTAGGGATGGGGTGGACATATTTCCGGTCATCCCAGCGGCGGTTAAGCTGGATATAGCATTTCAGATTGCCGGAAGTTCCCCCGGTAAGGGAGAAATCCGACCCGAGTACCCGGTAGGTGACTCCGGCCTGGCGGGACGAAGGAGTATTTGCGACAAAGCAGGTCTCCCCGACTCCGTCGCCGTCCATGTCGTACACCTTGCCGAGCTCGCCTACATAAACGCCCAGCCACTCCCTTTGGAGCAAGTCGCCCATGGCCCAGCGCATATCATCGTCCCACCGCAGGTTCTCCATAAACAGTTCTATGCCGCGTTCCCGCCTTATTTCAAGCAGATCGGCATCGGTTACCCGTCCAAGGAAATAGTCTTTCATATAGGGATCGGCAACCGAAGGCCTTACGGACTTGACGCCGGAGCGCTCCCGCAGGGGCTTTATGGTCTTGTTCCAGACCGCAGCATCGAATTGTCCGAGTTCCGCTTTCGCCTCGGCATAGTTAAGCAGGATTTCCGCATAACGGATAATGGGGATGCAGGTGGCGCAGGGAGACGTGTTGGAGTCCATCGAGGTATCGTCAATCAGCCATTTGATGGGCTGATATCCTGTTACAGAGTAGTTGTAATCTGGGGCGGTGCGCACCGGGAAACCGCCGCTGAGCCTTGTATATCCCGGATAACGGATGCTCTGGCGGAGCCTCAGGTCGCGGCCCTCGAATTCGGAGGTGAAAGGTATGGTTTCGTATCCCGGTTTGTTCGTGAAGGGGGTGCCGTCGGTATTGAGATAGGTATTGATGAACTGCTTTACGGGTGAATAACTGCCATACTGCATGTTCGTGAAATAGCAGTTCAGGTTGTGCACCGCACTGAGGGATTCGTCATATACCCTTGCCCAGATTACTTCTTTGGTGATGACCGACGTGCTCGTGAAAAGCTCACGGTACTGGACCGAAGTGTTTCCGGGAGCATACAGGGAATAGACCCCCGCGTTCATCAAGGCCTCGCAGGCCGAAACGCATTCGCCGAGATAAAGGGCAGACTCGTCTTCACGCCAGTAATCCCCTGTGGAAGGGTCGGCTTCGTGATACTTGCGGTATGTCCCCTCGAAAAGGCAGATGCGGGATTTGACAGCGAGGGCGATATAACGGTTGATTCTCGAGGAATTGATAAGGAGCTCCGGAGAATCCGAGCAGTTCTCACAGGCGAAATTGATGTCTTCCAGAACCTTTTGCATCACATACTCCCGGTTGTCACGTCCTTTGTACAGACGCTCCCTGTCATCCGACGAGATTTCCGTGTCGTAAAACGGGACCGCTCCGAAAGTCTTCACCATGTCGAAATAGAAAATGGCCCTCCAGAATCGGGCGACGCCCTCGTAATGGAGGAGAATGTCCTCGGAGACGTCTGCCCTCCGGAAATTGTCCAGGAAATAGTTGATGTTGCGGAGCCGTCCCCATACACCCGTGGACCATCCGCCCTGATCGTCGGCGTCGTAGTTGTCCGTAAGGTACTGGTATTCCCCGCGATAGGCAAGATAATCAGCGCGGGCGTCGCCGGTTGCTATGTCAAGCGCGGAGGGAAGCATATTCTCGATGAAACCGTTGGTATATACCCTCAGGTCGTTCTCTGTCCTGAAATATGTGGGGCCGTCCACTTTGTTCGGGTCTCCCTGGGTGAGAAAGTCACTGCAGGAGCCCAGGCACAGCAGAAGCGCAGCCGCCGATATGTATTTTGTCACCTTCATAACTGTCTTCATATCAGAATGATGCCGTTACACCGAGAGTCAATTTGCGCAGCATGGGATAACTGTATCCGTCTCCTTCCGAAGTGCGGAAGTCCGAATCGCCGGAGCTGATTACCTCCGGGTCGTAATTCTGGGTTATCCTGAACATGGGAGACCATGTGAAGAGGTTCTCTCCGGAAATGAAAACTTTCAGGGAAGAGACGCCCAGTTTCTCCAGGGCCTTCCGGGGGAAGCTGTAGTCCAAAGTCACATTCTTCAGGCGGATGTACGCGGCATTCTGCATAAAGCGGTCATTGGCGTAGGAAAGCGGCCTGTTCACGGAGGATTGATGTGTCTGGTAAGCCGCATACTTGGGCCAGTAGGCGGTGTCGTAGTTGTCAAGTTCCGGACGATAGACATTGTCGCCGGTATGCGCCTTGAGCATGTAGCCGAACGGGCGGTTGTATTGTCCCCAGAAGTAACCGGAGTCGTAGCGGGGGTACCAGTTCTTCTTGCCTATGCCCTGAAGGAACACGCTGAGGGAGAAACCCTTCCAGTCCGCTCCGAGGCTGATGCCGTAGCTGTACCTTGGCGAAGTGTTTCCGATGATTTCCATATCGCCGTGATTGTCAAGCGTATATGTCCCCCTGTCGATGACTCCGTCGCCGTTGAGGTCGGCAAACTTCACCTCGCCCGGACGCGTAACCTTGTCCGAAGACTGCAGGAAGGACTGCCTTGCGTGCGAGTCTATGTCGGCCTGGTCCCTGAAAAGGCCTTCCACGCGGTAGCCCCAGATTTCTCCAATCTCCTTGCCGACGTAATAGTCGGAAAGCGACCCGGTGGGATTGATGTACTTGGTAACGAAAGTCCTTGAATCCCAGAGCATGAATTTGAAGCTGTAACCGAAGTCGCTTCCTCCGGCACTGAAGCGGTCCCTCCATCCCAGGCTGAATTCCCAGCCGCTTGTGCGCATTGATGCGTTGTTTCCTTTCGGAGACGCCGTTCCGAACACCGCCGGCAGCGCCACGCCCGTGGTGTACATGTCGTCGGTGATTCTCCTGAAGATGTCAGAGCTGAAGGAAAGACGGTCCCCAAGGATGTCCAAATCCAGTCCTGCATCGTATGTCGCCGCCCTTTCCCAGGTGAGGGAAAGCGGTACCGCCCCCGGAGCCTGGGTGTAGGTGTCGAGGGAACTTCCGATGACGGTGGAACTGGTGGACAGGGACATATAGTCTATATACTGGTAGGGCGAGATGTTTCCGTTCCCCATGGCTCCGGCGGAAATCCTGAGCTTGAGGTTGTCCATCCAGTCTTTCGCCCAATGCATGAAATTCTCTTCGTTGATTCGCCACCCGAAGGATGCGGAAGGGAAAAAGCCCCATTTCGAATTCTCGGGAAACTTGGACGAGCCGTCATAACGGGCGCTCACCTCGGCGAGGTAACGGCCCTTGTAGCTGTAGTTGATTCTGCCGAAGATGCCTACATAACTCCACTTGTAGCCACCCTCCGAGGGATCGTCGGTAAGACCGTCCATCAGGGAGAAACTGGGTTTGTCGGCAATAGTGATGCCTTCACGTTTGATGGTTAGGGTGTGATAGTCCTTGGTCTCGAGGTTCCATCCGGCAAGGATTCGGAGAGTGTTGTCCTTTCCGATCCCGGGGGTGAACTCGGCGTAGATGTTGGAAGCTATGTAGTCCGTATCGTAACGCACGTTCTGGTGGGTCGAACCCTGGCTTTCATTCACCGTTACGGTGCTTTGGGCTCCCGTGTGTCCGGTGTATTTGTTCGTTACCCTGTCACGCTCCCTGCGCGTGTATATATAGGAGAAGTCTCCCTGGAGCTTGAGGATATCCTTGACGATGTCTATATCGACCGATAATTTATCCTTGAGGGTAAGGGTTTTTTCGTCCTGGTAGGAAGTTCCTTCCGCGAATCCGGCATAGCCGTTGAGGACGGCCGCGTGAGTCCAGGTTCCGTCAGGGTTCCTGGGCAGGGTTACCGGTTGGCCGCTGTGTTCTATCATCCTCTGGACCAGCTGATTGGAGTAGTAGAGCATGGGCTGGTGGTAGTCCACCTTCGTGAAATCCAGGTTCTGGGTTATCCTCAGCCACGGACGTATCTGCAGCGAGCCCTTGTCCCTTATATTGTACTGATTGTATCTTTCGTCCCCGACGCGGTATATTCCGTCCTGCCCATAGTATCTTCCTGACACGTAGTAGGTTAAGGTCTTGTTTCCGCCGGAAACGGAAAGGTTGTGCTCCTGGGACATGTTGGCGTCCTTGTAGAACAGGGAATGCCAGTCTGTGTTCCCGAAGTATTCATACATTCCGTCGTCGTTGAGACGGACCCTTTCCAAAGAAAAGTCTGTGGAACGGCGTTCCAGCTCGGCAAGGTAGTCGTCGCTGAACGGAACGATGTTGTTGATGGTGTTGTTGTAAGGGCGCGAACCGTTGTAATATCCGTCCCAGGCGTTCATATAGCCGTTAACCCAGGTGTATCCGTCCGTAACCAGCTGCGGGATCACCGTCCTCTGGTTGACGGATACATTTCCGTTGTAGGTTACATTCACCTTGCCTTCGGAGGCATTCTTTGTGGTTACCAGGATTACGCCGAAAGCTCCCCTTGCGCCGTAAATGGCGGTTGAGGAGGCGTCCTTCAGCACGGAGACGCTTTCAATATCCTGCGGATTCACTGTTTCCAGGTCTCCCTCCACTCCGTCTATGAGCACCAGTGCGCTGCCTCCCGAGCCTATGGAACCGGTGCCGCGGACATTGATGGAAGCGCTCCTGGACGGTTTTCCGTCCCGCATCGTGATGTTGAGATTGGGAATGGATCCCTGCAGGGAGCGGGATATGCTGGGATTCGAACGGCTTTCGAACTGTTTGGAAGAGACGGCATCCACGCTTCCCACAAGGTCGCGTTTCTTTACGGTTCCGTATCCCACTACTACGATTTCATCCAGAAGGTTGGTGTCTGAATCGAGTACAATGGAAAGCGGCTCCGTCATTCCTTCAGTCACCGTGATTTCTACGGTCTTGAAACCTATGGTGGATACTTCCAATACGGTTCCCGGCTCGGCGCTGAGAGTGAAGGCGCCGTCAAAATCCGTCACGGTTCCGGATGTAGTCCCTTTCACAAGAACGCCGGCGCCGATAAGGGGTTCCCCCTGGGCGTCGGTCACCGTCCCCCTCAGATTAATGTTCTGGGCGGAAAGTCCAAGCGGGAATAAGACTCCCGCAAAAAGCATCAATATCTTTCCGGATAATCTCATGCCTTTTCTTCGTGAATATAACCGTCGTCCTTTATGTTCCAGAGGAAGGCGCAAAGCACTCCTCCCAGGACTGCAAATCCAGCCATAAGTATAAACAGATTGTCCCAGCCGAAACGGTCGCTGAACCAACCGAGCCCGGCTCCCGTGATGATGACCGAGACATAGCTCATCAGCCCTATCAGGCCGACGGCCGAGGATGCCGCCTTCTTGGTGGCATGTTTTGATGCCGTTACTCCGAGAAGGGCCTGCGGGCCATAGAGGAAGAATCCCGCCAGAGAAAGGATTCCGAGCACCACGACAGGCGATGTGGAATCCGGAATCAGATGGAGTATAACGAGGCATACTGCCACCAGGCCCATTTCAACCGCACATACGCGGTGCGTCTTTCCACCGAAGAAGTGGTCGGAAATCCACCCGGCGCAAAGCATTCCGGCGCATCCTGCCACTTCGAATATTCCGATGGTCCATCCGGCGAGGTGCGGAGAAAGGGGGACGGACATCTTCCCGAGGAAGGTGGGCCCCCAGTCCAGCACGGCGAAACGTACCACATAGACGAACAGGTCCGTGATTGCAAGGACCCAGATTACAGGGTTGAGGAAAACTTTTTTCCGCACGAAAGCCCGGTAGGCATCGCTTGAGTCGTTGCCGTCAAGTTCCGTTTTTGTGTCCGGGAGTTCCGGAAGTCCGACCGAGGAAGGCGTGTCCCTCAGTGTTATATAAATGAACAGAATACCTGCAGCGGCGATTGCTCCAGGAATCCAGAAGCACAGGCGCCAGTCGCCGGTGCTGCTTACTATATAGCCGCAGAGGACGGCGAGGACTCCTGCCCCTATGGAATGCGAGGTGTTCCAGATGGCGGTTTTCGTTGCAAGTTCCCTGGGGGCTACCCAGTGGTTGAGAAGCCGGTTGCAAGGGGGAAATCCGCAGCCCTGGAATACATTGTTGAGCACAAGCAGAATGCCCATTACCAGCACCATCGTTCCCACGAAATCGGGGCCTCCCTGCTGGCCGGTTATCAGGGCCGATATCCTGTCGCTCCAGCCAAACAGGAAATTGAGCCCGACGCAGGCGCTGAGTCCTATTACGAGGTGCCAGCGCGCATTGAAGCGGTCTGCGATGAACCCGTTGAGGAACTTGGACACTCCATATATTATTCCCACAAGGGAAAGGATGATACCGAAATCCGTATTGGTTATGCCATATTGGGCGCTGAGCACGGGCATCGCAAAGGAAAAGTTCTTCCTCACGAAATAGAACATGGAATAGCCTATCATCGAAGAGATGATGACACGCCATTGCCAATATGAAAACGACCGCTTAGTCTGCATTGTCGATTATTATATGTGTTCGTATGTGAAAGCCTCCCAGGGAAGGTCTGCATCTGCCTTGCCCTTGTCGAGTATATCGACAATATGCATGAGGAGGGGGAAATCCTTCAGGTCAACCAGGCCGAGTTCTGCCTTGCGGCGGATGGCGCGGCCCATTACGCGTGTGATGACGAGGCTCTCCAGAGTGATGCCGGCGAGGGCTTCGGTAACCTCGTCATAGTTGAGCCCGCGGCCCATCAGCACTCCGCATTTACGGGTTCTGCCGCTGAAAATCGTCACATACAGGTCTCCGAGGCCGATGCATTCGGATTCGAATGTTCCTCCCTGCATTTTCATGAGGGCGTGGGTCTCGCGGACGGCCTGGGTGAATGTTCCGGCCTGGGAGTTATAGTGCTGGGGCTCATCTTCTCCGTGCCAGCGGGTATTGAGCCCGACGGCGAGGGTGACAGCCATTGCGTATGCGTTCTTAAGAGCTACCGCACTCTCCAGCCCGATCACGTCGTCGGTGAGGGAAATGTGGTAATAGGGACGCTGCATGGCCTCTTTCATCATTCTGAGCGCCTTGGGATCCTTGCCGCAGAAGCCGACCTCGGAGGGGTCCATGAATACGAGTTCGTAAGACGTGCACGGGCCGCCGATGGCGCATATTGTCCTGTGGATGCCCCGCTTTGCGAGTTCACTCTCCCAGAATCCGGGATAGGAAAGAAGCGAGCCGTCCTCCGTGGCCCTGAGCCCTTTAGTGACGGAAAGAACCGGCAGCGATGGGTCGAGCTTTGTGAGAATCTCCTCGAGGAACCAGTCCACTCCGAAAGAAGAAACGCCGCCAATCATGAAATCGGCTCCCTTAACGACTTCCTGCCAGTCTTTGAAATAATGGAATTTTACATTCTCCGGGAAAGGACGGCAGAACTTCTCGTGCTTCCTGGTGGCGATATAACCATCGATGATTCCGTCATCCAGACATGTACCTACGATATGGACATCATTTCCATTTTCTGCGGCGGGGAAGGCCAAGGCGGACCCCATCATTCCTGCTCCTAAAATAACAATCTTACGTTTCATACTGAAATATCTGTTTCTAAATCCTTCTTTTTTATTTGAGTGCACGTGCACTCTTTTGCAAAGATAAGCCATAAAAATTAAAATCAAAAAATAATTAGTACTTTTGGAGAAAACACGACGAATAGTGCAAGAAACAGACAATAAAACTCCTACTGTCTTTGATGTAGCCGATTTGGCCGGAGTCTCCAGAGGCACCGTGGACAGAGTTCTATATGGTAGAGGGCGCGTGTCTCAATCAACGCGCGAAAAGGTGCTTTCCGCAATTTCATCCCTCAACTATATCCCCAACTCCCACGCATCACAGCTTGCCTCCCGGAAAGAGTACCTTTTCTGCTGTCTCATTCCTGAGTTCTCGAAGGGGGAATACTGGGAATATATAAACACCGGATTTGTGGAGGCGGCCAAGAACTTCTCCTCCTACAGCCTGAAGCTGAGAATATACTACTACAACCAGAACGAAGAGTCCTCATTTGTAGAGAACAGCCGGAAGATACTGGAAAGTTCCCCCTCCGGTGTAATCATGAACGCCGTGTTCCGCGACGAAGTCACCCTATTTGCCCACAAACTGGAAGAAAAGGGGATTCCCTACGCTTTCGTGGACAACAAAATCGACGAACTGGATTATACTCTTTACCACGGAGTCGATCCATACAAGAGCGGCGCACTGGGAGCATACCTTCTTACCGTGAGGAGCGATGTCAAGGATGTACTGATGGTGCGTCTGAAACGAGATCCCCGACGCAAGGCAGACCCCAACAGGCCCAGGAGGCACGGCTTCACCGACTATGTTGAAGACCACTTCCCGCAGTGCCGGATACATACCGTTTTCATAGACCCGGAAGATTCGGAAGGAACTCTCCTCGTGATGGAGGACTTTTTCAAAAGGCATCCCGACGTTCATCATATAGCCATGACGAACTCGCGCGTGTTCCTGCTCGGGGAGTACCTGAAAAAGCATCCGGATCCGCAGAGGATCGTCGTCGGATTCGACGATCTTGACAACAACCTGAATGCTGTAAAGGACGGGCTGGTCAACTGCCTTGTGATACGACACATTTCGCAGCAGTCATACGCTTCACTCACCTCGTTTGCGGAGTTTGTCATTCTTGGCCGCACCCCCAGGCACAGGAACAATTTCGTGCACATGGGCATCCTGACCAAGATGAATATGGATTCATAGACGATCTGGCGCTATCCGAGCGCCACGTCGAGCACCATCATCAGGGCGAATCCTATTGCGACGCCCACGGTGGCTATGTTGCTGTGGCGCCCGCTCTGGCTCTCCGGAATCAGTTCTTCAACCACCACATAGATCATGGCTCCGGCGGCAAAAGCCAGAAGGTGCGGCATTATGTTCACCACGGCCGAAGTGAGCAGCACGGTTACGGCTCCGGCAATCGGCTCCACCGCCCCGGAAAGGGTGCCAAGGCCGAAGGATTTCCACTTAGACCGGCCTGCCGTGGCAAGAGGCATGGATACGATGGCCCCTTCGGGAAAATTCTGAATGGCGATTCCGAGCGAGAGTGCCAGCGCGCCGGCCATGGTGAGTCCGCCAGAACCGGCGAGAGCTCCCGCCAGCGTGACTCCTACGGCCATTCCTTCGGGAATATTGTGAAGGGTGATTGCCAGCACCAGCATGGTGGTCTTTTTCCAGTTGGATTTGGGCCCTTCGGGTTCTTCTGTAGCCAGATGAAGATGCGGCGTTATGCTGTCGAGAAGCAGAAGGAAGGCCATTCCGGCGAGGAATCCAACGGTGGCGGGCAGCCATGCCGGACCCGGTCTCGAGGCGCTCATCTCCAGGGAGGGTATCAGCAGCGACCACACCGAAGCCGCGATCATCACTCCGGCGGCAAATCCCATAAGCAGTTTTTCCACCCAGGACGGCATTTCGCGCCGCAAAACGAACACCATCGCTGCACCAAGGGTGGTGCCGATGAACGGTATCAGAAGTCCCCAGAACAATTCCATATCAGTTCCAAAGATTTCCGAGGTTAAGGCCTATTCCGCCGTACATTGCAAAGCGCGTTGCAACCAGATGAAGGCTTATCCATTTTGCAGGCTTGATGGCTATGCCGGCCCCATAATTGAACTGATGTACCGTCCAGTTTGCGGTATACTCGTTCCAGCGGGTTACGGAGTTGTCCTCGTAGTCATAGTCGTAATCGTAATTGGTGCCGTCGGTCACCCCTGTGCTCCTTTCGCTATACCCGACGAGGGGATATACGCTGAGGAATTTGTTGATAGGGATATGGTAGCCGATGTTCAGAGTGAATGCCTGTTTATCATTCCATGTCCTGTTTTCGGGCGTGTGAGCATGTGCCGGCCCGCGGCCGAGGAAATCCAGGGAAACACCCCATGCGGTAATGTTCGCCCCGAATCCGATGGCCTGCTGCCCGGTAGAGAATCCTACAACTCCTCCGAGCATGCCCAGGGAGTAATAGCCCCGGTTGAGGCTGAAATCGGGCCTCCACGCCTTAAGCATCATGGGGCAGAGAGCCAAAATGATAAATAGTGCGGTCTTTTTCATTCTGTTTGTTTTGTAGGCACAAAGGTAAAAAGAAAAAAGTGTTATTTTTGCAAAACCAACAGTTGCATTATGAGCATTAAAAGCTTTGTATCGTCGATTGCGGCCCTTTTTGTGGGCATATCCGCACTTTCGGCGCAGACCCCCGAGGAGATTGTAAAAGAAATGACCACCCAGCTGGCCCGGTGCGAATCGGAGGGATTCTCCATGGATTTTTCCATCGGCCTGCCGATAGTCGGCACTTTCGTATCCCACAATATGGTGCGCGGCGAGAAACTGCGTTCCGAAATGGAGAAAGAGGGAAAGAAAAGCATTTCGTGGACAGACGCGACCACAAAATGGTCGTATGACGTAAATGCCGGGGAAATCACTATCAGCACGAAGGACTCCTCGACCTCTTCCGACACATCGGATATGGAGGCTTTCGAAGGCATTGTGGACGGGTACGACCTTGTCCTTCAGAAAGAGACCGTGGACACTTGGTATATCCTTTGCAAAAAGTCCCGAAAGAACAAAGACAAGAACGATCCTAAGAGAATGGAACTCGCAGTAGCCAAGGCAACATATCTTCCCGTTTACCTGAGGGCGAGGCAGTCGCTGTTTTCGTTCAGCATAGAGAACATAACGCCCGGCGTTTCCGAGGAGAGCGTGACATTCGACCCGGCAGGGTTCCCTGGAGTAAAAATCATAGACAACCGATAATATGAGAACAATCAGAAATGCAGTGGCAGTGCTGCTTCTTGCGGTACTCCCCGTCCTGGCATCCGCCCAGGGAAAGAAAATTCCTCAGAGAATAGAGATAAGCTCCTTGGAGATTGAGGATGTTACCGGCACCGATGAGATTGAAGTCTTCAACAGTCCGGCAAACGGAGCAAACCATTACTATCTCTCCGCAGGCCATCCGGGAATCGGCGACAAGGTGGTGCAGGTGATGATCGATCCGGCGTCGGAACTGTTCATTTATCTCGGCGACACTTTGGAAGATGCAATCAAAACCCTTGAAGGGTTGAAGGCGCTCTTCAAAAATGCTCCGGAGGAGCCTGTCGAATATCAAGGTTGCCTGTGCGTCGGTTTCCCGAAAGAGAATCTTGAGCCCGTAAGCGTATCTCTTGTAAAGGTGTTGCTTGGCAAGAATCTGCAGTTCAGCGTCAAGCGCGGCGAATATTACCGTGCTGCATACGTCAGCAAGTCCAGCGTGTCTTCCATGCTGTCGGGGGCCAAGTTCTACCGTAAACTGCATCCTAAGGAGTAAATTTTCAAAACACCCCGTTTTAGCCTCCCTGTCAAATCATTTAAAAATTTGGCAGGGAGGTTTCCTTGTTTTGTCACGGCGGTTTATGTGTCAGGTCGGTACTTTTGTACGGACACTGACAACAATCAACAGTTAACGATATGAAAAAGATTCTCTATTCCATTTTGGTCGCGGTGGCGGCTTTTGCAGTTTCCTGCAGCAAGGATGACGGTTCACAGAATGAGGACGGCGGATTCACGGGTACTTGGCTCATGCGGGCGAACGAGTACCATTACTTCGACGCAACATTCAATTCTAACGGCACTTACGAGTGGGAGTGGAAGGGTGTTGCAAGGTTTAAGGATACAGGCTCCTACACTGAAAAGGACGGCGTCATCACGATGACTCCGGAAAAATTGTATGAATCCGACTACGAAACAGGAGAGCTTGTGCAGGTGTCCCTCAGCGACTTCCAGTGGAGCGGCCCCCGAAAGGTTACCATATTATCCGTCGAAGGCGGAGTGGCCTGGTGGAAGTGGGAAGGAGACTTCCTGATGCAAAACACCGATGACTTTAAGGGAGGTGTAATGCTTTTCAAGAAAGGATACAATTTCAATATCAAAAAATCCGACCTGCTCGGAACCTGGGAAATCAAGAGAGAGGACGGATTTGTAGAAAGCCGCATTGTAATCGGTGACGGTACGTTCTCCTGGTATGATGCATATGAGCAGCCAGACGCTGAATGCGGCATAGCCGTCCGCAAGGACAGCGGCACATGGACGCTCGATGAAAATGTCCTGCAGATAAAGGCCACCGGTTCGGCCAGCTCTGCCAAAAGCCTTGGCTATAACCAGTCGCTGGGCAAAAACGAGTATATCTATTCCAATGTGAATCCCGAAACTCTTGAGGCCGATCAGTGGTATTCGACAACCGTAAATTGGGATTCAACTTACTATATCTACCTCAAGGATAGTGAGCTCTCCCTCGGCATGGCTGGCGTATTTGCAAGGAAATAGTTTTCAATTATTTGAAAATCACTATATTTGGCAAATGACGAACCGGATTCTCCTGCTGCCACTTGTCCTGTCGCTTCCCGCCTGCAGCGGTAAGCCAACGGTTTTGGAAGACAAGTGGCAGGAGAATCCGGTTCCTTTTGCCCATGTGGTCTGCGAAAAACTCGAGCCCATGGCTGTCCCGAGGGCTGCCCATGCCCTTCTCAGGACAAAAGACGGAATGATTGCGGTAGGAGGCCATACCTCGGCTTTTATTCCTACTGCCACGGCAGAACTCTTCGACGGAAAGAACTGGACCAGGATTTCCACCTGCTATGCCCATGACGGGGCTTTCGCCGCTCCGCTCTCAGACGGCCGCATCCTTTTCGGCGGCGGGAGCAGCGAGGCTTTCGGCATAGGCCAGAGCTGGGGAGTGGAGTTGTATGATCCGGCCTCCGGGGAATTCTCCTCCGTTGCCATAATGCAGCAGAAGAGGGCTTATGCGTCTGCCTTGGCCATACCAGGCGACACCGTCATCGTCAGCGGAAACTGGTATGCCGACGACAGCATAGAGCGCTATGTTCCGGGAAAAGGGTTCGAAACTGTGAAGGCGACTTCGCAGAACCGCTGCCAGCCTTATATTTTTCGCTCTTCGGAGGAAGATGTCCTTGTTTTTTCGGGCTTCGATATCCATGGGAAACCTCTCCCGGGAGTGGTGGACCGTCTTCGCGGCGAGCCGTTCGAGCCACCTCTGCTCAAGGAGTGGCGGCCGTCTCCCGTTCAGGGCTGCTCTCTTCCTCAGGACTATGAGATAGGGGAGTTCACTTACCTTGTACCGGGGCGTACCAGGAAAGGGGACACCCTTCGCATTGCCAAGATTCAGGGAGAGCGTTTCTCCTATCTTCCCACAGTCAGCCCCGTTCCTACAGTGGCGCCGGACGGAGCAGAGCTGTTTTACTGCGAACGGCTTGTGGTTGCAAGGGCCGAAAGGCATGCCTACATGTTCGCCACAGATTCGCTAAGGCGCCTCTATCTGCTTGACATCGACTATGATCCGGCATTGGACGGGGGAAAGGCCCCTTTGCGGGTGCTGTGGACAAATTCGCAGATTGCCCTCTTCAACGACGCTCCGATGGCGCTCACGCCCGAAGGAAACCTGATGCTGGCCGGAGGCAGCCTTGCAGACAATTTCCATCCTATCCGGGATGTCCTGCTTATCCGGCTCCATTCCAAGGAATCGGCAGGCAGCCCGCTTTGGTGGCTACTGTTGCTGGTTCCTGCGTCAGCAGTCATAATCCTGCTTGCGGTGCGGAGGAAAACCGCCCCGGCTGCTCCCGCCGGAGATACTCCCCAGGACATGATGTCCCGTATCCGCAAGCTGGTCGAAAAAGAAGAACTGTTCCGAAGGCCGGATCTGCGACTTGGGGATATCGCCTCCCGTCTCGGCACCAACAATACCTATATATCGGCCTGCATTAATTCCCAGGCCAATCAGTCCTTCTCCGATTTCATCGCAGGTTATCGGGTGCGCTATGCCGCTTCCCTTCTGAAGAACAATCCTTCGATGCGCGTAGCCGAGGTTGCAGAGGAATCCGGTTTTACTTCGGAAAGGAGTTTTTTCCGCGTTTTCAAAGCCGAAACAGGCACGACTCCATCCCGGTTCCGCATGCTTTATAAATATACGAAAAACAGGTAAGTTTTTTGTATATTTGCGCTCATGCGACGCTTGCTGCCCATTTTGATGATGCTTGTCGTTTGTCTTACGGCAGGCGGCAGCCCTAACCCCTATGGTATTTCCGACGAGTGTTACAAACTTTTTCTGAAGGCCGATTCACTGATTGACGGTTGCTCATTCGAGGATACTGACAATGGGTGGATCGCGATTGGGAAGAATGGGAATTCCATTTTTATTCCCGCCACAGGTGTTGCAAACCACAATGGAAAGATAGCGCAGCAGTCCAAAAGTTGCGGGTTCTATTGGAGTTCCAAGAAAATAAACGATTTTTATTCCACACCAGGCGGCGGTGAGTCATGAAGATTCGAATACGATTCGACCGGCCTGGATAGAATATCAGTCGTTACGGGTTTGGCTGGTCAATAAATAGGCTTTGTGTATATTCACATGAAAAAATATTTGTTTGGTTTTGCAGCGTCCGTGCTGCTTTTGGCTTGTGCGCCGGAGAGCCTTCACACTGGCAGCCCTGACGATACGGAGGAAGTTACTATTACCTGTGACGCATCGGATATAACTGGTTTTTCTGTGGTTTTCACGGGTTCTGCCAACCTTCCGTCCGGGGCGGGAGAAGCGGAAGTCGGTATAATGTACGACAAAAGCCAATCTTTCGAAAAAGGGAAAAAGCTTGTGGCGACAAGGTCGGATGACAACAAGTTTAAGGTTCGTGTCACAGGGCTCTCTCCAAGCACGACGTATTATTATAAATACTATGTTCAGAGCGGAACGGACATCGAGTACGGCGCCGTGAAATCCTTTACAACCAAGGAGTCCCATGCCCCGGCGGGAACCGTTGATCTTGGTGTTGTAATGACAAGGGAAGACGGTTCGGAATACGATCTGTACTGGGCGAAGAGCAACTTGTCTGCGGATGGTTTTTGCGCAAAACCGGAAGACTACGGCGATTACTATGCATGGGGCGAGCTGGAGCCGAAGAAGGATTACAGCTGGCAGACATATAAGTGGTGCAACGGCAAGTATAATGAGTTGACAAAGTATTGCCCGGCTGATGATACTCTCAATTGGTATGGTCCTGGTTCTCCGGACGGGAAAACGGAACTCGATCCGGAAGACGATGCAGCCCATGTGATACTTGGAGGCAAATGGCGTATGCCTACCGAAGCAGAATGGGCGGAACTCAGAAAACAGTGCACTTGGACCACGGACACCCTCAACGGTGTTGGCGGCAGACTCGTAACCGGACCCAACGGGAATAGTATATTCCTTCCAGCCGCCGGTTCCGGGCGCAATACCGACATAGTCGATGAGGGATCCGAAGGCTACTACTGGTCTTCCAGTCTGTATCCGGGCTACCCGCCAAGCGCGTGGTTCGTGTACTTCTCCTCCGGCAGCGTGAACAGCAGCAACCACAGCCGTTACTTCGGACAATCTGTCCGTCCTGTCACGGAATAAGAGACCGGGCAGTTGCGCCGGGATGATTGACCTAAAGGGCGTCGTAAGCAGCGATGGCTCCCGAGAGCCGCTGCTCCACATCGCAGAGACGGTATAGCCCGTCGGCATTCTTCTTCAGGCCCTTGAGGCTTACATTGACTGCCATGGGCGGATTGCTGTACGAAAGGGCGCTCTCGCCCCGTAGTTGTTCTGCAGAAGCATAAACCAGAATGATGTCTGCATAGGCGGCGCCGTCATGTCCCTTGAAACTTTCGAATATGAGTTTGCCTCCGATGGGGGTGCGCTGCTCTATGGCCCCGGGAAGTTCTGGCAGCTCGGCTTCGAGGGCGGCCAGGACGCTGCCGATGTTGGAATCGTGTCCGCAGAGCATGGTGAAAATGCGATTCTCGTTCTGAATCTCGCCCAGGATTACTTGCAGCAAGGGATGTGCCACATTCACCGCAACGGACGGGGCCGTGAACAAAATGTCCCCGTACCACTCCTTTACGGATGAGACGGTGACCCAGTCGTCGAAACTGAGGGCATGTCCGAATGCCGCCTTCTCTGCGTCCGCTTCTTCGTAATACTGAAGGGACAGGGCGTCGGATACCGTGCAGGCCATCTTCAAACCTCCGGACATGGCGGGTTCGGCGTTAAGCTTAAAGCTTACCGAAGACGGGAAGTCTCTGAAGGAGGAAGTGTCCCTGGATGCTGGAGAGTTTTTTATGTCTATCACCTTCTCCAACATGGAATACCCTTCGGAAATGCCCTCGTCAATATCCCCGAAGAGGTCTTGAATCTCCTGCAGGGCTTTGTCTTTGAAGCTGTCCGAAAGCTTGGTAATCTGCGGATTGAACACGGGGTCCATTGTGTCGTACTGTACGTTCATCTCGACCCTTGGGTTCATTCCCGGCAGCAAGGCATCCGCAAAAGTGCGGGCAGTTACCTGGCAGCGCTGCTTGGCATTGGCGTAGAAGCGGAATGAGTAGTTGTCGGCTGAATACCGGGAGATGAAGTCCTTCTTTTCCAGCCACTCCCGGAAAAAAGCTCCCATCTGCTTTTCCAGCCTTTCGCCTTTCGGGGTCAGATTGCTGGGGGCGCCATCCCAGGGAAACCACTGGTAGCTGCTGTTGGTGAGCCTGGTGAGGACCGAATTCTTACTCACCAGGGGAGAACGTATATTGTGTCTGCTCAGTACAACCATCTGGTCAAGCGTGTAATTGTCCTGAAAACCGTCCGGGCGTCCGATCCATTCGGTCTGCGGTTGTAGTTGTTCCGGCTGTTTTTCCGGCTGGCAGGCGATCACAAGCACGGAAAGAACAACAAGGATATAAAATTTCAGCTTTGTCATAATCTTTTCAGTTGAAATATGGCTGCAAAGATACTCTATTTTACCGGGATTCCGTTTTCAGAGAGCATTGGCATCACTTCTCTTTTGCTATACTCGAAAGGCCATGTGTGAGTCCCATTCCATATGAGCGCTCCTTCTCACCTCCAAGGAGCACGTATAACGGGCGCCCGACGGTAAAGGAAAGGCAGGAAAATGTATCTCCCGGCCTAATGCTGGCATTTATGGACTCCGTTACTTCAAATAGGTTGCCGCCAAGGTACTTTGCCGTGCAGACCCTGTCCGGAAGCCAGCTGAAACGGATGCTTTCTCCCGGTTCAAGCTCCTTGGAGTTGACCGAGCCGCGGGTTTGAACTATATCGGACTCAGCTTCCCCGTTTTCGCTGAGGAAATCACAGAAGTCGTCAAAATGCTTCCTGCCTATATATTTCGCAAGTACATTGAGCGTCCTTTCGGACACTGTATTATA
>CADBSV010000078.1 GCA_902797435.1 uncultured Bacteroidia bacterium
CAATGAGCAGGTGGCGGCCATCCTGCGCGATCCCGAGGCCAGCGAAAACGACAAATACGTAGCCCTGCAGTTCCTGCGCAACGCCGAAACGGCGGTCAAGGGAGTCCTTCCCTTCTGCCAGGACACCGGCACCGCCATCATCCACGGCGAAAAGGGCCAGGCCGTATGGACCGGCTTTGAGGATGAGGAAGCCCTCTCGAAAGGCGTTTTCGAAACCTATACCCAGGAGAATCTGCGCTACAGCCAGAACGCTCCGCTAGATATGTACAATGAGGTCAATACCAAGTGCAACCTGCCTGCGCAAATCGACATCGAGGCGGTGCAGGGAAGCGAGTACCGCTTCGTGATGGTGGCAAAGGGCGGCGGCAGCGCCAACAAGACCTATTTCTATCCGATGACCAAGGCCACCATCCAGAACGAGGGTACCCTGCTTCCGTTCCTGGTGGAGAAGATGAAGAGCCTGGGCACCGCGGCATGTCCTCCCTACCACATCGCATTCGTAATAGGCGGCACAAGCGCCGAGAAGAACCTTCTCACCGTAAAGCTCGCCAGCATAAAGTATTACGACTCCCTTCCTACCACAGGCGACGAGACCGGCCGTGCCTTCCGGGACATCGACCTTGAGGCCAAATTGCTGAAGGAAGCGCAGAAGATAGGGCTCGGAGCCCAGTTCGGAGGGAAGTACCTCGCCCACGACATCCGCGTGGTGCGCCTGCCGCGTCACGGAGCCAGCTGCCCCATAGGCATGGGCGTCAGCTGCTCGGCCGACCGCAACATAAAGAGCAAGATCAACTCCGACGGCGTATGGATTGAGAAACTCGATGTCAATCCTTCGGAACTCATCCCCGAAGAGTGCCGCCGTCCTGGCGAAGGCCCGAAGGGCATAGAGATAGACCTCGACAACGGTATCGATGCCGTACGTTCCGAGCTTACAAAATATGCCGTAGGCACCCGCGTAAACCTGAGGGGCACGATTATCGTGGCCCGTGACATCGCCCACGCCAAGCTCAAGGCCCGCCTCGATGCAGGTGAAGGCATGCCCTCCTACTTCAAAGACCATCCGATACTTTATGCTGGTCCTGCCAAGACACCCGAAGGGTATCCCTGCGGCAGCATGGGCCCCACCACCGCGAACAGGATGGACCCGTATGTCGATGAATTCCAGGCGAACGGAGCCTCTCTTGTGATGATTGCCAAGGGCAACCGCGGACAGGTAGTCACCGACGCCTGCAAGGCGCACGGAGGCTTTTATCTCGGCACCATCGGCGGCGTGGCCGCAGTGCTCTCCCAGAGCAGCATCCGCAGCATCGAATGCGTGGAATATCCCGAACTCGGCATGGAGGCCATCTGGAAGATTCGTGTGGAGGATTTCCCTGCATTCATCCTGGTAGATGACAAGGGCAACGATTTCTTCAAACAGTTCAAGTAAAAGCTTTTTCTTACTGCAATGTCGAAAGGCGCAAAGCGTTTGGTCAGGGTCCTTTCCATAATCGCAGGCGTTGTCCTGGTGATTATGGCTGCCCTGCAGATTGTTCTCAACTCCCGCAAGGTAAGGCAGGTTGTGGACGATGCCGCTGCCGGGGCCATTACGGAAGGCACCCTTGCTTATTCGCGCCTGCATTTCGACGTATTCCGCAGTTTTCCCCGTCTGAGGGTTACCCTGGACAGCCTTTCCATAACTTATCCCCACGAACGTTTTGCAGCCTACGACCGCACCGGCCCGGCCAGTCCGCTCCTCGGATTCGGGCGGGGAAATGAGGCCGACACCCTTGTGCGTTTCGACCGCTTTACCGCAGCGGTAAACATCTGGAGAATATTCGGCTGGAAACTGCGTCTTTCGGATGCAAGCCTGAAGGGGCTCAGGGTGGCCGCTCACTCCTATCCCGATTCTCTGGCCAACTGGCAGGTCTTCAAGTCTTCCGACGAGCCGGACACCACCGAAAAGTCATCCTTCCCCCTGCCATGCCTCAGCATAGGGCCGGTCCGCATGGCAGACAGCCCGGTTGTCGTTTACACTTCCCAGGCCGACACCGTTTACGCGATTCTGGCAATGAAGGACATGCTCCTCAGGGGAGATGTCCGTCTCCCGGGAAGGCGAAAGGGGCTTCGTTTCAGCAGGGTGCACTTCGGAATCGACTCCCTTGGAGTGGCGGGCCGCCTTCCTGCCGATACGGTAGGCGTGCTCCTGGAACATCTCAAAGTGGATTCCCGCGGAAGGAATACGGTTGACATCGACGCTGCGGTTCAGACCCTCATGGTAAGCGGCAAGCTTGGCTATTTGCACGTGCCTTTTACCCTTGATACCCGCGTCCGCTACGACCAGCGGCCCGAAGAAACGGAGGTGGAGGTGCCGCATCTGAATCTCGATGCCGCCTATATTCCCGTGAAGGCCAAGGGCCTGCTGCGGATGCTCCCGGACAGCAATTATGTGAAAGCCTCCCTCAGCATAGACGACTGCAGCCTTTCCGACGTGCTAAAGGAATATGCTGCCGGCATGGTGCCGCAGGCCTCCGACGTCTCCACCGACGCCCGCCTCTCCCTCGCCGCTTCGGCGGACGGATGGCTTTCGGACAGTCAGAACCCGGCGGTTGATTTTTCGCTGACTGTACCCCGCAGCAAGGTGCAGTACTCTCCCATGGACCTGCTGGCCCGCCTAACCGTGGACGTGTCGGGAAAGATGACTCCCTCTGGAGCGCTCTCTGCCGTAGTCAAGCGTCTCGACGCCTCTATGGACGGGCTGGACCTTTCCCTTAACGGAAGGGGCTCCGACCTGCTTGGGAAAGACCCGTCGCTTGCCGCCCATCTTGCCGGAAACGCCGACCTCGGCTCCCTCGGACGCTTCCTTTCGGACAGCCTTCAGGTTGGCGGACTCCTGGATGTGCTGCTCGATGCCGACCTCAGCCTTTCGGAACTCAAGTCCTTGAATTTCCGCAGCGGGCAGCTTTCAGGACAGATAACCTCTCCGTCCCTTTCGGCCGGCATGCCCTACGATTCGCTCTCGGCAAGGCTGGACGAGGTGAAGATGCTGCTCTCCTCCGCATCGGGCGGCATCAAGGCCGACATTCTTCTGGATACGGTATCGCTGCAGAAAGGCAGCGCCATGAGGGCGAAGGTGCGGGGCATGGCCAACCATGCGATGCTCTCCCGGGTCGAAAGCCACGGGAGAAGGGTGCCCAAAGTGTCATTCGAATCCGAGAACGCCAGGGTGTTCTTCCGCACGGGAGACAACCGCATAGGGGCAAAAGAGCTCAAAGTGTCCGCATCTCTGCAGCGGAGGGTCCGCAGCGGCGGAGCGCGGCGCAGGCACTACCTCGATTCCCTGCAGCGCATCTATCCGGGAATTCCCAGGGATTCGCTTTTCAGGCACGACCGCCGCATGAATCCGCGTCCGCTGCCTTCCTATCTGTCCGACAAGGACTTCGCTAAGAAAGATATACGTATCGACCTCGGGGAAGAGGTGGTGGATTTCCTTAAGACGTGGGCTCCCTCCGCCGGATTCTCTACGCTCAACGCTTTCTACTTTACACCGCGTCTGCCGCTGCGGAACACGATGCGCAATGTCGATATCCGCTACGATGACGACGCTTTCAGCATAAACTCCATGAAGGTGCGCAGCGGTAGTTCCGACCTGTCCGTAAAGGGTTCGCTTACCGGCATCCGCAGGACGCTCCGGGGCCGCGGGTTCCTGAAAGGCAACTTTGACATTTCTTCAAAGAGGCTCAACGTAAACGAATTGCTCACTGCGATGGAGATGGGTAAGGATACCACCATCGTAACCTCGGGCGACGAGGATGAAAGCTTCGTGGTGGACAGCATAGGAGAGTCTTCCGCAAAGCTCGACAGCATGTCGGTGATTGTGATTCCGGCGAACATCGATGCCACCGTCAACCTTCATGCCGACAAGGTGCGTTACAGCGACCTTCGGATAAGTCCGCTGGATGCCAAGCTGAAAGTGGCCAAGCGCTGCCTGCAGCTCACCGACACAAAGCTCTCCTCCAGTCTGGGAGATATTGCCCTGGATGCGTTCTATGCCACCCGTACGAAGGAAGACATCCAGCTGGGGGCGGACCTTCAGCTTATGGACATGTCCGCCGAGGGCATCATACAGATGTTGCCGATGGTGGACGACCTGATGCCGGCGCTGCGCAGTTTCAAGGGCAATCTCGGCTGCCGGGTGTCGGTAACCGGGCAGCTCGACACCATGATGAACGTCATCATGCCTACGGTTGACGGCCTTATCCGAATAACCGGTCGCGACCTCGAAGTGACCGATGCCGGCGAACTGCGCAAGATAACCCGTCTGCTGCTCTTCAAGAACAAGAATATCGGCCGTATCGAAGACCTCAACGTAGATGCCATCATCGAGAACAACCAGATGGAGATTTATCCCTTCGTCGTGGGGGTGGACCGCTACCGCATCGCCCTGATGGGCGTTCAGGGGCTCGACAGGAAAATGCGTTATAACGCTTCCATAATAAAGGCTCCGCTGCTTCCCATAAAGTTCGGCGTGAATATCTTCGGGGACCTCGACAATATGAAATTCTCCATCGGGCGCTCGAAGTACCGCAACGGGAAAGTTCCCGTGTTCACGGAGGAGCTGGACGACATCCAGATTAACATTGGACATGCCATCCGCGACATCTTCGACACCGGTGTGGAGAAGGCGGTCCAGGCTACCATGTCGGGTTACGAGAATCTGAACAGGCGCAAGAAGGAGCTTGGATACACCAATCAGCTTCCGAAGGACTTCCTGTCTAATTTCGAGTTCCAGCAGATAGAAGCAGAGGTTTTCCAGGAAGAGATGAAAGGCTACAATGCTTCAGTCGATGCCGAGGTGGACGCCGCCCTGGAGGCGTCCCTGTCGGAAATCTCCGCCGGTGCCGGTTCCCAGAAGGGCCGCAAGTCCAAAAAATAGCTTATATTTGCAGTCCTGAATTCGATGCGGGTGTGTTGAAATGGTAGACAAGCCAGACTTAGGATCTGGTGCCGCAAGGCGTGAGAGTTCGAGTCTCTCCACCCGCACGGAA
>CADBSV010000079.1 GCA_902797435.1 uncultured Bacteroidia bacterium
CGGGTTGAGCAAGTGATAGTTCTTATCCATCAACCTATTGGTTATTAGTTTTAGTGTTATTAATTATGTGGTTAGATGAGTTGTTGCGCGTGAGCGTCACAACTCATTTTTTTATCCCTCCTATCAACACACTGAAACTGTAATCCTCATCAGCCCAGACAGTTCTGACAGGCTCAGGAGCCCTTCCCCACGAGTTATGGCCGCCCACGCCCGTCATCTTTCCGTCTATGCACAGCTCAACATAAGGACGCACAGGAATATCGGTCACATGCCCCCAGACGCGGCTTCCGTCTTCCTGGCGGGGATCGAGGTCTTCGATGCTGCAGCGCAATGCGTTGAACTCAAAGGGGTAGTCGCTGCTGAAGCGCACCTTCCCTATTTCCAGCCAGTCTGTTCCGGTATGATGCCCCGTCTCCTGCGGACGGACGTAGGGATAACACTCCGCCTTCGCACTGGACTCATACTCCCCTGCCCAGCAGGCGGAAGCGCGGTCCCAATAGTTCTCAAACGGGCCGTAGCCGAAGTAACGGAATTTGTCGTAACGGGCTTTCAGGCGTGTACGGAAACCTATCCTCGGGATTCTGACATGGGTATCTCCTCCGTGGAAATCGGCATCAATGCGAAGGTCTCCGCCCGATATCAGATTATAAGCCACATCCATGCTGCATCCGTCCGGAAGGCCATAAGTTACCTTGACGGCAGTTCCGAATTCATCAGATTCGGTATCAACAGCCAGTACGGAAAGAGAATCCTTCCATGCCGAATAAACCATAAGGGGACCTTTGTTTCCCCACTCGTTGTCATTGGGGGCAGTCCAGAAATTAGGCTTAAGGCCGAATCCTTTCAGGAATACACGGCGTCCGTGGCGGGAGTACTTTTCAACCGTTCCTGTCTTGGCATTGACGACAAGGCGGGCTCCCCTTCCGGAAACCTTCACAAGGTCGCCTGTTGTACGCACCTTTGTCTTATAAGGCTTGGCTGCCACCTCCGGACGGTCCGCCCTGTGAAGAAGAAGCTGCTCGGTGGCAACCGGATAACCCGAAGGAACCAGTCCGTCGTCTTCACAGCTGAGAAGTTCGAAACCTATATAATAGGTAGAGGAAGGATCTATTTCCGGAAGTTCAAGGGCAAATTCCTCGCCGATAAGAGGAGCGTTGTCGAAATGCTTCGAGCCGGACGCCACCGCCCTTCCGTCTTTGGTAACCACCCACTCCAGATTATGATTGAGATGCTTGAAATAGTGCCTGTTGA
This sequence comes from uncultured Bacteroidia bacterium, assembly GCA_902797435.1. Classification (GTDB taxonomy): domain Bacteria; phylum Bacteroidota; class Bacteroidia; order Bacteroidales; family UBA932; genus Cryptobacteroides. The sequence continues at coordinate 1,252 of CADBSV010000079.1, forward strand.
AAAGGATGAAACGGTTGCACACCGATGCGCTCTCCTCATCGGCGAAACGAATCTGCGCCTCCTGATACCAGTACTTCACCTCCCATGCTCCAGGATGTATGCCGAGGTCGGGATTTACGAGGCCGTTGCAGCAGAAGTTCCTGTCATGGAACCAAGTGGAAGGATCCTTGTCAGGATCGCCGTAATCGCCTCCGTATGCCCAGTATTTGCGTCCGTCAGGAGTAAAACGGGCAATGCCCTGGTCGATCCAGTCCCAGATGAACCCGCCCTGCAGGTTGGGATAATCGTAGAAAGCTTTCCAATAGAAATCGAAGGAACCGGTGCTGTTACCCATGGCGTGGGCATACTCGCACTGTACAACCGGTTTTTCCGACGGGAGCACGCCCTGCTTACGCGTCCAGTCAGGAGTCGCATACATGGGATTCTGGAAATCGGAATTGCGGTCTTTGCGCGCCTGCTCATACACTACGGGACGGTTCTGTCCGGCGGTTTCGAGTTTCTTCAGTACATCGTACGTGCGTTCGAAATTGATTCCATTGCCTGCCTCGTTGCCAAGAGAGAGAATGGTAACACAGGGATAGTTTGCCGTACGCGCATACATGTTCATGGTGCGGTCAAGATGCTTTGCATACCATTCTGAATGCTTTGCAAGCGACTGCTCGCCGTATCCCATGCCATGGCTCTCGATGTTGGCCTCGTCGTACACATAGAATCCGAGACTGTCGCAAAGCTCGTAGAACGCCCTCTGCTGCGGATAGTGGCAGGTGCGGATGGCGTTGATGTTGAGTTCGCGCATGCGCTTCAGATTGCGAAGTATCTCGTCCCTGGTGATATAGTGGCCGGTGAATTCGTTGTGCTCATGGAAATTCACACCCTTGAACTTAATGGGCATTCCGTTCACATAAAAAATGTTGCCCTTTATTTCGAAGCGGCGGAAACCTACATCGAAACGGGTATATTCCCCGCCTGCCTCAAGAAGCAGGGTGTAGAGTTCGGGAGTCTCGGCAGTCCACTTGCGAACACCCGGAATGCGTATTCCCTTTACAGGCGCCACGCCTTCGGCGACGGCTGATCCATCCTTGTCGAGAAGCTTGAAAGACACCTTGTCGGCAGATGTAACGTCAAGTGAAAACAGTCCGTCCCTGCAGAGCGGGTCGAGAGTGGAGACCACGCGGAAATCTTCGGGTGCGAGACGCTTTTCGCTGGAGAGGTACACATCCCTTTCGATGCCGCTGATCCTCCAGAAATCCTGGCATTCCAGCCAGCTTCCGGTGCTCCAGCGCAAACACTTGAGCTGCAGTTCATTCTCTCCTTCTCTAAGATAGGCGGTAATATCGTAACGGGCGAGGTTCTTGGAGTCTTCTCCATAACCCACTTCGCGGCCGTTTATGTAAACGTACACTCCGGATTTGACACCACAGAGATTAAGGAACACTTCCCTGCCATCCCAAGAAGCCGGAACGCTGAAACTGCGCCTGTAAATTCCTACCGGAATGCGTTCCGGAAGGGTGGGAGGCTGCGGATCGAAGGGTGCGAACTCATAGGTGGTATTCACATACACCGGAGTACCCCAGCCCTGGATTTCCCAGTTGCCGGGAACCTTTATGCCCACCCATTCGGAAGGAATCTCCTGTTCGGACTCGGCATACTTAAAATCCCATGTACCATTGAGGGAAAGATAATAAGGGCTCTGTTCGAAGCCTTTTGACAGAGCTTCTTCAGCAGTAGGATAAAAGATTACCTCCGTACGCCTTGTCTGGGCATTTACAGATGTGACACCAATGTCCCGGTGGTGCGGGAGAGGTTGCGAGACGGCTGCGGCAGAAAGCGTTGCGCCGAGCCCGAGAAAAGCAAGTGTGATTATAGTTTTCTTCATAACGAATGTGTTATTTCAGTGATATGGCAAAGCCGCCGGAAGCGGCAAGATGGATATTCACGCTATCCGCCGAGGTGACCCTGACGGTGCGGATGCTGCATGACGGGTCGAAGGCAGGATCCGTGCCGATGCCGCATGCTCCGGGCGCATCTTCATAGATGGTTGCGGTGTATTCCCTGCCCGGGTCGAGGAACGAGAAGTCA
>CADBSV010000080.1 GCA_902797435.1 uncultured Bacteroidia bacterium
GATTTTTCCCGATCCGGTAAGCGCGAACCGCTTTTTGGCACCGGAGTTGGTTTTAAGCTTTGCCATTTGTTTTGGTTTTTAATTAATTATACAATTGTTATTTTGCGCTCACGCGCTGGATAACATTATTTCTTTTTAACGGGAGCTATCATTATATTCATGCGCTTCCCTTCAAGGGTGGGCATCGTTTCGGCCCTTCCGTATTCTTCGAGTTCCACTGCAAAACGCAGCAGCTGCTTCTCGCCCTGGTCCTTGAACATTATACTGCGCCCGCGGAAGAATATCGTAGCCTTTACCTTGGAGCCTTCCTGAAGGAATTCCATAGCATGCTTGAGCTTGAACTGGAAATCGTGCTCGTCGGTATTGGGGCCGAAACGGATTTCCTTTATAACCACCTTCGTGGAGTTGGCCTTCATCTCCTTGGCCTTCTTCTTCTGCTGGTAGATATATTTCTGGTAATCCAGAATCTTGCACACCGGAGGATCCGCCTTTGCGCTTATTTCCACAAGATCGAGCTCAAGCTGATCTGCAAGTGCCAAAGCCTTGGAGAGAGGATAGATACCCGGCTCCGGGATATTGTCTCCGACGAGACGCACCTGGGGAGCATGTATCTGGTGGTTGATCGCAAGCTCGTTTTCGTCCTTTTTCTGGGCGAAACGCGGATCCGGTCTGGAGCCCGAAGGCTTCTTGAAGCCCGACGGCTTCGGTCTGTAAGGTCCTGGCATGCGCTTTAAGCTAACTCTTCTGCTATTGCAGTCTTAATATAATTTACAAATTCTTCGGCGGCCATAGTTCCCACGGCAACCCCCTCCCTTCTGATGGAGACGGTACCGTCGGCGGCTTCCTTTTCGCCTACAACCGCAAGCAGAGGCACTCTGAGAAGGGATATGTCCCTGATTCTCTTGCCGAGGGTCTCGTTACGATCGTCTATGGAAGCGCGAATTTCGGAATTTTTCAGTAATTCGCAAACTTTTTTTGCATAATCTGCAAATTTCTCGCTGATTGGCAAGACTTTAACTTGATCCGGAGAGAGCCAGACAGGCAGGTGGCCGGCGCTGTGTTCGAGCAGCACGGCGGTGAAACGCTCGAGACTTCCGAACGGAGCGCGGTGTATCATGATAGGACGCTTCTTGCTGCCGTCGGCGTCGGTATATTCGAGACCGAAGCGTTCGGGAAGGTTGTAGTCCACCTGGATGGTACCGAGCTGCCATTAGCGTCCGAGGGCATCCTTTACCATGAAGTCGAGCTTCGGACCATAGAAAGCCGCCTCACCATATTCCACCTTTGCGGGCAGGCCCTTCTCCTCGCAGGATTCGATGATGGCCTTTTCCGCCCTCTCCCAGTTCTCTTCACTGCCGATGTATTTATCCCTGTTCACCTTGTCGCGGAGGGAAATCTGAGCCGTGAACTTGTCGAACTTGAAGACCTGGAATACGTATTGGATAAGGTCTATGACCTTCTTGAATTCGTCTTTGAGCTGATCGGGACGCACATACATGTGGGCGTCGTCCTGCGTGAAGGAGCGCACGCGCGTCAATCCATGGAGCTCACCGCTCTGCTCATAACGGTACACGGTTCCGAATTCCGCAAGCCTGATGGGAAGATCCCTGTAGGAACGGGGCTCGGAAGCGTAGATTTCACAGTGATGGGGGCAGTTCATGGGCTTGAGCATGTACTCTTCGCCTTCCTGCGGGGTCTTGATGGGCTGGAAGGAATCCTTGCCGTATTTTGCCCAGTGGCCGGAAGTGACATAGAGCTGCTTGCTGCCGATATGCGGGGTCACGACCTGAAGATAGTCCTGCTCGTAGAGCTTGCGGCGCAGGAACTGTTCGAGCTGATAGCGCATGACCGTTCCGCGGGGAAGCCACAGGGGCAGGCCCATGCCTACGCGGGAGCTGAAGGTAAAGAGCTTCATCTCCTTGCCGAGCTTGCGGTGATCCCTCTTCTTTGCCTCTTCAAGAAGCACGAGGTACTCGTCCAGCAGGCTCTTCTTGGGGAAGGTGATGCCGTAGATTCGGGTGAGCTGCTGCCTGTTCTGGTCGCCGCGCCAGTAGGCGCCTGCGATTGCCGTAAGCTTGACTGCCTTGATGGCGTCCGTGTTACGGAGATGCGGACCGCGGCAGAGGTCGGTGAAATGACCGTTTGTATAGTAGGTAATGGTGCCGTCTTCAAGTTCGCTGATAAGCTCGCACTTGTACTGGTCGCCCTTTTCCTTGAAATGCTCCATGGCATCCGCCTTGGAAACTTCTATCCTCTTGAAATCTTCCTTTCCGCGGGCGAGTTCGAGCATTTTCTTCTCTACCGCTGGAAGGTCGGCGTCGGTTATGGTTTTTCCGCCGAGATCGACGTCATAGTAGAAACCGTTGTCGATGGCAGGACCGATTCCGAATTTTACGCCCGGATAAAGAGCCTCGAGAGCTTCTGCCATAAGATGTGAAGAGGAATGCCAAAAAACCTTTTTGGCTTCGTCGTCCTCCCACTTGAGAAGCTTCACCTCGGAATCTTCAAATATGGGCCTGGTAAGATCAACCGTGGTGCCGTTTACGCTGGCGGCCAGCACTTCCGCCGCAAGCCTGGGAGATATGCTCTCGGCTATTTCATATGCAGTGACGCCTGGTACAAAGGGCTTTACACTGCCGTCAGGAAAAGTGATTTTAATCATATCCCACAAATATACAAAAGATTTTCCGTATATTTGTCTTTGCATGGAAGAGAACAAGATACCCCTCTGGAGTGAAGCAGGCGTTCCCGGAATCATCCTCGGGACCGTTTCAATAGTTTACCTTCTCGTCAATTCATTTACAGCCAAGCTGGCCGGAACGGGTTTCACAGCGATACTCATAGGAACGCTCAATTTCCTGCTGTGGGCAGGCAAACTGATGCTCTGCCTGTGGCTACTGCGCTTTTTCCTGCTAAGGTTCTCCTCCCGCAATCCCGCGGCGGACAACCGGAAGGTATTCCACTTCGGAATTGCCTGCGCAGTGCTGTCAGCCCTGCTTTATTCGGTGTTCTACCTGGCATATGTGCTGTATATAAATCCGGAAGTCATCAACGCCTCCTTCGACCTTGCCATGCAGCAGTATTCTTCCATGCTTGACGCGGCCAGCCTGGAGGCGATGGAAAACATGCGTTCGGATATGCCGGTAGCCACTTTCTTTACAACCCTTATCTGGTGTTTCCTGTTCGGGACAGTTGCTTCCTATATCTTTTCAAGGCATATCCCGGCCGACGCCGACGACCCATTCAAAGACTGATCACAGATATGGACATTTCCGTTATCATACCCCTTTACAACGAAGCGGAATCACTCCCTGAGCTCCAATCGTGGATTGCCAGGGTAATGGAAGAGAACAACTTCAGCTACGAAGTCTGCATGGTCGATGACGGCAGCAGCGACGGCTCATGGGAGGTTATACGCGAACTGTCCGCCCGCTTCCCGCAAGTACACGGAATACGCTTCAGGCGCAATTATGGCAAGTCTGCCGCCCTCTACTGCGGGTTCAAAAAGGCCTGCGGAGATGTCGTGATTACGATGGACGCCGACCTTCAGGACTCCCCGGACGAGATTCCCGAACTCTTCCGTATGATAACGGAAGAAGGCTACGACCTCGTATCCGGATGGAAACAGCACCGTCAGGACAACAAACTCACCAAGAATCTTCCATCAAAGCTTTTCAACGCCACAGCCCGCCGCGTTACCGGCATAGGGCTGCACGACATGAACTGCGGGCTCAAGGCCTACAGGAACGAGGTGGTGAAAAGCATAGAAGTTTACGGTGAAATGCACCGCTACATTCCTTATCTGGCGAAGAATGCCGGATATTCAAATATCGGAGAACTGAAGGTCCACCATCAGAAACGCAAATTCGGGAAAAGCAAATTCGGCATGAGCCGCTTCGGAAACGGGCTGCTCGACCTCATGAGCCTCTGGTTCCTGAGCACGTTCGGCAAGAAGCCGATGTATTTCTTCGGATACAGCGGCCTGAGCATGTTCTTCATAGGTGCCGTAATCGCCATCTGGATTATTGTGGAAAAGCTTGTGCGTCAAGCCCATGGCACGTATTTCCGCCCTGTCACGGAGCAGCCGGTGTTCTACCTTGCTCTCGTTGCAGTGGTACTCGGCGTCTTCTTTTTCCTCGCCGGTTTCCTTGGCGAGATGATAGCCCGGTCTTCATCCGAGCGCAACCACTATAATATAAAGGAAGAACTCTGAACCCCGGTCGATTACTCGATCGGGGTTCCCGTTAAAGAACGGCGGCTGCGGAAGTTCCACCATCCGGCACAATGCCACCTTCAGGGGGCTCCGCGCAGCGGTGGGGGTTACACCCGGGCGGACGCCGGACAAAAAAAGGCTCGGACGTCTTTCGACGTTCGAGCCTGATAAAAAGAACGGCGGCTGCCTACTCTCCCACCTGGTGGGGCAGTACCATCGGCGTGATTGCGTTTAACTTCTCTGTTCGGAATGGGTAGAGGTGGGTCCACAATGCTATAGCCACCGCAGTATTTTGCTTGAGAAACAAAAAAGATAAAGATACTCTCGATTCCATCTCTTGAAATGAAAGATTTCGGGCTATTAGTACAGCTCGGCTGAGAACGTTGCCGTCCTTACACC
>CADBSV010000081.1 GCA_902797435.1 uncultured Bacteroidia bacterium
GGAACAACGCAATTTATAGAAAGGGCCAGCCGATCTCAAACTCTCAGGAATCAGAGCCATAGATTGTTTCGGGCCGATGGTGCCCTATTCCAGCGGTAGTGCCGATGCCAGCGTTCGAATGGGAAAAGGTACTTGCTCGTCAGGTCGGCAGAGCCGCCCGGAAAGGCAACCTTCATTGCCACCCTTCGCTGCAAGATTGTGTCGGAGCAAGTCCGCCACAAACTTGCTGACGCCCTCCGCTCCATTGGCCCCCGCGCAGCGAGACTGCTGACGCAGACTCGCCCCCACGCACTTAAAGGGAAAGCGGTCACGGTCAGTAGTCAGTTGTTCTGGGCGCTGCACCCCCTCCACAACTGCCAGCTCACCGTGCTGGTTTATTCCCCTCCGACTCCCCAAGTGGAGGGATAATCGCCCGGGAGACCGCAGTACCAGCGCGACCGTCAGTGCCCAGAATCCGGGCACTTAACATAATCCCATCGGAATTGTGTTAAGGACGCTCCGTCGTCAAGGTACGAAGGTATCACCTTCGAATTCCTGGGTGAGGCGAACGGAAGCAGCGGCTCGATGCGAGCACTGTTTGAGGAGTCTATGACTCCGAGTTGCGCAGCATAGCTGCCGGAGGTCGCTGAGCCCCTTCGCCGCAGTCGGAGGAGTGCTCCATGGAGCCTGCCTGATCGAGACTCGGTTACAGCCTAATCAGATTCAGCCAGTCGTAGAAGATGCTGTAGCTCGCAAGGAAATACAGCACCCCAGCAAGGGCGGCCCACCACGGAAGGCAACAGAAGAGGACGGCCGCCCATATGATTCCAAAGAGGATCGTGCCGATAAGTTTCACCCCGTAACGGGCAGTGTTTCTGAAAGCACGGTCCTTTACTTTTTTGCTGCAGAGCCATTCCGCAAGGCCCCACATCGGTGCCGTCAGCACTGCCGAAACGGCAAAGAAAGGCGAAGTAAGTACGGCAAGGGCAAGCCTCAGGGATCGCCTGCGGGGAAGGCCGTCAAGACGGTAGGCCGAAGAGTCATAGCCTTTCATGGCCGAGAACCTGCCCTCGAACTCCTGCCAGTTCTGATGATAGAGTTCATCATCGGGGAACCAGACTATGCGGCTTCGGATTGCAGAAACCAGCTTTGTGCGCAGCAGGGCAAAAAGCTCAGGTTCGCTCAGGCCCGGATTCTCCCTAAGCGTCTTCGACACATTTATGGGCTTCCCGTAGCGAAGACGGGACCATGTCCGGAAATGGAAATAGTCGCCGTACTCGATGCCTGCCGGAACTATGACCACATCTTTAACGCCTCCGAGGGCGTTGTGGGCCGCAATGGCAATGCGGAAGACGCCCTTGTTTATGGGAAGTGTCGAGTGCATCGTACGGTGTGTTCCCTCGGCAAACATGCAGAAAGGCACCCCGTTCGACAGTACATCTGTCACCTGGTCGATGGTTTCGTAGTTGCGGAGCACCTTGCGTATTCCATCGCGGCGGCGCACCATGGGAAGGATGCGCAGGAAACGGAGTATGGACGCGACAGTCTTGTTTTCAAATATATCCGCCCTTGCCCCGAAAACGGTGGGGCCCCTGCGGGAACGGAGCACTACAAGCGCGTCCATTAAGGTTCCGCAGTGGTTGGGAGCTATTATTACGGCGGCATCTTCGGGGATGTTCTCAAGCCCCTTTACGCACACATGTCTGAAACTCAGCCGGGTGCATGCATCCACATACGGCCGCAGGAAGGAGTACCACGGATTATGCCTCCAGGGGCCTTCCATACCTATTTATGCCTTATTTCTATATGAAGGTCGCCTCCGGACGCCCAGACGAGCGCGTCGGTTTTGGGGTCAAGCGGTACCGAGGCCGGTTTTTCGGGACCTTTTCCCACTGAGAGAGGAGAGGGATTGAAAGCCTCGCGTGCGGCGGAATACCAGTGCATTATCTGCCTGGCATACCCTTCGAAGCGGATTCCATCTTCGGTAAGACGCACGTCTCCCCGGGTGGAACGGTCGAACAGGCGAACTCCAAGGTCTTTTTCGAGTTCGGAGATGTTCTGGCTGACGGCAGGCTGGGTAAGGCCCAAAGAAGTGGCGGCGGCAGTGAAATTACCGAATTCCACAACCGCCGCGAAAACTTTGAGTCTTTTGTCTTCCAGCATGGACTTTTACTCGCCCGGTGCAATAGCCTCCATCGGACAGGCACTCGCGCAAGTGCCGCAGTCGATGCAAACCTCGGGATCGATAGTGTAGAAGTCACCTTCGTGGATGGCACCAGAGGGGCACTCGCCCTGGCAGGTTCCGCATGCGACACAAAGGTCCGGATTGATTTTGTAAGCCATAGTTCCAGTACTTTTTTATTGATAAGTCCTGCAAAGGTAAACTTTTTGCAGTAAATTTGCAATATGAAATCGCTGGCAATTATTTTCCTGCTCGTACAAGGGCTGCTTTTCGGAGGAAGGGCCGAATTCGACAAGACGGTGCACGACTTCGGCACCATCACCGTAAAGGACGGCCCGCAGAACTGTACCTTCACTGTTACCAACCGCGGCAAGGAGCCGCTCACCATCCTCTCAGCCATCCCCTCATGCGGCTGCACAGGCATCAGCTGGACCAGGACGGACATCGCTCCCGGCTCGGCAGGCAGCATCGAGGCCACATACAGCAACGAAGACGGTCCTTATCCTTTTGACAAAACCATAACGGTATATCTGTCAGACATAAAAAAGCCGGTTGTCCTGCACCTCAGGGGCAATGTAACAAAGAAATAATTTAGTATCTTTGCGTGATATGCCCCAAGTAACGAATTATACTGACGACAACATCCGCACCCTGGAAGGCGTACAGCATGTCCGGATGCGCCCCGGAATGTACATCGGGCGCCTCGGGAACGGCAACAATCAGGGAGACGGAATCTATGTCCTGCTCAAGGAAATAGTTGACAACTCCATCGACGAGTATTCGATGGGCTTCGGCAAGCAGATTATAATAGACATAACCCCCGAGAACGAGGTGTCGGTGCGCGACTTCGGCCGCGGAATCCCACTCGACTCAGTCGTCAAAGCCGTAAGCATCCTCAACACCGGCGGCAAGTTCGACGACGCCGTCTTCAAGAAAAGCGTAGGTCTGAACGGCGTCGGTTCCAAGGCGGTAAACGCCCTGAGCGAGAGTTTCTATGTCTGCTCTTACCGCGAAGGCGAGAGTTCCTGGGCACGCTTCGAGCGCGGAGAACTCAAAGACTCCGGAAAGGAGCCCGCGCCAAGGGAAAAGAACGGAACCCTGGTACGTTTCACCCCCGACGTGATGATGTTCGGGAAATACGAATACCATCTCGACTACGTGGAGCAGATGGTGAAGAACTATTCGTACCTCAAAAAGGGGCTCACGCTTGTCTTCAACGGGAATTCATACGTCAGCGAAAACGGACTGCTCGACCTCGTCAACGAAAACCTCCTGAGCGACACTCCCCTTTATCCCCCAATACATCTTGAGGGAGAGGACATAGAGATTGTGCTCACCCACGGGAACGCCTATGGCGAGAACATCTCCTCTTTCGTGAACGGACAGAACACCCGCGACGGCGGAACCCATCTGGCCGCCTACCGGGAGGCCATAGCCAAGACCCTCAAGGACTTCTTCAAGAAGAATTACGATCCCGCCGACTGCCGTCAGGGCGTCGTCGGCGCAATATCCATCCAGATTCAGGAGCCGAACTTCGAAGGCCAGACAAAAACCAAGCTCGGCAGCAACTACATGTGGGAGAAACAGACCCACGACGAAAAAGGCAGCCTGAAACTTGATACCGGTCCCACCATCCGCAGCTACGTCAACGACTTCGTATCCAAAAATCTCGACAACTACCTGCGCATACACAAGGAGATCGTCCCGGTGATCGAAGACAAGATCAAGGCTTCTCAGCAGGAAAGGGAGGAGATTTCCGGAATACAGAAAAAGACCCGCGAACGTGCCCGCAAGACTGCCGTTTACAACCGCAAACTGCGCGACTGCCGCTATCATTACGGCGACAAGCCCACCGAAAAGACGCAGGAAGACATAGAGCGCAGCAGTATTTTCATAACTGAGGGCGACTCTGCAAGCGGAACCATCACCAAGGCCCGCAACGCTGCATACCAGGCAGTGTTCAGCCTCCGCGGAAAGCCCATCAACTCGTACAAGGAAAGCCGCAAGAGGGTAGCCGAAAACGAAGAGCTTAACCTTCTCATCAGCGCGCTCGGAGTGGAAGACGATCTTTCGAACCTCCGATACAACAACATTATAGTGGCCACCGATGCCGATGACGACGGAATGCACATACGCATGCTGGTGCTCACTTTCATAATGAAATACTACCCCGACCTCATCCGCCGCGGGCACGTATATATACTCCAGACTCCCCTCTTCCGTGTCCGGGACAAAAAGGAGAACCGCTACTGCTACTCCACCGAAGAAAAGGAAAAGGCTATCAGCGAACTGCACAGCGGCAAAACCGAAATAACCCGGTTCAAAGGCCTCGGGGAAATATCCGCGGACGAATTCGCTTCCTTCATAGGTGAAGACATGAGGCTCGATGCCGTACAGCTCTCCGACGAAGAGAGAATCTCCGAAATCATGGAGTTCTACATGGGAGACAACACCATAGAACGCCAGAATTTCATAAGGGCCAACCTGAGAAGCGAAGAAGAACTCGAAGATGTCAACATATAGAAAGACTCACTACGGAAAGAGATGGTCGCGTCTGTGCGGCTGGCTGCTCCGCGCCCTGGGCTGGAAAGCAGTCGGAGGCCCTCCCCCGGAGCCGAAGGCGGTGATGCTCGGCGTTCCTCACACCAGCATGGCCGATTTCGTCGTGGCCTACCTCTTCTATACTTCTTTCGGTGAAGTCGGACATACAATGATAAAGAAGGAACTCTTCTTCTGGCCGCTCGGCCCCATACTCCGGTCGCTCGGATGCATTCCGGTGGACCGCTCCAACGCCGGCAACCTTGTGAAGAGCCTCATATCGGAAATGGAGCAGGACGAGTTCTTCAAGCTTGCCATCGCTCCGGAAGGCACCCGCAAGCCCGTCAGGCGCTGGAAGGCAGGAGCCCTCGTGATAGCGAAGGAGGCCGGCGTTCCGCTCTATGCAGGCTATTTCGACTGGCGCACAAAGACTATCTCCTGCGGAGAACGCTTCATACTCACCGACGACACGAAAGCCGACCTTGCGCGTCTTCAGGAGTATTACGAAAAACTTCATCTCACGGGTAAGCATCCCGGCAATTACCTTACACACTAAACTTAAAGCTATCAACAACCATGAGCAGAAAGCATCCATACAGGATATCCGTGCGGGACAACTACCCGCAGACCCTCAGGGAACTGTTCGAAAACAGCACCAGGCGTTTTTCCAGGCGCCAGTTCAGCCGTTTCATTGACGGCGGGCAGTTCTACACCTACTCGAGCTTCCGCGACACCTGCGACCTGCAGAGCCAGAGACTGTCGCGTTTCGGAATAAGTGCGGGAGACCGCGTCGCCATCCTTTCGGCCAACATGCCCAACTGGACAGTGGCCTTCTTCACCGCAACTGCGTTCGGAAGGGTCGCCATCCCGATTCTTCCGGATTCCTCCCCCAACGAGATAAAGAACATACTCACACACTCCGAGACCAAGGTCCTGTACGCCAGCAAGGCGCTCCTCAAAAAAGTTCCCCAGGAGTGTATCGATGCTCTCACCCTCGTAGTTGACATTGAGACTTTCGAATTCGTAAAGAAAGACCGCGAAGCCTTCCAGTGCGACGGCTGGACCAAGGCTCCCAACGCCGACTCCCTGGCCACCATAATCTACACTTCCGGCACCACGGGAGCTGCAAAGGGGGTTATGCTCAGCCACCGGAACCTCTGCCATAACATAATGGCTTCCCATAAGGCCCAGCGCTGCAACAAGCACGACCGGTTCATGAGTATACTTCCCATGGCACACACTTACGAGATGGCCATCGGCTGTCTCTACCCCATTTCCGTGGGCGCGTGCGTGTACTATATACAGAAGCGTCCTACGCCCAGCGTGCTCATGGATGCGATGAAGACCGTGCGCCCCACTATCATGTGCTCGGTCCCCCTTATCATCGAAAAGATTTACCGAAAGAGCGTGGCTCCCACCATAGAGCACAGCCGCGTGCTGAGCTGGATGCGAAAGAGCATGCCCTGGCTTCTCTACTGGCTTGTAGGCAGACGGCTTTACCGCAGTTTCGGAGGAGCCCTGCGTTTCTTCGGTGTAGGCGGCAGCAAGCTCGATCCCGAGGTGGAGGTTTTCCTTAAGAAGGCACACTTCCCCTATGCCATAGGCTACGGACTCACCGAATGCGCCCCTCTTGTCTGCAACGCTATGGTCGGACGCACTCGCATAGGCAGCATGGGAATCGCTTCCTACAAGGTGGACGTCAAACTCGACAATGTCGATCCTGCCACCGGAACCGGCGAAATAATCTGCCGCGGCGACAACGTGATGCTGGGCTACTATAAGGATCCCGAACGCACGCTCGGAGTCATCGACGACGACGGATGGTTCCACACCGGAGACGTGGCCACCGTGGACAAGGACGGCTACTACTACCTTAAGGGAAGGCTCGGTTCTACCATCATCGGCCCAGACGGCGAAAACATCTACCCGGAAGAAATAGAACTGCTCATCAACGGCATGGACGGGGTCGAGGAGTCTCTCGTCACCCAGCAGGACGGACATCTTGTGGCAAAGGTGAAATTTGCGGACAACGCCCTCAACTGGGACCTTGCCGGAGAGGAACAGTTCTTCGCGAAAGTGGAAACCCTCCAGAAAACCATAAAGGACAGGGTCAATTCCCTGGTAGGCAAGAATGCGAAGATATCCGACGTGGAGGCCATGAAGGAGCCTTTCGAGAAGACAGCCACGCAGAAGATACGCCGGTACAAGTACAAACAGACCTCCCAGACCAAAGATAATTTGGAAAAAGAAGAAAAATAAACTATATTTGCAGCCCTTTGGGAAAGTCCCAAGGGGCTGATTTTTATTAATTAATTAACTCACAACATGTTAAAACAGTACGAAACCGTTTTCATTGCAACTCCCGTTTTGTCTGATGCGCAGATGAAGGAAGCGGTTAAGAAGTACA